>DBUL01000062.1:0-25810 GCA_002307905.1 Rhizobiaceae bacterium UBA1291
GCTCGCCCTGCGCCACTGCGACGACAGGCAAGCCCGGCCGCTCTGTCGAAACCGGGTCTGTCGTCGCAACCGCATGTGCAGCGGCCCGATGCTCGCCACGCCACGCCAGGGCCCGGCGATCGCCAGGGAGCGCGAACTCGGTCTGAGCGGTGCCGCCGTCGCCTGCCTTCCGCTCTGCATCGTGAATGCGGAAGGGAAAATCTTCGACTATCTCGTCGAGACGACACTGCCGCAGATCGACGTCATGCTGAGCGAGGACGATCCACTCACCGTGGAATACTGTTTCCGGAAGCAGAACCGGGCGCGCCGCCGCTATCTCGCACGCTTCGCCCCCGACGAGCCGAACCCTTGCCTTTGCCACCCGACCGGCCCACTTGAAAGGCAATATCCGTGCAGAGAGGATCCGATAATGAGCGCTGAAGCACGCACCACGATCGATCAGGTTGAAGTCGACCGTTTTTCCGCCATGGCGGCGGAATGGTGGGACCCGACCGGCAAGTTCAAGCCCCTGCACAAGATCAATCCCGTCCGCCTCGCCTATATCCGCGATCATGTCTCAGCCCATTTCGGCCGCGACCCCAAGGCCCATCGCCCGCTGGACGGCCTGCGCATCCTCGACATCGGCTGCGGCGGCGGCCTGCTCTCCGAGCCGGTCGCCCGAATGGGTGCCAATGTGCTCGGCGCCGACGCCTCCGAGCGCAATATCGGCATTGCCAGCACCCATGCCGCCCAGACAGGTGTTGAAGTCGACTACCGTGCCGTCACCGCGGAATCGCTCGCCGCCGCCGGCGAAACCTTCGATGTGGTCCTCAACATGGAAGTGGTGGAGCATGTCGCCGACGTGGAGTTCTTCATCTCCACCTGCGCCTCCATGGTGCGGCCCGGCGGCCTTATGCTCATTTCCACCATCAACCGTACCTTCAAGGCGGCCGCCCTGGCCATCGTCGGCGCCGAATACGTGCTCGGCTGGCTGCCGCGCGGTACACACCAGTACGAGAAACTGGTGCGCCCCGAAGAGCTCGAGGCGCCATTGAAGACGAGCGGCATGGAGGTCGTCGAGATGAAAGGCGTGTTCTTCAATCCGCTGCACAATCAGTGGAACCTGTCCGCCGACATCGACGTCAACTACATGGTGCTGGCCCGCCGTCCCGCGATCGCCGGAACGACGGCGGGAGGCGCGGCATGACGGCCCCGGCAGACGTCGTCTCCTTCTGGCGCGAGGCCGGACCGGCAAAATGGTTCGCCAAGGACGACGGCTTTGATGCCGCGATCCGTGACGGCTTTCTCGACGCCCATTTCGCCGCCGCCCGCGGCGACTTGGCCGACTGGGAGCAGACGGCCGAAGGCACGCTTGCCCTTCTGATCCTGCTCGACCAGTTCCCCCGCAATCTCTTCCGGGGCAGCGGCCATGCCTTCGCGACCGACGGCCTGGCGCGGATGATCGCCCGCAAGGCGCTGGAGCAAGGCTTTTACCACGCGGTCGATCCCAAGCTGCGCCCCTTCGTCTACCTGCCCTTCGAGCATTCCGAGGACCCGGCCGACCAGGCGCTCAGCATGGACCTTTTCACCGCCCATCGCGATGAGACCGGCGACACCGAAAGCCTGCGCTGGGCGGTCGAGCACCGCGACATCATCGCACGCTTCGGCCGCTTCCCCCACCGCAATGCCGCACTGGGGCGCGACACGACGAGGGAAGAGCAGACCTATCTCGAGGGTGGCGGGTTCAAGGGGTGAGGTAGGGTCGCAGAGGGCGCGGGGAAGTGATCCCAGCTGGAACCGAGGCTTTCCCCCACATCCCCGGTCATGATATGCTCGCCTTCGAATGGATGAGGAAATCGTGATGGCCGGAAAAACCGAGATTGCTGTCCAGGTGGACCCCCAGATGGAGGAGTTCATCCTCAAGGAAATGAAGCGGGGATCATTCCCCTCCGCCAGTGCCTATGTTGCGGCGCTGCTGCATGAACGCTTCGAGGATGAGCAAGCCCTGCAGACATTGGAGCAGGAACTGGACCGCGGCCTTGCCGACATCGAAGGCGGACGCGTCACGTCGGCCGAAGAGGCTTTTGACAGCGTTCGCGCCGAGCTCGGCCTAAAACGCCGGCGAGCATGAGGGTTGCGTTCACCCGTTCGGCTCGCGCCGATCTGACCGCGATCGGCCGTTATATCCTCGAACACAATCCGTCGCGCGCCGACGCTTTCTTGGACGAACTGCTACAGTGCTGTCTTGAGATCGCCGACATGCCGGAAGCTTTCGCGCTTGTCCATCTTCCACGTGTCGGTGGTATGAGACGGCGCGTATTCGAGCGCTATCTGATCTTCTACCAAACAGACCAGACAACGGTGACCATTGTCCGCATTCTGCACGGCGCCCGCAACTATGAGCGGATCTTGGCTCGGCAAGCCAAACGCAATCTCGGAGGTTCAGACACCTGAAGCGTCAATTCACGTCGTCCGGCAGAACCGGCAGCGGGGCGATCTCGATGCCCTCGTCGACCAGCGCCTTCACCTCTGCGATCGATGCCTCGCCGATGATGCCGCGCGCTTCGGCTTCGCCGTAGTGGATCTTGCGGGCCTCTTCGGGAAAGCGCTCGCCGACGTCCTCGCTATTGGCCCGGATCGCGGTGATCGCCTCCTTCAACTTGGCCATCGCCGTCTTCTGCGCCTCGGTGACGGCCAGTGCATGCACCGCCTCCTTCTGCCGCGCGGTCGAGACCGACGGCGCCATCAGCACCTTCGACACCTCGAGCGAGCCGCAGGCGGGACAGCTCAGATACCCGCTCGCCTTCTGGCGGTCAAAGTCACCGCTCTGCGAGAACCAGCCCTCGAAGTCGTGCCCCTTGTCGCAGATGAGCGAATAGCGGATCAAACGGTGACGCCCCCTTTCGCGAGTTCCGGCTGCATGCTGAGTTCGAAGTCGCGCGCGTTCTTCAAATTGGGGATCTTGGCGCGCGCTGCAGCCACCGCCCCCACATCGATGTCGGCCATGACGATCGCCTCGCCGGCACCACCGGCCACGGCCAGCACCTTGCCCCAGGGATCGACGATCATCGAATGGCCATAGGTCTCGCGGCCGTCCTCGTGCACGCCGGCTTGGGCCGCCGAGATGACGAAGGCCCCGTTCTCGATCGCCCGGGCCCTGAGCAACACCTCCCAGTGCGCCTCGCCGGTCTGGCGGGTAAACGCGGCGGGCGTCGTCAGGATCTGCGCGCCGGCAACGGCTTCCGCGCGGAACAGCTGTGGGAAACGCACGTCGTAGCAGATGCCGAAGCCGAGCTTGGCAAAGGGAAGATCGGCGACCATCGCCTTGTCGCCCGGCCGGTAGACGGCGCTCTCACGCCAGCTCTCGCCATTGTCGAGATCGACGTCGAACATGTGGATCTTGTCGTAAGCGCAGATCTTGCGGCCATCGGGTCCGAACAGGAAGGCCCGATTGGCGATCTTGCCGTCGGCAAGCAGAATCGCGGTCGAGCCGACATGCAGATGGATCGAAAGTTCGCGCGCAAGATCCCCGGCGGTCTTGACGATGATATCATGCTCCTCGTCGCGCAGGACGGTCATCAGGCCCTGACGGTCTTTTTGCACGGCACCGGTCATTTCGGGCGTCTGGACATAGATCGCCCCGTGGCCGGCGGCTTCTCGCACGAGGCGGACCATGGACGCGGCATTCTTTTCCGGGTTTACACCCGAGCACATCTGGATGGCGGCAGCCTTGAAGGTCATGGTTTTCTTTTCCTTAAGCGGCCAGAAGGGCGTCGAGCTTGCCGGCCCGGTCGAGTGCATGCAGATCGTCGCAGCCGCCGACATGGCGTTCGCCGATGAAGATCTGCGGGAAGGTCATGCCGCCATTCGACTTGGCGATCATCTCCTGGCGCAACTCCGGATTGCCGGTCGCGTCGTGCTCAAGATACGATACGCCCTTGGATGCGAGCAGCGCCTTGGCGCGCGAGCAATAGCCGCAGCCCTGGCGGGTATAGATAGTCACCGATGCCATATGTGTCTCCGGTCGGATGGGGCCGGCGAGAGCCGGAAAGGATGTGATTGTCCCTGTCATATAGGACCGGAGAATGCCCTTGCAAAGGTTAAAACTGTGACCTCCCGGGCGCCTGCCTTCTTCAGTGCGCGGGTTGCGGCGCTGACCGTCGCCCCGGTGGTGAAGACGTCGTCGATGAGCACGATCTTTCGACCGAACACTTCGGGCGTTCGGCCTTCCGGCACGCTGAAGGCGCCGCGCACGTTGAGCGCCCGGGCATTCGCCGTCAGCCCCACTTGCTGGACAGTCTTCTTTTTGCGCACCAGCGCGAGCGGCCGGAAGGGCTTGCCTGACAGGCGCGCCACATGCCGGCCGAGCTCGGCCGACTGGTTGAACTTGCGGGAAAACAGCCGCGTCCGGTGCAGTGGCACCGAGACCACCACATCGCAATCGTCGAGCGCCTCGCCGCCGGCCCGCACCATCCAGCCGGCCATCATCGGCGCGAGATCGGTGCGGTCGCGGTATTTCAGGTCGTGGACCAGATCGCGGGCGATGCCCTCATGGATGGCGACGCTGCGCAGCCGGTCGAACACCGGCGGATTGGCGATCGCCTCGGCCGACAGCATGCCGGGTCCTGGATCATGGCCGAACGGCGTGCCGAGCACCTCGCAGAACGGCCGTTCGATGAAGCGCATGGAGGACCAGCAGCGCGGGCACAAGCCCCCGTGCCGGCCGGTCCGGCAATGGCAATGGGCGCAGCTTGGTGGAAAGACGATGTCGCGCAGCAACGCCGCGATGCCGATCGGCATGGCGATACTGACGGACACGGCCTTTTGCACGATTTGACCCGACATGAGGTTGACTTTAGGCACTTGCCGGCGCCTTTGCCAGACCGAGTTTTTGACTGGAGCGGATGCCATGGAGCGGATTTTTGATCAGGAGCTGGTGACGGCCAACCGCCTGCGTGCGAAGCGCCGGCTGGTAGCTGGCGGAGATTTCCTCCTGCAGATTGCGGCGCGCGAACTTGCCGAACGCCTCTCCCTGGTCGAGCGCCGCTTCGAACGCGCTGTCGAACTGCANNCCGGCAAGATCGACCGGCTCGAGCGCATCGAAACGCACCAGGACTTTTCGGCCGACGGCGGAGCGCTCACCGAAGCCCCCTTCGAGGCCGTGCCGCTCGCGCCGCAATCGGTCAACCTGGTGCTCTCGCCGCTCGCGCTCCATCTGACCAACGACACGCCCGGCGTGCTGGTGCAGATCCGCCGCGCCCTCAAGCCCGACGGCCTGTTCCTCGCCGCGATCCCTGGCGCCGGCACGCTTGGCGAATTGCGCGATGTGCTGCTCACCACTGAGGTCGAACTCCACGGCGGTGCGAGCCCGCGCGTCATCCCCTTCCCCGACATCCGCGACGTCGGCTCCCTGATGCAGCGCGCCGGCTTTACCCTGCCGGTGATAGACGAGGAGAGTTTTACGGTCCGCTACGACAACCTGTTTGCCCTGATGCGCGATCTCAAGGCCATGGGCATGGCCAATCCATTGATCGGCCGCAGCCGCAAACCGGTCGGTAGAGCCTTTTTCCTGAGGGCGGCCGAGCGTTATGCCGAGCGGTATTCGGACCCGGACGGCCGTATCCGCGCCACCTTCTCGATCATCTTCGTTTCCGGCTGGGCGCCGCATGAAAGCCAGCAGAAGCCGTTGAAGCCCGGCTCGGCCAAGATGCGCCTTGCCGATGCGCTCGACCCGACCCNNTCCGCCGACGAAGAAGGGAAATGGCTGAGAGATCCGATGTTTGCCGTTGCGACCGTCGCGGATATCCCTCCGGTATGGAGGGAGATCCCGGAGACGATGATCATTTCCAGGAATCGTTGATCGTCGTACTGATCGTCTCGAACATGGCGGCCAGCGAATCGGAAAACGCACCCAGACCGAGAATCAATGCCAGTCCGATGATGGCGGCGATGAGGCCGTATTCGATCGCGGTTGCCGCCTGACGGTCGGCGATGAATTTCAAAACGAGATGCATTCCCCCTCCTGATATCCTTGCGACGCCGAACTCGACCTTCTTGGTTGGGCCGGTGCACCGCTCAGCAGCCGTCTCCGACGATGCAGATCGAACCCGGTGTTTCTTGCAGCACGCTGCGACGGATCGTGTAGCGCTTGCTCCCGTCCGATCGGCCGATCGAGCCGGTGCTCATCATGTCAACCTGGTCCGGATGGAAAGCGAGACTGCGCTTGTCGGTCCGGTCGGCAAGCATGGGGGTCAGCACGAGCGACAGTGCGATCGCAGCCATCCCGAAGAGGAGCGCGATGTTGAGCGCGCCGGTCTTCCCGGACAGTCGCGAAGACCGTTCTCTCGACCTGACGGTCTTCCAGAAATCTTCGTTTGACATGCTATGCTCCACGCCCACGCTTCAAACGCATGAACAACAGCAATGAGCTTTGCCCCAGGGCCGTAAACTTTGCGTTAAGAACATCTGCAAATTATAGAAAAGGCTAAAGAAGGTCCTGGAGAAACGGGATCAGAGGCTCGTCCGCCGGCGGCATGGGGTAGTCGCGCAGGGCTTTCGAGCGCACCCATTTCAACGCCTGCCCCTCTCGCCCATGGGCAATCCCCTCGTAGCGCCGGCAGATATAGAGCGGCATCAGCAGGTGGAAGGTCTCATAGGTGTGGCTGGCAAAGGTCAATGGTGCCAGGCACGGCACCTTGGTGACGACGCCGAGTTCTTCCTCGAGTTCGCGGATCAGCGTCTCCTCGGGCGTCTCGCCCTTCTCGACCTTGCCGCCGGGAAATTCCCAGAGGCCTGCGAGCGTTTTGCCCTCGGGCCGCTGCGCCAGCAGGATCCGGTTGTCGGCGTCGATCAGCGCGCAGGCCGCAACGAGCAGGATGGGCTTGCCGCCGTCCGTCATGCTTTCGAAGCCCTGCGCCAGTAGGCGTAGCGATAGGCCTCGGTGAAGCCAAGCTTGGAGTAAAGGGCAAGGGCCGGCGCATTGTCCGCCACGACCTGTAGCCAGGCGCTCTTCGCCCCACGCATCCGCGCCCAGCGCAGCGCTGCCGTCAGGATTTCAAGCCCGAGGCCACGGTTTTGATGGTCCGGCCTGACGGAAAGCGACATGATGCCAGCGAGGTCATTGTCCTGCACGCAGAGCATCACGGCCACGGGTCCGTCCTGCGGATCCTCGATGACGAAAAGCCCGGTCGGTGGCTTGATCGAGCTCACCACTTCGGCAAGCGCCGGCTTGAGCGCCGGATCGGTTCCGTTGACGCTAAGATCCGCATCGACGAAGCGTCCGACGTCGTGGCTTGGGAGATGGTCGAGGGTGTTTTCCGGCAGTTCGATCGCGCCCAGGTCACAAGTCAGCGTCAGCACTTCCTCGAACCGCTCCCATCCGTCGGCCTTCATCAACTCGATGAGCGGCTTTGGCGTCAGCGGCGTCTCGCGCACCAGGATCGGCCGGCCATGGGCCTCGAACTTACGGGCTGCCTTCTCGAGGCGGATAGAGATATCCCGGCTGTCCGACGGATCAAGCGCGACGACGCAGTTCAACCGCTTTGAAGGATGGCCGCCGGTGAGGCGAATCTGCCAGCTGCCGTCGTACTGTACGGAAGTCGCGGGCCAGGCCCGAAAACCAACAGCCTCGAGGCGCCGGACGAGCGGCAGGTTCTGATCGGTGTCGGCACAGGACATTGCGGCGATCAACTCCGGTAGTCGCCGTTGATGGCCACATATTCCTTGGTGAGGTCGCAGGTCCAGACCGTCGCCTTGCCCTCGCCAAGCCCGATGTCGACGCGGACCGGGATGTCCTGGCGCTGCATCACGGCGGTCGCCGCCGCCTCGGAATAGGCCGGGTCGCGCTCGCCGTTGACGGCCACGCGGATATCGTCGAACCAGATCGCCAGCCGGTCGCGGTCGGCCATTTCGCCGGACTTGCCGACCGCCATGACGATGCGGCCCCAATTGGCGTCTTCGCCGGCAACCGCGGTCTTGACCAGCGGTGAATTGGCAATCGACAGCGCGATCTTCTTGGCGGCAAGGTCGCTCTCGGCGCCGGTCACGGTGATCTCGACCATCTTGCGGGCGCCCTCGCCGTCGCGGACCACCTGCAACGCCAGATCCTTGAGCAGATCGTTGAGCGCGAGCCTGAAGCCCGAAAGCGCCGGATCATCAGCCGTCTCGATCGTCTTCTGGCCATCGGCGGCGGCAGCACCGGTNNTCGGAGGTCGATGTATCGCTATCGACGGTAATGGCATTGAATGTCGGCCCGACACCGGCCGACAGCAGGTCCTGCAGCGCGGGGGCTGCAATATCGGCGTCGGTGACGACGAAGGAGAGCATGGTCGCCATGTCGGGGGCGATCATGCCCGCACCCTTGGCAATGCCGTTGATCGTCACCGTGACGCCGCCGATCTCGGCGGTGCGCGTGGCCACCTTTGGATAGGTGTCGGTGGTCATGATCGCTCGTGCCGCTTCCAGCCAGAAATCACCCGTGGCGCCAGCCGCCATGTTGCCCAGAACGCCGGAGAACTTGGTCGCGTCGAGCGGCTCGCCGATCACGCCGGTGGAGGCCAGATAGATTTCGTCCTCGCCGCATTCGAGCGCCGCAGCCGCGGACTTGGCCGTCAGTTTGGTCGCGGCCTTGCCTTTGAGGCCGGTAAAAGCGTTGGCGTTACCGGAATTGACGACCACACCGCGTGCCACGCCATGTGCAAGGTTCGAGCGGCAAAAATCGACCGGGGCCGACGGGCACTTCGACTGGGTGAACACGCCGGCAACGGCCGCCGGACGGTCGAACGCCATCAGCAGCACGTCGGTTCGGTTCTTGTACTTGATGCCGGCGGCAGCGGTCGCCATGCGAAGGCCACGGATCGACGGCATGTCCGGATAGGACGTGGGGGCAAGGGGAGAAACGGTTGCGGACATATTCGCTGCCTGGAATGATAGGGCCCGCATAAGCGCGGACCCGCGTTTCTATCGGGAATTTGCCGTTTATTCCTGGGGATTGTTGACGTCCTCGTAGCCCTTGCGAAGGGCTTCATCAAGGATTTCGACCGGCTGCTCGGCCTTGGCCTTCTCGATGATCTCCAGATATTTGTCGCGCATCACCAGCTGGCGAACCTGCTGGGCAACGGTTTCATAAGCCGGCGGAGCGGCGTCGCGCTTGTCCTCGACCTTGATGACATGGAAGCCGAACTGGGTCTGGACCGGGATCTTGGAGTAGGCGCCCTTCTCCATGGCGAAGGCCGCTTCCTCGAATTCCGGAACCATGCGGCCCTTGGAGAAGTAGCCGAGGTCGCCGCCTTCCGACTTGTTCGGGTCGGTCGACTTCTCCTTGGCGAGTTCGATGAAATCCTTGCCGGCATCGAGATCGGCGATGATCGCCTTGGCCTCTTCCTCGGTCTTCACCAGGATATGGCGGGCATTCACCTCTTCCTGCTTCGGCAGGGCCGCGATTTCCTTCTCGTAGCGTGCCTTGACCTCGTCTTCGGTGACGGCATCGACGACGTGCTTCTTGAAATAGAGGTTATGGAGTTCGCGGTCGGCGACGAACTGCATGCGCTTCTGGAACTCGGCATCGTCCTTCAAGCCTTCGCCTTCGGCATTGCCGGCGAGCAGCTTGACGTCGATCGCGCCAGACAGGGCCGCGACCTTCTTCTGCTCGTCGGGCAGTTGGGCAAGCTGCGGGTCGAGATTGGCGATTGCCAAGTCGAGTTCGGACTGGGTGATTTCAAGCTTGCCGACCTTGGCAACGACGGTATCGGCGTCCTGGGCAAGAACATGGCTCTGGAGCCCGATGAAGGCCACGCAAGCGGCAAGCGCAATTTTATGGAGACGAAGCATAAGAAACCTTTCGGAAGGTGAAGCGTTTCAAGACCGTTCAAATCGGGCGAAAAATTGTCAAACGCACGCCGGGGCAGGCTTTTCCGGCCACCCTGTGGCGTTGACATCATTCGACCCCCCTCTTATCTGTCACGCAACCGCGCGTCCAGAGCCGTTTCCCGGTGCTCTGCGCCTGTTCGCCGATTTTCGGCGGATGACAGGGACGCGCTCAGAATATGACGAAGGTCAGAAAGGACCATCGAATGGTCAGTCTCGGTGGGCTCGCCCGCAAACTCTTCGGATCGTCCAACGAACGTCGCGTTCGCTCCTATCAGCCCAAGGTCGCCGCGATCAATGCTCTCGAAGAGAGCATGAAGGCACTGTCTGACGAGGCGCTTGCCGGCAAGACGCAAGAATTCCGCAAGATGCTGGCCGATGGCAAGTCGATCGATGACCTGCTCGTTCCGGCCTTTGCCGTCGCCCGCGAAGCCTCGCGCCGCGCGCTCGGCATGCGCCCCTTCGACGTGCAGCTGGTCGGCGCGATGATCCTCAACGACAACTCCATCGCCGAGATGAAGACGGGCGAAGGCAAGACGCTGGTGGCANNCGCGCTGTCCGGCAAGGGCGTTCATGTCGTCACCGTCAACGACTATCTCGCCAAGCGCGACTCGATGACGATGGGCAAGCTCTACAGCTTCCTCGGCCTCACCACCGGCGTCATCGTCCACGGCATCACCGACGAGGAACGCCGCGCGGCCTATGCCTGCGACATCACCTATGCCACCAACAACGAACTCGGCTTCGACTATCTGCGCGACAACATGAAGTACGAGCGCGGACAGATGGTCCAGCGCGGCCACCACTACGCGATCGTCGACGAAGTGGACTCGATCCTGGTCGACGAAGCCCGCACGCCGCTGATCATTTCGGGCCCGCTCGATGACCGCTCCGATCTCTATACCACGATCGACGCCTTCATCCCGCTTCTGTCGGAAGAAGACTACGAGATCGACGAGAAGCAGCGCTCGGCCAACTTCTCGGAAGTCGGCACCGAAAAGCTCGAGAACCTGTTGCGTGAAGCCAACCTGCTGAAGGGCGCCTCGCTCTACGATGTCGAGAATGTCGCGATCGTGCACCACATCAACAATGCGCTGAAGGCCCACAAGCTGTTCTCGCGCGACAAGGACTATATCGTCCGCAACGACGAGATCGTCATCATCGACGAGTTCACCGGCCGCATGATGCCGGGACGGCGTTATTCCGAAGGTCAGCATCAGGCGCTCGAAGCCAAGGAAAAGGTGCAGATCCAGCCGGAAAACCAGACCCTCGCCTCGATTACCTTCCAGAACTATTTCCGCATGTACGGCAAGCTGGCGGGCATGACCGGCACCGCCTCGACAGAAGCGGAAGAATTCCAGAACATCTACGGTCTGGACGTCATCGAGGTTCCGACCAACCTGCCGATCCAGCGTATCGACGAAGACGACGAGGTCTACCGGACCTTCGACGAGAAGTTCAAGGCGATCATCGAGGAGATCAAGGACGCCCATAGCCGCAACCAGCCGGTTCTGGTCGGCACGACCTCGATCGAGAAGTCCGAATTGCTGGCTACCATGCTGAAACAGTCCGGCTTCGACAAATTCGCCGTCCTCAACGCCCGCTATCACGAACAGGAAGCCTATATCGTGTCCCAGGCCGGTGTTCCCGGCGCGGTCACGATCGCCACCAACATGGCCGGCCGCGGCACCGACATCCAGCTCGGCGGCAATCTCGACATGCGCCTCGAGCGCGAGCTCGAGGGCATGGAGCCCGGCGAGGAGCGCGACGCCAAGGTCGCCGCCGCCCGAGCGGAAGTGGCCGAACTCAAGGCCAAGATGCTCGCCGCCGGCGGGCTCTACGTGATCGCCACGGAACGCCACGAGAGCCGGCGCATCGACAACCAGCTCCGTGGCCGCTCCGGCCGACAGGGCGACCCTGGCCGCTCGAAGTTCTATCTGTCGCTGCAGGACGACCTGATGCGGATCTTCGGCTCCGATCGCATGGACTCGATGCTGAAGAAGCTTGGCCTGAAGGAAGGCGAGGCAATCGTCCATCCGTGGATCAACAAGGCGCTGGAGCGGGCACAGAAGAAGGTCGAGGCGCGCAACTTCGACATCCGCAAGAACCTCCTGAAATATGACGACGTCCTGAACGACCAGCGCAAGGTGATCTTCGAACAGCGCATCGAACTGATGGACGCGACCGACGTTTCCGGCACGATCGAGGACATGCGCCACGAGGTCATCGAGACCATGGTGCGCACCCATATCCCCGAACGCGCCTATGTCGAGCAGTGGGACGTGGCCGGCCTCAAGCAACAGGTTGTCGTCACCCTCAATCTCGACCTTCCAATCGAGGTATGGGCGGACGAGGAAGGCATTGCCGAGGATGACATTGTCGCCCGCATCACCGAGGCCGCGGATAAGGCGATGGCCGAGAAGGCCGAGCGTTTCGGCCCCGAGATCATGGCCTATGTCGAGCGCTCCGTCGTGCTGCAGACAATCGACAACCTGTGGCGCGAGCATATCGTCAATCTCGACCATCTGCGCTCGGTCGTCGGCTTCCGTGGCTATGCCCAGCGCGACCCACTACAGGAATACAAGGCCGAGGCCTTCGAACTCTTCCAGGCGCTGCTGGCCAACCTGCGCGATGCCGTTACCTCGCAGATGATGCGCGTCGAACTTGTGCGCGATCCGCCGCCGGCTCCCGCCGTACCGGAGATGGAAGGCCATCACGTCGATGCCACCACCGGCGAAGACGATTTCGGCGAAGGTTCTTCGTCCACCGCATCGGGCGTTGTTGCGCCGGAAAATCGCGATCCGAACGATCCATCGACCTGGGGCAGGATTGGCCGCAACGATGCTTGCCCCTGCGGTTCGGGCAAGAAGTACAAGCACTGCCATGGCGCCTACGAAAACGCCTGACGTCAAGAAGGTTAAGTAGATAGCCCAGAAAAGGCGGCCTCGCGGTCGCCTTTTTCTTGAACCGACATACCTCCGTCCAAGGAAGCGGAACCGTTTCTTAACCGCAAACTGACAAGTTCACTTATATTGTCATTGCGTCACCGGCGGGCCTATAGTGTTGATCATGGAGGTCATCCAGAGAGCAGAGAAGCTGCTGCCATCCGGCCTGCATCCGGCGTTGCATCAGCTTGCCTCGGTGTTGACCCGCGAGGACGAGACGGCGCGGGCCCAGCGCATGGCGCTGATCGCCTTTGCCATCCGCGTCATCTCGGCGGCCGTCGCCCTCATCGCGCAGATCGTGCAGGCCCGGCTGATGGGGGAGTTCGAATACGGTATCTTCGTCTTCGTCTGGGTGCTGGTCGTGGTATTCGGCAATCTCTCCTGCCTCGGTTTTCACACCGTCGTGATCCGCTTCCTTCCGCAATACGATGCCCGCAACGAGCTCGACGAAATCCGCGGACTGACGACGACGGCTTGGGTCTTCTCGATCAGTTCGGCAAGCGCGCTCGCCGTCTTCGGTTTCCTGTTCCTGCATTTCTTCGGCGATCTGATCGAGGGATACTACCTGATCCCGCTGGTCCTCGGCCTTTTGGCGCTGCCGATGATCGCGCTTGGCGACGTGCTAGACGGCACCGCGCGGGCCCATACCTGGCCGATCGTCGCACTGAGCCCGACCTATATCATCCGCCCGCTGCTCATCCTCGGCTTCATGCTGGCGGCCGTCGCCTTCGGCGCGCCGCGCACAGCGACGACGGCGATGGAGGCGGCGCTTGCCGCGACCTATCTCACCAGTCTTGCCCAGTTGCTGGCGATCGGCCGCAGGCTCAAGGCGCGCTATATAGCCGGCCCGCGCAAGATCGACTTTCTCGCCTGGTTCAAGGTCGCCATCCCGATCTTCCTGATCGACGGCTTCGGCTTCCTGCTCACCAATTCCGACGTGGTGGTGGTCGGATTCTATCTGGAACCAGACCAGGTGGCGATCTACTTCGCCGCCGCCAAGACCATGGCGCTGGTGCAATTCGTCATCTTCGCCGTCAAGGCCGCCGCCGCCCCGCGCTTCTCGGCGATGATGTCTGAGGCAGACCTGCGCCCGGTTGCCACCTTTGCCGGCACTACGGTACGGTGGAGTTTCTGGCCTTCGCTCCTGGTCGGAACCTGCGTGCTCCTCGCCGGCGATTTTCTCTTGTCACTGTTCGGCAACGCCTTTACAGCCGGCTACTGGCTGATGGCGATCCTCTTTGCCGGAAGCCTGGCCAAGGCGGCGGTCGGCCCGGCCGAGGTGTTGCTGACCATGGCTGGCAAGCAGCAGCTGTGCGTGCTGGTCTATGTCGTGGCGCTCACCGCGAATATCGGCCTCAATGTCACGCTGATCCCGCTTTACGGCTTGACCGGCGCGGCCACCGCCACGGCGGCGGCGATGATGGTCGAGGCGCTTCTTCTGCATGTCGCCGTGCGAAGCTCGCTCGAAATCGTGCTCTTCGTCTTCGCCGACCCACTTGCGATACTAAACAAGACGAGGGCGTCCTGAACATGGGAGAACCACCGATCGACAACGAGAGCATGAACAGCAGCGCCAACCGCCTGGTGGACAACCTGGCGAGCGAGACGGCCCGCCGGCCGGCTGCGGACCTGTGTCTTGACGTCGGCCGTCCGGGCCGGCAGCTCAGCATCTATCCCGGTCGCGCAGGATATGACCTGCAGGAGGAACTCGATTACCTCACCTATCGGGTAATGGAGGCAAATGTCTTCTTCGCGCCGCGTTTCCTCGCCCCCGCGATGCCACGTCTCGACGACCGGCAGGTCCGCTTCGCCGTCATTCGGGACGAGGACGCCCGCCGCAGCCGCGTGCGTCTCATGATGCCTTTTTCGGTCGAGAAGCCCGGCTTCTCGGTCGGACCGTCGATCCTGCGCGTCTGGTCCAATGTGTTCGGGCCGCTCGGCACGCCGTTGGTTGATGCAGAAGGGGCGGCGGAAACCATCGACAACCTGCTCGAGGCGCTCGCTCGCCCTGAAGCGAAGCTGCCCGACGTGCTCGTCCTGCCGGACCTGCGCCTCAACGGCCGTTTCACGCAGTTGATCAAGGCAGTGGCGATCAGCCGCGACCTGCCGCTGACGATCACCAACACCTTCGCTCGGCCGATACTTCAAAGCGAAGAGGACGGCGACACCTATCTCAAGTCGACGATCTCAAGGAACCACCTGCGCGAAATGCGCCGGCAGTTCCGACTTCTGGGAGAGGCAGGCCGCGTCAGCTACAACGTCGCGCGCCAGCCGGAGGAGATCCGCGTCAGGATGGAGGAATTCCTGGCATTGGAGGCCAGCGGCTGGAAGGGCCGCAAGCGCTCCGCGATGGTCATGGACCGTTACCATGCCGCCTTCGCCCGCGAAGCGATCACGAACCTGGCGGAAGTCGATGCCGTGCGCATCCACACGCTCGACCTTAACGGGCGGGCGATCGCCTCGATGGTGGTCTTCATCATGGCCGGCGAGGCTTATACATGGAAAACCGCGTTTGACGAGCGCTATGCCCGCTTCTCGCCGGGCAAGCTGCTGATCGCTGACCTGACCGACTGGCATCTCGATGACCCGAACATCGAGCGCACCGACAGCTGCGTCATGACGGACCATACGATCGTGAACCGCTTCTGGAAGCAGCGCGAGGAAATGGGAACGCTGCTGATCGGCCTGAAACACAATGCCGACCGCGATACGCGCCAGGCCGCGACCCAGTTGCACATGTACAGCAACACGCGCAACCTCGCCCGCATCCTGCGCGACAAGATCCTGTCGCGCCGCTTCAACGACTAAGCAATGGCTGCTGGGGCTGGAGCGTTTCCTGTCTAGGCGGCGGCCACCGCAAGCTCACGGTCGCGCAGCAGCCGGCGGATGACCTTGCCGCTGGTGGTGAGCGGCATCTCGTCGATGAACTCCACCTCGCGTGGATACTCGTGCATGGACAAGCGGTTCTTCACCCAGTCGCTGATCTCGGCGGCGAGCGCAGGCGTGGGCGCGTAGCCGTCGGTGAGAACGACGAAGGCCTTGACGATCTCGGTGCGCAGAGGGTCCGGCTTACCCACCGCCGCCGCGAGCCGGACCGCCGGATGGCCGACCAGGCAGTCTTCGATCTCGGCCGGGCCGATGCGGTAGCCAGACGAGGTGATGACATCGTCGTCGCGGCCGAAGAACTCGACAAAGCCGTCCTCATCCTGGCGACCGAGATCGCCGGTCTTCATCCAGTCGCCGACGAACTTGCGCGTGGTCGCGTCCTCGTCGTTCCAATAGCCGAGGAACATCACCGGATCGGGTCTTGCGACTGCCACCTGGCCGGTCACGCCCACACGCACCTCGCGGCCATCGTCATCGATGATCGCCACGCGATGGCCCGGAACCGGGCGGCCGATGGCGCCGGCCCGGGTCACGCCGAGGTGGGCAGCCGAGCCGAGGACGAAATTGCACTCGGTCTGGCCGTAGAACTCATTCGGCACGATGCCGAGCGTCGTCTTCACCCATTCATAGGTCTCGCGGCCGAGCGACTCACCGGCCGAGCCGATGCTACGCAAAACAAGATCGTATTTTTCCCGCGGTTTTTCGACCGATTTGAGCAGGCGTAGTGCTGTCGGCGGGATGAAGGCATTCTTCACCTGCATCTCGGCCATGATGCGGAAGGCCATGCCTGGATCGAACTTCTGCGCTGCCGAGGAGACCACCGGCACGCCCAGCATCAGCGCGGGAAGCAGCGCATTGAGCAGCCCGCCGGCCCAAGCCCAGTCGGACGGCGTCCACATTTTGTCGCCCGGCTTGGGCAAAAAGTCATGGACCATCTGGAAGCCCGGTATGTGACCCGGCAGCACGCGATGGCCATGCAGCGCGCCCTTCGGCGGCCCGGTGGTGCCTGAGGTGAAGATCATCAGCGCGGGCGTGTCCGGACCGGTATCGGCGACCTCGAAGACGGACGGATGGGCGGCGACGAGTTCGGCAAAGGAATGAACCGCGCCGGAGGCGATCCCGGTCGAGACCACATGCTCGAGAGCCGGCAGGTGCGGCCGGATTTCTTCCAGGCGCGAGAGCCCGAAGTCATTGGTGACGATTGCCTTGGCACCGGCGGCCGACAGCCGGTATTCCAGCGCCTCCACGCCGAACAAGAGCGCCAGCGGCAGGGCGATGGCGCCCATCTTATAGATCGCCACATGGGCGATCACGGTCTCGAAGGATTGCGGCAGGAGAAGCGCGACGCGGTCGCCGGGACCGATGCCGAGCGAGATCAGCGCATTGGCAAAGGCTGCTGACCGGGCCGAAAGTTCGCCATAGGTCATCGACAGGTGATGGCCGTCCGGCGAGAAATGCTCGAGGCAGATACGCCCGGGATGGTGCATCGCCCAGTCGTCACTGACTGCGCGGCCGATATTGAAGGTGGCCGGGATCTCCCACGAAAAATTGCGGAAAATGCGCTCGTAGGAACTGCTATCAGGCAGAAACATGTGTGTAGTCCGTTTCAATATGCCCTTTTGCTATCATCCATTTCGCAGCAGCACAATGGAACGGCACGAGGCCACAGCTGGGAGCGCAGGCGGGACCGCATTGCTGGACACCGTTCGCGGGACCATGCTAACCAATCAGCCAGATGAAAGGCGCCGTAGGCGGCCCTATCACCGCTTCGCCAGACTTTGGCATGGCCTTGTATTTTTCGAGTTAACCGGCAGAGACCAGATCCATGAAAACACCGAACAAGAGCAGACGTCTCGCCCAACCCGTCCAACAAGTGACTGTCGATGCCGGGCTTCTGCCGAAAGCCCCCGGCAAGGGACGTGGCACAGCCGCAGATCGTCCGGCAACGGCCACGGTCAACATTGTCGCCCCCGTTCACCCGGGGGCAAAGGCCATGCGCCAGAGAATGAAGCAGCAGGCGATGAATTCGGCGCTCACGAGGATCGGCGCAGCCATCGAGAGCGGGGAGATGCCACCGGCGGAAGCCAAGCGACTGGTTCTTGGACGCGTCGTCAAGGGCCTGGGCTCGGTCGAGGCCGCCGAAAAATGGTATCGCAGCCAGCACCTGAGCGAATTCGGCGGCCGGACCCCGGCCCAGTTGGTGCGTGCCGGGCAGCTGAAAATGCTGCTCGAACATATCAACACCATGTCAGCCGCGAAGACCTGAACCCTCTATCGGGCGGTATACCCCCCATCGACCGGATAGATGCACCATTGCCGCCACTTCCTCTGGCGTGGCTTCAAGCGGACAAAAAACACGCGGTCGGTGGCCAAGCAGGGCGTATGCAAATAGAATGGTGCCCCATGCCGGAATCGAACCAGCACTCCTTTCGGAACTCGATTTTGAGTCGAGCGCGTCTACCAGTTCCGCCAATGGGGCACAAAAGCGTCATATGTCGGTAGGACAGCGCCGGACTATACGAAGCGCCCCGAGCCGGTCAACAGACTTTTTTCGCCGAAGCGCCTTCACGCGATTGTTTTGCTCCGGGATGATGCGTTGCAGCGCCGGGCATTTACAGAGAGCTGTCGCTTGACTAAAACCGCTCGGCCCGACGATCAGGAAAACAACCATGCTGCGCCGCCTCTATGATTGGACCATGTCGCTGGCGGGAACGCGCCATGCCGAGAAGGCGCTGTTCGGCGTTTCCTTCGCAGAGAGTTCGTTCTTTCCCATTCCGCCGGACGTGCTGCTGATCCCGATGGCAATCGCCAAGCCGGCGCATTGGATCAGGCTGGCGCTGATCTGCACCGTGGCCTCGGTACTCGGCGCCTTTCTCGGCTATGCGATCGGCATGTTCCTCTACGACATGATCGGCAAGCCGATCCTGGCCTTCTACGGCAAGGAAAACGCCTTCGAGCAGGTGGCCGAGTGGTATAACGTCTGGGGCGGATGGGGCGTGCTCTTTGCCGCCGTCACGCCTTTCCCCTACAAGGTTCTGACAATTTTCTCCGGCGCGACGGGGCTCAACTTCTTCGTCTTCACGCTGGTCAGCGTCGTGGGTCGGGCCGCGCGATTTTTCCTCGTCGCCTGGCTTCTCGGTCGATACGGCGAGCCGATCCGGATCTTCATCGAGAAATATCTCAGCCTTCTTTTCACCCTGTTTCTGGTGCTGCTTCTCGGCGGCTTCTACCTGGTGAAATTCGCCTTCTGACAGGATCGAGACAATGAGCCGTTCTGCCTCCTTTGTGAAATCCGACACCGTGATCGCCGCCGCTCTGACCCTCGGCATGGCGGTGGTCGTCGGCTCGGCGCTCGGTTTCGAGCATATCGGCGGATACATCCCCTGTGCCCTCTGCCTGATACAGCGCAACCCCTATTACATCGGCGTCGGCGTCGGCGCGCTGGCAGTCCTGTCCGCGGTATTCAGACTGCCACCCGTCGTCACGCGCGGTCTGTTCGCCATCATCGCCGTTCTGATGATCGTCAGCATCGGCCTTGGCGCCTATCATGCCGGCGTCGAGTGGAAGTTCTGGGAAGGCCCGGCGAGCTGCACGATCGGCGCGACCGGCGGCGAGGCCCCCGTCAACGTGCTGGAAGCCCTGAACTCGACCAAGGCGCCCTCCTGCACCGAAGCCACCTTGCGCGTACTCGGCCTGTCCTTTGCCGGTTGGAATGTGCTGACGAGTGCCGTTCTGGCCGCGATCGCGCTTTGGGCCACCTTCCGTAAGCGCTGAACGCCCCTCACGGCTGCAGTTCGGAATCCCAGTAAAGATAATCGACCCAGCTTTCATGCAGATGGTTGGGCGGGAAAAGCCGGCCGTTGTTGTGCAGGTCCTGCACCGTCGGGCGGTACGGCCGCTGATGCGGGAACATCTGCGCATGCTTCGGCAGCTTGCTGCCCTTCCTGAGATTGCACGGTGAGCAGGCCGCCACGACGTTTTCCCAGGTGGTTTCGCCGCCATGGGCGCGCGGGATGACGTGGTCGAAGGTCAGGTCCTCGTCAGCTCCGCAATACTGGCATTCGAACCTGTCGCGCAGGAAGACGTTGAAGCGGGTAAACGCCGGATTGCGGGTCGGCTGGACATAGGTCTTCAGGCTGACGACGCTCGGCAGCCGCATGGAAAAGCTCGGCGAGCAGACGGAGTGATCATATTCGGCGATGATGTTCACACGGTCAAGGAACACCGCCTTGATCGCGTCCTGCCAGGACCACAGCGACAAGGGATAATAACTCAGCGGCCTGTAGTCGGCATTCAGGACGAGCGCCGGCAAGGACTGGGGTGAGACTGCAATCGTCAAGGGATTCTCCTGATCGATTCGGCACCTATGTTTTTATATTAGGTCCGTTGTGACAGCCTTGTGAAGCCCCCTTCCGATGGGGTGTCCTTCTGCCGCGCTATTCCGCCGCGGGCGTCGCCTCCCGGCCGGTACGGGCGGCATAGTGCGCCCAGAACAGCCGGGCGGCGATTGATCGCCAGGGCTGCCAGGCGTCGGCGATTTCGGCCACCTGCCGGATGCCGGGCCGCGTTTCGTGACCGAACACATCGCCGACCGCGGCGCGCAGCGCCACGTCGCCGGCCGGGAAGATGTCGGGATGGCCGCCGCAGAACATCAGGTAGACCTCGGCGGTCCACAGGCCGATGCCCTTGAGCGCCGTCAGCCTTGCGATCGCCTCAGCCGCTTCGAATTCGGTGATCGCCGACAGATCGAGCAATCCGGAGGAGACAGCACGCGCGGTGAGCTCAAGGGTGGACGACTTGGCGCGCGACAGGCCGAGGCGGGCAACAGCTGCGGCATCGAGCGCTAGATAAGCTTCGGCCGAAAGCGGCCCGCCGGTTGCCGTCACGATGCGGGCCCAGATCGCCTCGGCGCTCGCGCGCGACACCATCTGCGAGACGATGATATGCGCGAGCCCGGCAAATCCCGGTTCGGCAAGGCGCAGCGGCAGGGGAGCGAGCCGGCTGGCCAGAGGTCCGAGTCGCGGATCGATCGCCACCAGCTCCGAAAGACCAAGCGCTACATCCTGCGCAGTCGTGATGATCATTTCGCCCTCGCCCGCCCTTTTCCGCAACCCGCATTTCGTGCCAGATGGAAGCATGATCCCATCCACCGGTCAAAACCCGGCCCTGCGGTTCGCGCCGAGCCCGAACGGCCCCCTGCATCTCGGCCATGCGCTGTCGGCCTTGCTCAATGCGGACATGGCAACGGCGCTCGGCGGGCGCCTCCTGCTGCGCATGGAAGACATAGACGTGACGCGCTGCACACCCGAATTCGAGCAGGCGATCTACGAGGATCTGGCTTGGCTCGGGCTCGACTGGGAGCGGCCGGTGCGGCGGCAGTCGGAACATTTCGACGACTATCGCGCCGCACTCGACGCGCTGATCGCAAGAGGNNTGACCCGTGGCGAGGTCAAGGCGCGCGTCGCGAATGCCGAAGGGGACGGCAAGCCATGGCCGCGCGATCCGGACGGCGCGCCGCTTTATCCGCAAGACGAGCGCAGCCTTTCCGACAGCGAGCGGCAAAGGCGGATCGACGCCGGCAGCCGCCACGCCTGGCGGCTCGACATGGGACGGGCGATCGAAGCATGCGGTGAGCCCCTGTCATGGACGGAAAGGGGCGACGGAGAAACCGGGGAGATCGCCGCCGATCCGGCGGCCTGGGGCGATGTGGTGCTGTGGCGCTCGGATGCGCCGTCGAGCTATCACCTGTCGGTGACTGTGGACGATGCGCGCCAGGGCATCACCCATGTCGTGCGCGGCCTGGACCTCTTTCACGCCACCTCGGTGCACCGGCTGCTGCAGGAGCTGCTCGGCCTGCCGGCGCCGGTCTATCGCCACCACCGGCTGATCCTCGGGGCCGACGGGCGAAAGCTGTCGAAAAGCGAGGGCGACGCCGGGCTGTCTGTCCTCAGGCGGCATGGCTTGACCTCAGCCGACGTCCGCCGACTTGTCGGGCTTTGACGCCGGGAGGTCGACCGCCCGCACCTTCTGGCCGAACACCTCGAACTTCAAAAGCGCCGCATTGAACTCCGCGCCGATGATGAAGATCGCGCCGACCATGTAGAGGAAGACCAGCACGACCATGATCGAGGCGAGACCGGCATAGGTCGCCGCATAATTGGCAAAGCTTGCGAGGTAATAGGCGAATATCAGCGCGCCGACGAGCCAGAGGACCAGGGTCAGGAGGACGCCCGGAATGACGTCACGGACGCGGCGATGGCCGGCTGGCAGGCCGAGATGGGAGACGACCAGACCGATGATAAGCACAGCCAGCGTACCATAGATGCGCCAGTTGGCGACGACCGCAAGGAAATCCTCCAACCAGGGAAACAGCTTTTCCGCAAAGGCAAGCGCGACTGGCACAGCGACCAGGAGTGCGCTGATGGCGGCAAGCGCGATAACGGCACCAATCACATACCCCAGGCTGACGAGTCGCGTGATGTACCAGGGGCGCGTCTCAGGCACCCTATAGGCGCGGTTCAGCGACGCGCGCAACGCTTCGACGCCGTTCGAGGCGAAATAGGCGGCCGCGAGAACAGAGACCGTAAGCAGACCGCCGCGCGGGATGGTGAGAACCTGAACCACCTGGTCCGACAGGGGTTTGGCAATCGATTCCGGCCATGTGTCGAAGATAAGGTGGACGGCCGTATCGGCAAAGCTGTCGGCCCCGAGGAAACCGGCCAATGCCGTGCCGAAGATCAGAAAGGGGAATACTGCCAGAAGGGCGGAAAGAGCCACATGGCTCGCCATGGCCCAGCCGTCGTCCTCGCTGAAATGGTTGAGCGCGTCGAAGCTGACCTTGTAGAACATGCGCAGGAACGCCGGCATCCCTTCTCCTTGCTTTCGGTGGCCCCTGGCTCGACGGACCGATTGTCACCCGCGAACGAATATGGGAAACCCAGCGGGTTTGTACAGGAAACAATCGATGAGCGAACGTCCGACCATCATCATCACCGGCTGCTCGAGCGGGATCGGCGCCTATTGCGCAAGGGCGTTGGCCTCCGACGGATGGCGCGTTTTCGCAACCGTCAGGAAGCCGGAGGACCGGGAACCGCTCGAGGCCGACGGAATCGAGGCTCTGCTGATGGATTATACCGACGAGGCGAGCATCGCGGCCCTGGTCGACACCGTAACCGAGCGGACCGGCGGAAGGATCGACGCACTGTTCAACAATGGCGCCTATGGCCAGCCGGGCGCCGTCGAGGACCTGTCGACAGCCGTGCTGCGGCGCCAGTTCGAAGCCAATTTCTTCGGCTGGCACGAACTGACGCGACGGGTGATCCCGCTGATGCGCCGCCGCGGTGCAGGCCGGATCGTCCAGTGCTCCTCCATCCTCGGCCTTCTGCCCTATCGCTATCGCGGAGCCTATACCGCCTCGAAATATGCGCTCGAAGGCCTGAGCGTGACGCTCCGGATGGAGCTCGATGGAACGGGCATCCATGTCAGCCTGATCGAACCGGGACCCATCGAAAGCCGTTTCACTGCCAATGCGCTGAAGATGATCGAGGNNCCTTGAGAATCCCGCCCATGCCGCCGAGTACAAGCGCCAACTGGCGCGTCTCGACGGCACAGGGCCGGTCAATCGCTACAAGCTTGGTCCGGACGCCGTCTACAAAGTGCTCAGACACGCCTTGACCGCCACCCGGCCCCGCCCACATTATCCCGTAACCGTTCCAGCCCGGCGGGGCCTCCTGCTGAAACGCCTGCTGCCGGCCGATCTCTTCTACCGGCTGATGCGGATGCTGGACTGAACACCCATTGAGAAAGCAAGAATAACTCCGATGTCCACCGTCACCACCGTGCTCACCCTGATCGTCATGGGGCTCGTCGTCCTCGTCCTCATCCGGGGACTGTTCAATATGATGAAGGGCGGGAGCGGCAACACGTCCAACAAGCTTATGCAGATGCGCGTCGCATTGCAGGCCGTAGCGATTGCGCTCATCATGCTCACCCTGTGGCTGACCGGCGGCGGTCGATAGGAAAGGGACGAACCAATGGTCAGGCTCAACAAGATCTATACCCGCACCGGCGACGACGGCACCACCGCGCTCGTCACCGGCCCGCGCCGGCTGAAGCACGACCTGCGCGTCGACGCCTATGGCACGATTGACGAAACCAATTCGACGATCGGGGTCGCGAGACTGCACACGGCCGGCATGCCGGAACTGGACGCCATGCTGATGCGCATCCAGAACGACTTGTTCGACCTTGGCGCAGATCTCGCCGCTCCGGAAACCGGTGAAACCCTCAGCTACGAGCCGCTTCGGGTGATCGAGGTGCAGGTCACGCGGATCGAGGGCGAGATCGACCATCTGAACGCCAATCTCGATCCGCTNNTCAAGTCCTTCATCCTGCCCGGCGGATCACCGGCTGCGGCCCATCTCCATCTTGCCCGCACGGTTGCCCGCCGCGCCGAGCGCATCATGGTCGAACTATCGCGCTTCGAAGGCGAGACGATCGACGAGCCGGCGCTGAAATACATCAACCGGCTGTCCGACTTCCTGTTCGTTGCCGCCCGTTTTGCCAATGACGGCGGCAAGGCGGATATTCTCTGGGTGCCGGGCAAGAACCGTTGAACGGCCGATAGGCCAAGGGGGCGCAAGTGTTCATTCCGCTGCACGACCGCAACGCCCTTAAGCACATTCGACGGCAATACGTGACCTTCGGCCTGATCCTCGCCAATGTCTTCGCTTTCGCTTTCACCGTCCTGCTCACGCCGGAATCCGTCGCCGAAGCGAGCGTCTTCGGATTCGGCTTCATTCCGGCCGTGGTGTTCGACAACGCCGTGCTCGATCCCTCGCTGGTAATCGTCCCGCCCGACGCGACGTTCCTCACCTATTCCTTCCTGCACGTCGACCTGATGCATCTTGGCTCCAACATGCTTTTCCTCTGGGTGTTTGGCGACAACGTCGAGGACGCGCTGGGACACTTCCGCTTCCTGATCTTTTATCTCGCCTGCGCCGCGGCCGGCGCGCTCTTCCACGCTCTTGTCGCGCCGATGTCCGAAGCCCCGCTGATCGGCGCTTCGGGCGCTGTCTCCGGCGTGGTTGCGGCCTATCTGATGCTGCATCCGAAGGTGCGGATTTGGGTCCTGGTACTCTTCCGCTTCCCCCTGCCGCTGCCCGCCTTCGTTCCGCTTGCCTTCTGGATCGGCCAGCAGTTCTTCATGCTGCTGGCCGACGGGGAAAGCAATGTGTCCTGGGGCGCCCATGTCGGGGGCATAGTGGCAGGCGCCGTGCTGGTGATCTTCATGCGGCGACGTGGCGTGCCGCTGTTCGACCGGACGATCGTCACACCGGCCGCCGTCAGCCATCGTCTCGAGCCCGCTCCGCGCATTGTGGTGCCTGCACCGGCACAAGCGAAACGCCCGGTTCACTGGGGTAGATGATCAAATCTGCGACAAGAAATATTGACGCGCACGTAAACGTAAATTATTCCTCGGCAAATAGGTTACGCCATCGCACGGGCGTTGTAATTGGACGAAAAATGCGTATCGATGTCGCCATTCGACAACCGGCGGTCCGCATCGAAGCGCATTTTCCGGCGGGAGCAGTGAAGGAAGGAACCCATGAAGATACTCGTGACCGTTAAGCGGGTTGTGGACTACAACGTAAAGATCCGCGTCAAGGCGGACGGGACCGGCGTTGAGCTGGCCAACGTCAAGATGTCGATGNNCGAAATCGCCGTCGAAGAGGCGCTGCGCCTGAAGGAAGCCGGCAAGGCCGAGGAAGTGGTCGTCGTTTCGATCGGTCCGGCCAAGGCCGAAGAAACCCTGCGCACCGCACTCGCCATGGGCGCCGACCGCGCCGTGCTGGTGGAGACCGATGATGCTGTTGAGCCGCTTGCGGTAGCCAAGCTGCTGAAGGGCGTGATCGATGCTGAACAGCCCGGCCTGGTCATCACCGGCAAGCAGGCGATCGACGACGATTCGAACCAGACCGGCCAGATGCTTTCGGCGCTGCTCGGCTGGGCGCAAGGCACGTTTGCCTCCAAAGTCGAGATCGGCGACGGCAAGGCGTCCGTCACCCGCGAAGTCGACGGCGGCCTGCAGACCATCGACGTCAAGCTTCCCGCCGTCGTCACCACCGACCTGCGTC
>DBUL01000062.1:25910-26144 GCA_002307905.1 Rhizobiaceae bacterium UBA1291
AAGAACGAAGCCGGCGTGCTGTAATCGGACCGGGATAGGAGACTAGAGAAATGGCCATTCTTCTTCTGGCAGAACACGACAACGCAACCCTGTCCGACCAGACCGCCAAGGCGCTGACGGCAGCCAGCCAGATCGGCGGCGACGTTCACGTGCTGGTGGCCGGCGCGGCTGCCCAAGGCGCCGCCGATGCCGCCGCCAAGCTGTCGGGCGTATCCAAGGTGCTGCTCGCCGACG
>DBUL01000148.1:0-5198 GCA_002307905.1 Rhizobiaceae bacterium UBA1291
GTAGAGACCGCGCCGCGGCTTGCGAGGGCGCATAGGCGCCTCGGCGCGAACCTCGAGCACACGGTCGACCTCATCGCCCGGCGGAAGAGGATCGGGCCGGCCGACGGCCGGCTCGGCCCGGTGGTCGCGGGACGCGGTCAAACCCTGGTCGACCGCGGCCGACGGCGGGGCTGCGTGCAACTTGTCGACGATCGGCGGCTCGGCACGGGGTGACGGCGCGCCGGGCGGAACGGCTTGCGCAACCGTGGGAGGAACGGGGGCCGCTGCTCCGGTCTNNGTGTCCGCGGCACCGACGGCATGGTCGAGGCGATGGCGTTCTTCCTGCTCGATCGCATGGATCAGCGTCTCGAGGCGATGGCGCTGTTCGGCGACCGTTTCAGGATCGTTGACGTTCTGCTTGCGCAACCCACTTTCCAGCGCCTGGCGCGCCGACTGATAGATCCGGGCGCGGGTCTCCGCATTGGTGCGGTCCGAGCGCTCGAGAGCGTTTCTGATTGCCGTTTCCAAACCGTTCAAAGGCGATCCTGCTCCTGCCGGCGGCGACATCGCGCCCATGGTTCCATGCTCTTGACGATTCGGTAGCGGCTGGAGGCGCGATCCGCAAGCCCTGCCGCCGTGGTTACGCCGGATACGCAGAAGAAAGTGGCGATCGCGAGGACGGTCCGCATTCGGGCCTTTGATCAGGGGAACAATATCGAGCCGAAGGATGGCGGCGCGTCTGCCTCAAACCCTGCAGTCGGTCTTTCCCTCGCGCTTGCATTCTGCTAGTTTATTGACGTTTCCGTAAACGTAATATCTAGTGAGGTTTTCATGGCTCTTCCGCCGGTCCTTTCCGAACATCTCAGGCTTCCGGTGGTGGCCTCGCCACTGTTCATCATCTCCCATCCCGCGTTGACGCTGGCGCAGTGCAAGGCCGGCATCATCGGCTCCTTCCCGGCGCTCAACGCCCGCCCGGAGGCCCAGCTGGACGAATGGCTGGCGCAGATGACCGAGGAACTGGCGAGCCACAATGCCAAAAACCCGAAGCGCCCGGCCGCGCCCTTCGCCGTCAACCAGATCGTCCACCCCTCCAACAAGCGGCTGGAGCATGATCTGACGATGTGCGTGAAATATAAGGTGCCGATCGTCATTTCCTCGCTCGGCGCCGTGCCGGAAGTCAACGCCGCCGTGCATTCCTATGGCGGCATCGTGCTGCACGACGTGATCAACAACCGCCACGCCAATTCGGCGATCCGCAAGGGCGCCGACGGCCTGATCGCGGTTGCCACCGGCGCCGGCGGCCATGCCGGCACGCTGTCGCCCTTCGCGCTTATCCAGGAAATCCGCGAATGGTTCGACGGGCCGCTGCTTTTGGCCGGTGCGATCTCAACCGGCAGCGGCATTCTCGCCGCCCAGGCGATGGGCGCCGACATGGCCTATATCGGCTCGCCCTTCATCGCCACGACCGAGGCGCGGGCGTCTGACGCCTACAAGCAAGCGATCGTCGAAGCCCATGCCAACGACATCGTCTATTCCAACTATTTCACCGGCATCCACGGCAACTACCTGAAGTCGTCGATCATCGCCGCCGGTATGGATCCGGACAACCTGCCGGTCGCCGATCCGTCGAAGATGGATTTCGACAAGGCGACCACCGGCGCCAAGGCCTGGAAGGACATCTGGGGTTGCGGCCAGGGGATCGGCGCGGTCACGGCGGTGGAACCGGTCGCCGCCGTCGTCGATCGGCTGGAGAGCGAATACAAGGCCGCCCGCGCCCGCCTCGCCCTCTGAGACGCACTTCGACGTCCGCAGCCGTGGAAGCGGGAAAACCGCAAGCGCCGAAATTCCCGGCTTGAAATTCCGGCGCGATGCCTGTATCAGCGCCTCCAGATCAACGAACCGCACGCGTTGCGGTTCGCGTTGGCCGCTTTAGCTCAGGTGGTAGAGCACATCATTCGTAATTACCGGGTCCGCTCGGGAATGATGTTCGAAGCCAGTGGGTTGGAGCGTGAAGGAATAAAATAGTAGGGCGATAGTAGGTTGCCCTGCGCTTGGTGAGCCGCTTTAGCTCAGGTGGTAGAGCACATCATTCGTAATGATGGGGTCGCANNCTGCAAGCGGCACCACTTCCCCCTTAACTGAAGGACAGCGGAAGTGTTCAGATGACCGGTGGTCCATACGATCCGCGAGCCATCGCCAACCTGATGTTGGACGAGGCCGATCGCTCCGGGATCAACGTCACCAATCTTGCCCTTCAGAAACTTCTCTACTTTGCCCACTCCATCTTCCTGATCGAATCGAAGCACCCCCTCGTCAGCGGCTATTTCGAGGCATGGCAGTATGGACCGGTACATCCGACCGTCTATTCGGCCTTCAAGACGGCTGGCAGCAGCCCGATCGACTTTCGGGCTGATAGACAAGACGTGCTGACCGGCGAGCGAACGCCGCTGCCGCTGCCGGACAATCACACAATTCGCCGCCATATCGCGCGGATCATGACCTCGTATGGTCAGCTCTCCCCCGGTCGCCTTGTCGATATCTCCCACGCCAAGGATGCTCCCTGGGACTACATTGCGGACAAAGGCAGAACATCGGTTGCTTTGGGATTGCGAATCCCCGATGATGTCATTGTTAAGCGATTCAAGTTCCACAAGGTTTCCGTAGGCGCGGCTCCGGTCGCGGGAGAGCCCGATGAAGATACGCCGCTTACCTGAAATCGATCTGGCCCGCATCGCGCCGCTGGCGAGCGATCGGAAGCGTGTAGAACTCGAACGGTTCAAGCTCGGGCGTCCGACGATAACCTACAAACCGGTGCGAGCGCGGTTCGCGGATATCTTCAACGTCAAGCCGGACCTGTTTGCCGCGACAGACCCGACCGCATGGCCGGTCCTGGAACGCCTGATTCGGGCGAAAGCGACGTCCGACGAGGAACGGGACGCCAATCTGCTCGTGGCCAAAGGGCTCTACGAATTCGCCAGCGCCAATGCCCTGCGCAGCCGGTCTCACAATTTCTTCTCGCTCTCTCTTAGTGTTGGCGAGAAGGTCGAATATTGGTTGCCGATGGTCACCGTACTGGACGGCGCACCACTCGTCGTCTTCATCGATCCCCGGCGCGACAAGCGTCTGACCGGCGAGGCAAGGCGGTTTGTCTTCTCGATGATGCACGAGCATATCCGGATGGCCAATCCCGACTTCGCCGAGGCTCGCCTTTGCATCCTCCAGTTCGGCGACGTGATCGACGACCAGCGGCCCGCCAAGCTCTGGACCGATGCGGGGATTGCCCTCTATGGCTTCGATGAACTCGACGGGATGGTTCGCGAGACCTACGACATTTGGCGTGAAGTCAGCCAGGCGCGCGAAAGCGAGGCGCGTCGCAAATCGGCCGGTGGATATGGTCCTCTGTTCGACTGACGCGCCTTAGCGCCCTTCCAGCCGCCGCCTGACGGCCTTCCGCACTCGACGCCAATATGTTTGCTCTGCGCCTTCGCTGCGATACCAGGCGCGCTCGTGCCGGGCGAATGCCTCCTCCTCGGGGTTGGCATAGTTCGCGATAATGTCGTCGGCCACGTGGTCGATCTGCGAGCCGGGAATCAACCTCGGCTTTATTGCATCGGTCCATATAGTCCACAGGATCAAGCCGATGAAAATGAGCACCTGTCCGCCGAGGAAGCCCAGCGAAAGCCACGAGAACAACAGAACGAACACGCCCCACATCGCGCCACCCTCAATCAAGCTGCGATGTAGCCTATAGTCAACAATCTTAGGTCGAAAGCAAAAAAGAGACTCATAGTCCGTGGTCTAATCGTCTTCATTTCCGATCCATACCGCGCATGGAAGACGTGTGCGCCCTACTCGCCCGGAATATCAAGGCGGCCCGGAAACGGCTGAACCTGTCGCAGGAGGAACTTGCGGCGCGGGCGCAGATCGACCGCACCTATGTTTCCGGTATCGAGCGGCAGGTGAGGAACCCCACTATCACCGTGGTCGCCAGGTTCGCCGAGGCATTGGAGACAACCACGGCCGCCCTACTTGCAGATCACCCCGATAGGCATATGCCCGATACATAATCAACCGCCCGCGCCCCCACGCCAAGCGCGCACTACCGCAGCCACCAATTGCCACGCTCAGCAGGCCGTCAGAGGCCATCAGAGGTATGCGGCGCGGGGGTGGCAGTGCCGCAACGTACCCGGCCGCCTCCAATGGCTTCCGAGGGCCGTCTGAGGCCTTCGCCGGCGTAGGGGTGGCATACCAAAAAAAGCGCAAGCGGGGCACCTTGCCCCGCCTGTAACCTGTAACCGTAACCTTGGCCCCAAAATGATAAATGGTTATGGGGGAGTGAGGCACTCCCCCGCCCCGACAACGCGGCCTGTAGGCCGCAAAGTTACGGCTACAGGGTACGCGCCGGGCGCTCGTTCAAAACGGTGGATTGGTTTCGGCGCTATCGCCCCTGACACGGGCAAGGGCGACGATGCCGCCATCAACACGTCTGGCGATCAGTTCGGCCTTACGCTCATCTTCAGAACCCCGCGCGAAACCCTTGCGCGGGGCGGCACCCGTTTGGGCAAGATCATGGAGCCGGTGCGAACCATATTCCCATCCAAGCCTTTCCATGATCATTTTGAGCCGCTGCGCTTCGCTGGGTCGCATCTTGCCTCCCTCGAAGCCAAGGAGCAGCTTGACGCTTTCCAGCGACACACGACCCGTGTTCTCGGCAAACCAACCTTCAAGAACAACGTCGAATGAGTCTTCGACGAGACGCACGGTTTGCAACGCTCCCGCCGCTTGCCAAAGATGCGGGGACAGAGAGATCGCTTCCCCTGCCTCCTCCCGTACCACGGCCTCCGCCCATAACTGATGCACGTCTTCCTTAAGACGCATCAGATCAATGCAACCGACTCGAACTGGCCAGAATCGACGGTTGCCGGTGAGATCTCGAAGATAGGAGTCCTCGTTCGTAGTGCCGAGAATAATGCAATGCCGTCTATATGGACGTGCGTCGTGCCCATAGGCTTTGCGGTAGTTATCGGTGTCCGTGCTGAGGAACTTCTTGAGGTTCTGGCTGGTCGTATGGTTCATGCCGTCAAGCTCCTGGCATTCGACAATCCACGCGCGGGCCAGAAGCTCGGCCTTGGTCTTGTCGTCGCTCTTCAGGTCGAGGTTGCCGCAAAACCATTCATTCCTGACAGCGAGCAGGGCCGCAAGGCTCGACTTGCCGACGC
>DBUL01000148.1:5251-5415 GCA_002307905.1 Rhizobiaceae bacterium UBA1291
ATCGATGCGCGGCGTGCCATCCCAGGTAAGGCCATCCAGATAATCGATGACCGGATGATAGGATTGGTCATGCGCAACCGCGATCAATTCACGTTTGACGGCACTCGACGAGGCCTTGAAATGCAGGTCGCGAAGAAATTGACTGCTCAAGTGTTGGTTTCCAC
>DBUL01000058.1 GCA_002307905.1 Rhizobiaceae bacterium UBA1291
ACCGGCCGCAACACCACCATCATCCGGTCCAACTATCTCTATGAAGAGAGTATGGATATTTACGAGCATTCCCTGAAGCTCTGGGAAGGCCTGAGCCAGGACCTCAATTATAACGTCATGTACTCGCCGCGCGGTGTGATGATGCTGTCGCATAATGTGCACGACCAGCAGTCTTTCAAGCGCCATATCAATGCCAACAATCTCTATGGCATCGATAACGAGTGGCTGACGCCCGAGCAGGCCAAAGGATTCTGTCTGCCGCTCGATATCTCCAAGACCGCCCGCTACCCGATCAATGGTGCTGCCCTTCAGCGGCGCGGTGGAACGGCGCGTCACGATGCCGTCGCCTGGGGCTATGCCCGTGCGGCTTCGGATCGCGGCGTGCATATCATCCAGAACACCGAAGTGACCGGCATCCGCCGTGGCCCGGGTGGTGAGGTCATCGGCGTCGAGACGTCTCGCGGCTTCATCGGCGCGAAGAAGATCGGTGTGTCGGCCGCCGGCCATTCGTCGGTTGTTATGGGCATGGCTGGCGTCCCCCTGCCGGTGCATTCGACCCCGCTGCAAGCCCTCGTGTCCGAGCCTATGAAGCCGATCTTCCCCTGCGTCGTCATGTCGAATACGGTGCATGCCTATATCTCGCAGTCGGACAAGGGCGAATTCGTCATCGGCGCCGGCACCGACCAGTACAATTCCTATTCGCAGACCGGCGGCCTGCAGATCATTACTCACACGCTGGACGCCATCTGCGAACTGTTCCCGATGTTCCGCCGCGTCAAGATGATGCGCCAGTGGGGTGGGATCACCGACAACACCGCCGACCGCTCGCCGATCCAGGGTGTGACGCCGGTGCCGAACCTCTTCGTCAACGCTGGTTGGGGTACAGGCGGCTTCAAGGCGACACCGGGCTCGGCCAACCTGTTTGCCCACCTGATCGCCAAGGGCGAGCCGCACCGTCTCGCGGCAGGCCTTAACCTCGACCGCTTCCGCACCGGCCGACTGATCGACGAGGCGGCTGCGGCCGCCGTGGCGCACTGACCCTTAAAGGACGTTCATCATGCTGCTGATCAAATGCCCCTATTGCGAGGAAGAGCGCTCCGAGCTCGAATTCCGCGCTGCCGGCGAAGCGCATATCGCCCGGCCGGAAAACATTGCCGACATCACGGATGAGGAGTTCGCCGACTATTTCTTCCTGCGCGACAATCCTAAGGGCCTGATCTTTGAACGCTGGCGCCACATGCATGGCTGCGGTCGGTTCTTCAACGCAGTGCGTGATACCGTGAGCGACAAGATCCACTTGACCTACAAGGCCGGTGGTCCGAAGGCCGATGTCTCGGCCTTCCTCCCGAATGCAGTCGAGAAGGGAGTGTCGAAATGAGCGGTGCCAATCGTATCCCCGGCAAGGGCCGCCTGACGCCGGCCCGCACCGCCCGACTCACCATTGATGGCCGCAGCATCACCGCCTACGAGGGCGATACCGTCGCCTCCGCAATGCTGGCGAACGGCCTGCATCTCGCTGGCCGCTCGTTCAAGTATCACCGTCCGCGCGGCATCCTGACCGCCGGTCCGGAAGAGCCGAACGCGCTGCTCGACGTGTCGCGCGATGCTGCCCGGCGCCAGCCGAACGTGCGCGCCACCGTGCAGGAAGTGTTCGACGGCATGAAGGTCGAGACGCAGAACCGCTGGCCGTCGCTGTCCTTCGACATCGGCGAGATCAACGACTTCTTCTCGCCGTTCTTCGCCGCCGGCTTCTACTACAAGACCTTCATGTGGCCGAAGAGCTTCTGGCATTCGGTCTACGAACCCTTCATCCGTCGCGCCGCCGGCCTCGGCGTGGCTCCGAAGGAAGAAGATCCGGACCACTATTCAAGCCGCTATGCCCATTGCGACGTGCTCGTTGTCGGTGGCGGGGCGGCGGGCCTTTCTGCGGCGCTGGCCGCAGCCGAGACCGGTGCCGAGGTCATCCTGTGCGACGAACAGCCGGAACTGGGCGGTGCCTTCCACTACGATACCGGCGCGACCGTCGACGGCCAGAACGGCTATGACTGGGCACAGGCCACCGCCGCCCGGCTGGCTGCCATGCCGAACGTGCGTATCCTGCCCCGCACCACGGCTTTCGGCTATTACAACCACAACTTCGTGGCACTTGTCGAGCGCGTCACCGACCATATGGCCAAGCCGGCCAAGAGCCTGCCGCGCGAGCGGCTGTGGCAGGTCCGCACCAAGAAGGTCGTGCTCGCCACCGGTTCGATCGAGCGCCACATGGTGTTCGCCAACAACGACCGGCCGGGCATCATGCTGGCGTCTGCGGCGCGCACCTATCTTAACCATTTCGGCGTGGCCGTCGGGGCCAAGGTCGGCATCTATACCGCCCATGATTCGGCCTATGAGGCAGCTTTCGACCTGAAGCGTGCCGGCATCACCATTCCGGCGATCGTCGACTGCCGCGAAAAGCCCGGCGACAAGGTGCTGGCCCAGGCCCGCTCGCTCGGCATCGAAGTGCTCGTCGGCCACTCCGTCACCGATACATCGGGTCGCCTGCGCATCCGGTCGATGACGGTCAAGCGGAACGGCAGCTCGAGCGCTCGCAAGATCGAGGTCGACGCGCTTATTGTGTCGGCCGGCTGGACGCCGTCCGTTCACCTGTTCTCGCAATCGCGCGGCAAGCTGAAGTTCGATACCGCCAACGACCGCTTCCTGCCGGATGTCTATGCCCAGGACAGCATCTGCGTCGGCACCTGCAACGGCACCGACGACCTGCAGTCGATCATCGACGAGGCGTTCGCTGCCGGCGCCCGGATGGCGAAGGAAGCCGGCGCGACCGGATCTGTTTCTTCGGCGCTGACGGGCGTCAACGTCTTCGGCTGGACCGGCGGCATGATCGGTGCGGCCGAAGGGGCAGGGCGCGACACCAGCGTCAAGGCCTTCATCGACTTCCAGCACGACGTCTGCGCCAAGGACATCCGTCTGGCTGTGCGCGAAGGCATGCACTCGATCGAGCATATCAAGCGTTTCACCACCAATGGCATGGCCTCCGACCAGGGCAAGCTCTCCAACATGCACGGCCTGGCGATCGCCGCGGAAATGCTCGGCAAGGAGATCCCCAAGGTGGGTCTCACCACCTTCCGCGCGCCCTATACGCCGGTGACCTTCGGCACGCTGATCAACCACTCGCGCGGCGAGCTGTTCGATCCGACCCGCAAGACCCCGATGCACGCCTATGAGGCCTCGCTCGGCGCGGCGTTCGAGGACGTCGGCAACTGGAAGCGCGCCTGGTATTATCCGCGCCCCGGCGAGGACATGCATGCGGCGGTCAACCGCGAATGCAAGACAGTCCGCGAGGCCGCCGGCGTGTTCAACGCCTCGACGCTCGGCAAGATCGAGGTGGTCGGCCCGGATGCGGCCGCGTTCCTCAATCTCATGTATACCAATGCCTGGGACACGCTGAAGCCCGGCAAGTGCCGCTACGGTATCATGACGCGCGACGACGGCTTCGTCTATGACGACGGCGTTGTCGGTCGCCTGGCCGAGGATCGCTTCCACGTGACGACGACGACGGGCGGCGCGCCGCGGGTCTTGAACCACATGGAAGACTACCTGCAGACGGAGTTTCCGCATCTCAAGGTATGGCTGACCTCGTCCAGCGAGCAGTGGGCGGTCATCGCCGTCCAGGGACCGAAGGCCCGCGACATCATCGCGCCCTTCGTCGAGGGCATCGACATCTCGAATGAAGCCTTCCCGCACATGAGCGTGGCCGAAGGCAAGTTCTGCGGCGTGCCGACCCGGCTGTTCCGCGTCTCGTTCACCGGCGAGCTCGGTTTCGAAGTCAACGTGCCGGCCGATTTCGGCGCTGATGTCTTCCAGAAGATCTGGGAACGGGCCGAGAGCCTCGGCGCCTGCCTCTACGGCACCGAGACCATGCACGTGCTGCGCGCCGAGAAGGGCTATATCATTGTCGGCCAGGACACCGACGGCACCCTGACGCCGGACGACGCCGGCTACGGCTGGGCCGTGTCGAAGAAGAAAAAGGACTTCGTCGGCATCCGCGGCCTGAAGCGGCCGGACCTGGTCAAGGAAGGGCGCAAGCAACTTGTCGGCCTCTTCACCAAGAACCCGAACGAGGTTCTGGAGGAGGGCGGCCAGATCGTCGCCGATCCGAACCAGCCGAAGCCGATGACCATGCTCGGTCACGTCACCTCGTCCTACTGGTCGGAAAACCTCGGCCGGTCGATCGCGATTGCCACGCTGGTCGGCGGCCGGGCGCGCATGGGCGAAACGCTCTATGTGCCGATGAAGGACAAGACCATCGCGGTCGAGGTGACCGATACCGTATTCTTTGACAAGGAAGGGGGCCGTATCCATGGCTGATGTGACCGTCGCCGAACGCAAGTCCGCACTCGCCGGAGCCCATGGCGGTTCGCCATCGGTGCGGCTGAGGCCTGTCGAGGCCGCGACGCGGGTGTCGCTTCGAACCGGAGCGGAAGACGTCGCCGCGCTGTCGAAGGCCTTGGGTGTCAAGCTGCCGGTCAGGCCCAAGGGCTCGGCCACCACCAAGGGCCGCATGGCATTCTGGCTCGGCCCGGACGAATGGCTGCTGATCGACGACAAGGGCGGCGATCTGATGGCCGACTGCGCCGCGTCCGGCGTGGTTCATTCGGCAACCGACGTCTCACACCGCAATACCGCGATCGTGGTATCCGGCCCCGGGGCGGCCAATGCGCTCAATGCCGGCTGCCCGCTGAACCTTTCGCTGAAGACCTTTCCGGTCGGCGCTGTAGCCCGCACGGTACTCGGCAAGATCGAAATCGTGCTCTGCAGGATCGATGAGGAGACCTTCCGCGTCGAGTGCTGGCGCTCGTTTGCCGACTATGCCTTCGGCCTGTTGGCCCAAGCGGCAGAGGACGCATAGCTAGCCAGTAAACGCCCTAGACAAGGGGGCCGGGACTAAAGTCCCGGCCATCCCCTCCACCTGACCCAACGCCCGTGAAAGTCGGCCCTCCCGATTTCATGACGCTCACCAGTCGGCCAGACCTGTAGCGTCAGCGCTGCGCCATCCGAATTGCCGTCAGCCTCCATCTGCAGGCGTGCGAGAGGCGCATCCTGCGTCGCACCAGCTCCGGCCGTGGCGATCAGAAGTTCGCCCTTCGCTTTCAAAGCCTCCGGGAAATATTGCCAGGCGATCGAATGGTAGACGACATGAACGCAGCCTGCGTGGCGCTGCGATAGCCGCTTGGCCAACCATTCGATTGCATCGGCCCGATCAACTTTCATGCCTGTTCTTGCCGCGATGTCGAGCGCATTTCCAGCTCGCTCCAGACGGTCCGCCTGGTCAGCCCAGATGTAGGAGGCAAGGCGCTCGCGATCGTCAATGGAAGACGGATCGAGCGGGTTCAGGTCGCAGCCAGCACGCCCTGCAATGGTAACCTCCGCATCGGGCGGCGGCGGCCCCTTCCAGTCGGGTGTAAGCTCGACCGATGATGCGGAACCCCAGACGAATGCACCGAGCCGATAGGCATAGCGGTCCCAATGCAGATTGAGGCCGGCGCTCGCGCCCACTTCTGATAGCACAAGCGGCTTGCCGAACAGCCTTGCAATAGTGAGGAAGCCCGGTAAAAGAGCGCCGGCACGCCGCACCTCGTTGGTTTGTGGCGCCGAGCGCAAGCGCTCGAGAATGAAGCGCTCGTCGCGCCGGAATGCGTCTTCGCAGGCGGACCAGAGAGCATCGTCATCGACGCGTTCGGGAGGATAGACGGCGGCAAGCGCCGGATCTTGTCCCGATCGCACCAGCGCATGCAGCGAGCCGGCAAGTCGCAGCGCCAGGGCGTCGCCGGCGACTGTCGGATCCCCTTCCCAGTTCAGCACGCGTCGAGCGACCGCCGTCTCGCCGTTCAATCGGTCGGCGACCAGTCGGCAGAGGCGAGCGGTGAAGGGCGAGCCGAGATCATCGCAGGCCTTCGCCTGTCGCCGGAAGGAAGCGCGGACTATTTCGGCTTTTCCCATGCCTACATTCCTTCGGGGCGGTCCTTCGGGTCGAACTGGATGATTGTCATCCAGGTGGCAGTCAGCGCCGGCTTGCGTTCGCCTTCGATCTCGATGCTGACGTCATACGCGGTCATCATCATGCCCGCCCCGCGCAAACGACCTTCCGACAGCACGAAATGGCCGCGAATGCGCTTACCGCATTTGACGGGCGTCATGAAGCGTACCTTGTTGAAACCATAGTTGATGCCCATCGTCTGCTCGCGGATCTTCGGCAGGCAGTCGTAGTTCATGGTCGACAGCAACGACAGTGTGAGAAAACCGTGGGCGATGGTGCCGNNACCGGATCTACATGGATGAACTGATGGTCGTCGGTCGCGCCGGCAAAGGCGTCGATCATGGTCTGATCGACGGTGATCCATTTCGACACGCCGATCTCCTGGCCGATCAGCGACGAAACCTCGGACAGGGAAATCTCACGGGGCATGGAACCTCACCAATGGTTGCAGTAGGGAAAATCTTACAGGGGCTCTGGCGAACAGGGAATAGCGTCTGTTTGTCTAAGGATAATGAAGGAACTAGTGCTCGAAATAAAACTGGACCGATCTCGGCCTAAGGTGGAACTGTTTGGTTGGCCGGTTACCCGGCAGATGTCGCCAATGCTTGTTTTCACCTGTGGGCAGATGGAAGTCCAGAGCAGAGGTGGAGCGGTTGAACAAAATGGCGAGCCGCACCTCGGTCTTGAGCTTATAGTCGGCGCTGTGAACCAGCATCGCAAGGCCGGGGCCTTGCGCGTGTTCCCAGTCCGGGACGCCCATCTCAGATCCGCTCGCTGAGAGCCACACCACATCCTTTCCTCCGGAAAAGAAGCGCGTTTCGGAAAAAACCGAGAAACGCTTTCGCATAGCCGAGAGTTTGGCGACAAGGGCGATCAGATGTTCGTCCGCCGCCTCCCAGTCGAGCCAGGTCAGGTCGTTGTCCTGGCAATAGGCGTTGTTGTTGCCGTTCTGGGTCCTGCCGAATTCGTCGCCCGCCGTCAGCATGATTGTGCCGCGCGTGGCAAACAATGTGGAGAGAAGGGCGGCGACGTCCTGGCGCCGGCGCGCCAGCACGGTCCGATTGTCGTGCTCTCCTTCCACGCCGTTGTTCCAGGAATAATTCTCGTCATGGCCGTCACGATTGTGTTCGCCATTGCGCCCATTGCGCTTGTGGCTGTGCGAAACGAGATCGAACAGGGTGAAGCCGTCATGGGCGGCGACGAAGTTGACGCTGCGCGTTTCGGTCCCGCCGCACCTCGAGAAGATATCGGATGACCCGGAGAGCGCCGTGGCAAGCCCCCCCGCCATATAGCTGTCGCCGCGCCAGTAGCGTCGAATGTCGTCGCGTGCCCGATCGTTCCATTCGAGGAAGCCGTCCGGGAAATTGCCGAGCTGATATCCACCGGGGCCGATATCCCAGGGCTCGGCAATCATCACGCGGTCTTCCAGCACCTCGTCGGTCAGAATGGTGTGCAGCGTACGGGACGTCGTGTGGAAGCCGTTGGCTGTGCGGCCAAGGATTGGCGCCAGATCGAACCGGAAGCCGTCGATACCCGCATGCACGACGAAATGGCGAAGGCTGTCGACAATCAGCCTGCGAACATAGGGGTGGTCGCAGGCGAGCGTGTTGCCGCAGCCGGTATCGTTGACGAGAATGCCCGGATTGTCTGGCAGATGGCGATAGCAGCTAGGATTGTCGAGGCCGCGCAGTGATAATGTCGTGCCGAGCTTGTCGCTTTCGCCGGTGTGGTTGAAAACCAGATCAAGGATGACGCCAATGCCGNNTCCGTCATGCCGCCTGGCACGATGCGCGGATCGAGCGCCATGAGCGCGATCGGGTTATAGCCCCAGGCGTTTGTCAGGCCGAGCGGTGGCAGGTGGCGCTCGTCGATCCAGGCGACGATCGGCATCAGCTCGATCGCATCCACACCAAGCTTTTTGAGGTGGGCAATGACGGCGGGATGGGCGAGGGCGGCAACTGTACCCCGCAGTTCCGGGGGGACATCGGGATGCAGCATCGTGAAGGCCTTGACGGCCAGTTCATAGATGAAGCCGCCCTTGGGCAGCAGCGGGCGCATCGGCTTGGCCAACGGATCATTGGTGACGATCGCCCTTGGTACCAGCGCCTGCGTATCCGTGCCGAACACCGAGAGACGCGGATCGTGGACGAAGGGGCGGTCGAGTTCCTTCGCATAGGGGTCGACCAGGAGCTTGGACGGATCGAACCAATAGCCTCTATCTGGCATATAGCGGCCATGGGCGCGATAACCGTAGCGAGAGCCCTCCACGATCCCATCTACATGCAGGCGATGGACGGAGTCGGGGCCTCGCGTCATCGGCAAACGGCAGATCTCCGACCGGCCCGAGCTGTCGAATAGGCACAGATCGATCCTGTCGGCATGTTCGGACCATACGGCGAATTCGGCGCCGCTGTCCGTCAATAACACTCCGCCTAGCCGTGTTTCGATACGGTTCATGATGAGTGGATCAGGTGATCACGCTTGGCGCGTCTCGCCCTGTCCGTTTGCGGATGTCGGCGACGCTTTCGGCCGCGGTGATCAGCTCGGCGAGTGCGCTTTGCGTTTCCAGGTCGTGGCGACTGGCATCCGGTTCGTAGCGTTCGATATAAACGCGCAAGGTCGCCCCGGATGTTCCGGTGCCGGAGAGCCGGAAAACGACACGCGAGCCGCCTTCGAACAGGATACGGACGCCCTGATTGTTGCTGACTGACTGGTCTATGGGATCGAGATAAGCGAAATCATCGGCGTTGGTCACGACGAGCTTGCCGATTCTGGTGCCGGGAAGCGTTTCCAGCTTTGCGCGAAGTGCTGCGATGAGACCATTTGCGGCATTGGTGTCGACCGCTTCGTAGTCGTGACGGGAATAGTAGTTACGGCCGTAGGTTGCCCAATGCTGGGTGACGATGTCCTTCACGCTCTCGCCGCGCACGGCAAGGATGTTGAGCCACAGCAGGACGGCCCAAAGTCCGTCCTTCTCGCGCACATGGTTCGATCCGGTGCCGGCCGATTCCTCGCCGCACATCGTCACCTTGCCCGCATCGAGCAGATTGCCGAAAAACTTCCAGCCGGTCGGCGTCTCGTACATGCCGATCCCGAGCTTCTCCGCAACCCGGTCGGCGGCAGCGCTGGTCGGCATGGATCGGGCGATGCCGGCAATGCCCTGGGCATAGCCGGGAGCCAGATGGGCATTGGCGGCGAGGATGGCGAGGCTGTCGGAGGGGGTGACGAAGATGCCCTTGCCGATCACCAGATTGCGGTCGCCGTCGCCATCGGAGGCTGCGCCAAAGTCGGGCGCTGCGTCGCCGGCCATCATCTCGTCGTAGAGTTCCTTGGCATGGACGAGGTTCGGGTCGGGATGGTGCCCGCCGAAGTCGGGGAGGGGAATGAAGTTGCGGACCGTGCCGGCTGGCGCGCCGAGGCGGCCCTCGATGATCTCCTTGGCATAGGGGCCGGTGACCGCGCTCATCGCGTCGAACACCATGCGGAAGCCGAGGCCAAACAGGTTGCGGATGGCGCCGAAGTCGAACAGTTCTTCCATCAGCGCGGCATAGTCGGCGACCGGGTCGATGATTTCGACCACCATGCCGTCGAGCTCGACGCTGCCGATCTGATCGAGATTGATATCGGCCGCGTCGACGATCCTGTAGCTTTCGATCACCTTGGAGCGTTCGAAGATCGCGTCGGTGATCCGCTCCGGCGCCGGGCCGCCATTGCCGGTATTGTATTTGATGCCGAAGTCCTCGGTCGGGCCGCCGGGATTGTGGCTGGCCGAGAGGATGATGCCGCCGAAGGCCTTGTACTTGCGGATGACGTGCGAGGCGGCCGGCGTCGAGAGTATGCCGCCCTGGCCGACCAGCACCTTGNNGCCGAAGCCGTTGGCTGCGGCCATCTTGATCGCCTTCTGGATCACGTCGCGATTGTAGTAGCGGCCGTCGCCGCCGATCACCAGCGTCTTGCCGGCGAAAGCCTCGAGGCTATCAAAGATCGACTGGATGAAGTTCTCAGCATAGTTCGGTTGCTGGAAGACCGGAACCTTCTTGCGCAGGCCGGAGGTTCCCGGCTTCTGATCCGCGAAGGGCTTGGTTGCAACGGTCGAGATCATGGACTTACGGGCCTTTCGAGACGAGGCGTTGATAGAGTTCGGCGTAGCGCTCTGCGCTTTTGCCCCAGGAGACGTCGCTTTTCATCCCCTGCTTCTGTAACTGACTCCAAATCTTAGCAGAGCTGTGGAGCCGCGTGGCACGGCGTATCGCCGAGCGCAGAGCATCGGCCGATCCCGGCACGAACTTGATGCCGGTTGCAGCTTGGGCAGCGATCGCCGCCTCGTTGGCGTCGATGATCGTGTCGGCCAGCCCGCCGGTGCGGGCAACCACCGGCACGCAGCCGTAGCGCAGGCCGTAAAGCTGGGTCAACCCGCAGGGCTCGAAGCGTGACGGGATGAGGATGGCGTCGGAACCGGCCTGCATCAGATGCGACAGCGGTTCGTCATAGCCGACCACCATGCCGATGCGGCCCTTGTGGCGCGCGGCGGCCGCCAGCAGGCTGGATTCGAGCGCGTGGTCGCCGGAGCCGAGAATGACGAGCTTGGCACCGGCTGCGACGATCGTGTCGGTGACTTCGGCAAGCAGGTCCATGCCCTTCTGCCACGTCAGGCGTGAAATGACGCAGAAGATCGGCCCGTCGTCGGTGTCAAGCGAGAAGCGGGCGGCCAGCGCGTCACGGTTTGCCTGACGCTTCTTCAGCGCGGCGGACGCGTAGGTCTGGGCGATGTGCTTGTCGGTGGCCGGATTCCACACGGTGGCGTCAATCCCGTTGACGATGCCGTAGAGGTCGTCGGCGCGGCTGGCGATGACGCCTTCGAGCCCCATGCCGAAGGCGGGGGTCAGGATCTCTTCCGCATAGGAAGGGCTGACCGTGCTGATCGCGTGGGCTGCGACGAGGCCGCCCTTGAGGAAGCTGATCGTCCCATAATATTCGAGCGCTTCCCAGAAGGCATGGGTGGGAAGTCCGAGTTGCGGGAACAGATCGGCGGAGAATTGCCCCTGGAAGGCGATGTTGTGGATGGTGACGAGGCTCGGCCTCTCCGACGCTTCGCCATAGCGCATGTAGACCGGCGTCAGGGCGCTTTGCCAGTCATGGGCGTGGACGAGATCCGGCTGCCAGTCGGGCAGGACGCCCGCGGCAATCTCTGCGCCGGCCTTGGAAAGCACCGCGAAGCGCTTCCAGTTGTCTGCATAGTCGCGGCTGTTGGGATCGACATAAGGGCCGCCCGCGCGCTCGAACAGCGCGGGCGCGTCGAGGACGAGAATGTCGATGCCTTCGTGTTTTGCTTCGAGCAGGACTGCCTCTTCGCCGAGCAGGTCTGTGAACTCCTTGCGTTTCACCAGGTTGCCGAGCGCCTTCAGCACCGCCGGATAGCCGGGGACGAGGGTCTTTGTTTCCACGCCATGCGCGGCCAGCGCCAGCGGCAATGCGCCCGCGACATCCGCAAGGCCGCCGGTTTTGACGAGCGGGTAGAGTTCCGACGCGACAGAGAGGACCTTCATCAGACTGCCATGCCGAGCTTGTCGATCATCGGCTGGGTGATCAGGCAGATTCCTTCCTCCGATCGGCGGAAGCGCCGGGCGTCGATTTCCGGATCCTCGCCGACGACCAAACCTTCGGGAATCACGACGCCGTGGTCGATGATGACGTTGGTCAATCGCGCATGACGCCCGATGTGGACTTTGGGCAGGATGACCGCCCCTTCGAGCCGCGAGTAGGAGTTGGCGCGCACGCCGGTGAAGAGCAGGCTCTTGTAGAGCGAGGAGCCGGAGATGATGCAGTCGCCGGCCACCAGCGACGAGATCGCCGAGCCTCGCCGCCCCTCGTCGTCATGCACGAATTTGGCCGGCGGGGTGATTTCCGAATAGGTCCAGATCGGCCAGGACTTGTCGTAGATGTCGAGTTCGGGAACGATGTCCGTGAGGTCAATGTTGGCTTGCCAATAGGCATCGATGGTGCCGACGTCGCGCCAATAGGGGGTGCTTTCGAAATCGGACCGGACGCAGGAACGGGCGAATCGATGCGCCACCGCTTTGCCGTTCGATACGATATAGGGAATGATGTCCTTGCCGAAATCGCGGCTCGAATGCGGGTCGGCGGCGTCACGGCGCAGCGTGTCCATCAGGAACTTCGTGTGAAACACGTAGATACCCATCGATGCCAACGCGAAGTCCTCGTTTCCGGGAATGCCCGGCGGATCGGTCGGTTTTTCGATAAAGGCGATAACTTCGTCATTGCCATCGACATGCATGACGCCGAAGCCGCTCGCCTCCATGCGCGGTACTTCCAGACAGCCGATGGTTACATCGGCGCCGGAATCGACGTGCTGCTGAAGCATGAGTTCGTAGTCCATCTTGTAGATGTGGTCGCCTGCCAGGATGACCATGTATTCCGGACCATAGGGTTCGATGATGTCGATGTTCTGGTAGACGGCGTCGGCGGTGCCTTCATACCATTGCGTTTCGGAGACGCGCTGGCTGGCGGGCAGGACGTCAAAGCTCTCGTTTCTCTCCGGACGCAGGAAGTTCCAGCCGCGCTGCAGGTGACGGATGAGAGAATGCGCCTTGTACTGGGTGGCGACGCCGATACGGCGGATGCCCGAATTGATCGCGTTGGAGAGGGCAAAATCGATGATGCGGGCCTTGCCACCGAAATAGACAGCTGGCTTGGCGCGCCGGTCCGTCAGTTCCTTAAGGCGGCTTCCCCGACCGCCGGCCAGAACATAAGCCATGGCATCGCGCGCCAGGGGTTGGTGTCGCTTCTCCATCATTTCGCCTCCCGCCTCAGTTTTCCTGTTCTAGCATGATGACCGCAAGCGGCGGCAATGTCAGGATGGCGTAAGCGTGGCCGCCGTCTCCTGGTCCGGCCTCCACGCGCCCACCGTTGCCCTTGCCGCTACCGCCATAGATCTCCGCGTCGGTATTGAGGATCTCGCGCCAGCGCCCGGTCGTGGGAAGCGGCACGACATAGCCGTCATGGTAGACTGGGGTGAGATTACAGATCACCGCGATGGTCTTTTCACCCGGCGCCTTGCGCAGCCAAGCGAGTACCGAATTGTCGTGATCGTCGGCAATCAGCCACTCGAAGCCTTCGCCCTCGCAGTCTCGGGCGTGCAACGCCGGCTTTGAGCGGTACGTGAAGTTGAGGTCGCGTACCAGTCGCCGCATGCCTTCATGCTGTGCGTATTGGAGGAGGTTCCAATCCAGCGAACGCTCCTCGCTCCACTCGCTCCATTGGGCGAATTCCTGGCCCATGAACAGCAGCTTTTTGCCGGGATGGCCCCACATGAAGGCATAGTAGCTGCGGAGATTGGCGAATTTCTGCCAGTCGTCGCCGGGCATCTTGGCGATCATCGAGCCCTTGCCGTGCACGACCTCGTCATGGGAGATCGGCAGTACGAAATTTTCCGAGAAGGCATAGAGCAGCCCGAAGGTCAGTTCCTGGTGGTGGAACTTGCGGTGCACCGGATCGCGGGCGAAATAGCTCAGCGTGTCGTGCATGAAACCCATGTTCCACTTGAAGCCGAAACCGAGACCGCCTTCATGCACTGGCTGGGAGACCTTGGGCCAGGAGGTGGATTCCTCGGCGATGGTCATGATGCCCGGATGAGTGCCGTAGACGGCGCGGTTCATCTGCTGCAGGAAACGCACGGCCTCCAGATTTTCTCGGCCGCCATATTCGTTCGGGATCCACTCGCCTTCCTTCCGCGAATAGTCGAGATAGAGCATGGAGGCGACGGCATCGACGCGCAGACCGTCGAGATGGAATTTCTCCGCCCAGTAGAGCGCATTGTTGACGAGGTAGGAGACGACCTCCAGGCGGCCGAAGTTGTAGATCGCCGTGTTCCAGTCGGGATGAAAGCCCTGGCGCGGGTCGGCGTGCTCGTAGAGCGCCGTTCCGTCGAACCAGCGCAGGCCATGGGCGTCGGTCGGAAAGTGGGCAGGGACCCAGTCGAGGATGACGCCGAGCCCGACCTTGTGGCAGCCGTTGACGAAGCGGGCGAAGCCTTCCGGCTCGCCGTGGCGCGCGGTCGGGGCGTAGAGCCCGGTCGTCTGGTAGCCCCAGGACGGATCGTAGGGGTGTTCCGTGATCGGCATGAACTCGATATGCGTGAAGCCCATGTCCACGCAATAGGGGATAAGCCGCGCGGCCATCTCATCCCAGTTCAGCATCGTGCCGTCGTGGCGGCGCTGCCAGGAACCAGCATGCACCTCGTAAACGCTGATCGGCTGGCGACGCTGGTCGATGGTTGCCCAGTGCTTGCGGTGCGCGGCATCCTCCCAGGCCTGTTCCAGTTCAGCGGTGGTGACCGAGGCGTTCTTGGGGCGAAGCTCGGCGCGCCGCGCATAGGGGTCGGCCTTCAGCGGCAGCAGTTCGCCATTCTTGCCGATGATCTCGAACTTATAAGGCGAGCCTGGCCGGACGTCCGGTGCGAAGATTTCCCAGATGCCGGTGTCGCGGCGAAGCCGCATCGCGTGGCGGCGACCGTCCCACTCGTTGAAGTCGCCGACGACGGAGACGCGTTTGGCATTCGGCGCCCAGACGGCGAAGTGAAAACCGTCGACGCCCTGATGCTTCAGAGGATGGGCGCCCATCTTGTCGAACAGGCGCAAATGCGAACCTTCACGGACGAAATAGTCATCCATCGGCCCGAGCACCGGCCCGAAGCTGTACGGATCGGTGACGGTCCATTCCACATCGCCCCGTGTCGCCCTGTAACGCAGCGGCTGGAAGCCGTCGGCGGCAACCGGCCCGCAGAAGAAGCCGGCGGGGTGGAGACAGGTCAGATCGCCGAGCGCGGCCCCTGCGATGGACAATGCCGAAATTGCCTCGGCGCCCGGAATAAAGCAGCGCGCGACAAAACCCGACGCGGTCTTCTGCAGCCCGAGCACAGAGAACGGGTCGTCGTAATTGCCCTGAACAATCGCCTCTATTTCCGCGGCAGGTGGCGCCTCCGGCCGTGCGGTATCACCGACCTTCTTCGGCGATTTCACCATCAGGCTCTCCAGATGTCGGCGCTGTATTGGCGAATGGTCCGATCCGAGGAGAACCAGCCCATGCGCGCCGTATTGCGGATCGTCTTGGAATACCACGCCGCATCGTCGCCCCAAAGCGTGTCGATCTGGCGCTGCGCCGTGGCATAGGCGTTGAAGTCGGCGGCGACCATGAACCAGTCGTGCTGGTAAAGCCCGTCCACGAGGCCGGCGAAGCGACCCGGATCGTCAGGCGAGAAGACGCCCGAGGCGATCGCCGAAAGGGCCTGCGAAAGCTCGCGCGAGCTTTCGATCACGGCGCGCGGATCGTGTCCGCCAGCGCGCACCTTCGCGACTTCCCCGGCCGTCATGCCAAAAATCACGATGTTCTCCTCGCCCACATGGTCGCGCATTTCGACATTGGCTCCGTCGAGGGTGCCGATGGTCAGTGCACCGTTCAACGCGAACTTCATGTTTCCGGTTCCCGAGGCTTCCATTCCGGCGGTGGAAATCTGTTCGGAGAGGTCGGCGGCAGGCACCATGACCTCGGCAAGCGAGACATTGTAGTTCGGGATGAAGACGACCTTCAGCAGGTTGCGCACCGCCGGGTCATTGTTGATGACACGGGCGACGTCGTTGGCGAGCTTGATGATCAGCTTGGCGTTGTGATAGCTCGGCGCTGCCTTGCCGGCGAAAAGCTTGACGCGCGGCACCCAGTCGCGCTCCGGATGGGTGCGGATCTGGTCGAACAGGGCCACCGTCTCAATGATGTTCAGCAGTTGGCGCTTGTATTCGTGGATGCGCTTGATCTGGATGTCGAACATGGCCGACGGGTCGAGCCGGATGCCCATACGGCTGGCGACGAGATTGGCCAACTGCTCCTTGTTGGCGCGCTTGACCGCTGCAAACTGCTTCTGAAATTCTGAATCGTCCGCGTAGACGTCGAGTGCCTTCAACTTTTCGGCGTCATCGAGGAAAGCCGGGCCCACCGTGTCACGGATCAGCGATGTCAGGCGCGGATTGCACTGCATCAGCCAGCGCCGCGGGGTTATGCCGTTGGTCTTGTTGTTGATCCGCTGGGGGTACAGCTTGTGCAGCTCGGAAAAGACCGTGCTTTTCATCAACTGGCTGTGCAGCGCCGATACGCCATTGACGCTGTGCGAGCCCAGGAACGCCAGGTTGCCCATGCGCACCCGCCGGCCGTTGTCTTCTTCGATCAAGGACACGGCACGCAGCAGGTCGAAATCATGCATGCCTTTGGCACGCAACGAATCGATATGGTAGGCGTTGATCAGGTANNGCCGCTCGAACAGCGGCACCGGCCAGCTCTCCAGCGCCTCGGGAAGAAGCGTGTGGTTGGTGTAGGAGAATGTGCGCCAGGTGATGTCCCAGGCGGTGTCGAAGTCGAGGCCGTGCACGTCGCAGAGCAGGCGCATCAGTTCGGTGACGGAAATGGCCGGATGCGTATCGTTCAGCTGGATCGCCACCTTGTCGGGCAGGGCGGACAGTTCGTTGCCCTGTTGCAGGTGGCGCCTGAGGATGTCCTGCAGCGAGGCTGAACAGAAGAAGTACTCCTGGCGCAACCTGAGTTCCTGGCCGGCAGATGTCGCGTCGGCTGGGTAGAGGACGCGGGTGAGTGTTTCCGCCTTGTTGCTTTCCTTGAGCGCTCCGATGTGGTCGCCGGCGTTGAAAGCCTCGAGCAGGATCGGGTCGATCGGCTGGGCCGACCAGAGACGCAATGNNTGACATGGTCGCCGCGCCAGCCAACCACCGGCGTGTCGTAGGCGGTGGCGATCACTCGTTCGCCTGGCTTCCAGACGAATTGCGGCTCCTCGTCATGCCCGCCCGCGGTCTCAACGGCGCCGCCGAAGCCGATCTCGTAGGAACTCTCACGTCGCTCGAACTCCCAGGGATTGCCGTGGGCGAGCCAGGTCTCGGGGAGCTCTACCTGCCAACCGTCGGCCATCTGCTGGCGAAAAAGGCCGTGCACATAACGGATGCCATAGCCATAGGCGGGAATGTGGACGGTCGCCATTGACTCCATGAAGCAGGCGGCGAGGCGGCCCAGGCCGCCATTGCCCAGCGCGGCGTCTGCCTCGAGACCGGCAATGACGTCGAGGTCGACGCCCATCGAGGCGAGCGCCTGGCGGATCTCGTCCATCATACCGAGATTGGACATCGCGTCGCGCATGAGCCGGCCGATGAGGAATTCCAGCGAGAGGTAGTAGACCCGCTTGGCGTTGTTGTCATAGGTGGCGCGTGTCGTTTCCATCCAGCGGTCGATGATGCGGTCGCGCACCACCAGGATGGTGGCCGTCAACCAGTCATGCGGCGTTGCCATCTTGGCATCCTTGCCGATGCCATAGGTCAGTCGTTCGATAATCTCGGCCGCAAGGACTGCCGGATCGGTAACTCGTCGTTGGGGAAGAGGCAGGTCGGCTTTGCTGAGGCTCTTGATCATGATCTTGCCAATTCGTTGCGCGCCAGTCGGAATGCCGCGCCGATTCTCCCCTACCGGCACGCTTCTTTGGACAGTTTACGCATCGTTAGGAAGCACTTGCAACCGGATAGAATGGGTTGCCACCGATTAGCTATGGCGTGATCTTGATATTGGCGGATCATGTTCGGCTTTGTTCTCGACGCGGGGCGATAGCTTGGAAAACCGCGGCATTTGCGGCTTGCCAGGTTTGCTAACCCAGGCCTCGCGCATCAGTTTGTGAGGCGCGTGGTGAGATCCGCGGCTTTTTGGCCGATTTTCCTGAAAGCGCTCACGAGGTCGCCCATGTCTTCGGGCTCGAAGTAGTAATCTGTCGCGCTGGCGCAATAGCCGAGTAGGGATTTGCCCCGGTTGGGCGCCATAAAGGCGACCGAGAAGATCTTGATGTCGTCGTTCTTGGCCTGGTCGCAGTAATTGCGCACCTGGTTGTCAATCGTCGAATTCCAGCTAGAGCTGGAACCGGTCATTTCACCGTCCGTCATGAGCAGGATGAAGCGCTGGAAATCGCGGTTGCCTTTGGCGGTATGGGCGGTCGCTTCCGTCGTGCTGGCACGCTTGAGGGCATCATAGGCGACTTTCATGGCGCCGGAAGCATTCGTGCCGCCTGTCGGGACCGAAGGCAGGGCGTTGACATAGGATGCGGCGCCGCTCGTGCCCCACGTGATGGAGGATGGGGTCTGGGTCGAGTCGTTGTAGGAAACGGCGCCGAGGCGGACGAACTTGCGATCCGGATCGGCTTCGTTCAGCATGTCCAGCATGACTGTGGAGGCGGTTTTCAGTGCCGCGATCTTTTTCACATAGCACGGCGAAGACGGCGCGATGTAGCCTTGCTTGCCTTTTTGAACGTCTTTGTAGCCCCAGTTTGCGGACGTGTAGTTCACACACGACGATTGGCTCGTGTCTCTGGTGTCGGTGACGAAGGACATCGAACCGGAGCGGTCGAGAACGAGGTACATGGACAGGGCATTTCCGCTTGCCTGGGTGCTTTCGGATGTGCTCGCGACACTGACACGAACGGTGTCATAGCCCAGCAGGCGCGTGAAAGCGTTCATCGGCACGTCGTAGTGCCCACTTACCTTGACTTCGAAGGCCTTGTTTAGCCCGCTCTCATCCTTGGTTCGCTCGATGCTGGCCAGCGCGCCCTCGGCGAGATCCTTGGCACTCTCTTCTTCTTCCTCGGTAGGCAGGCTGCCGTTGAGGCTCGTGTTTCTGAACTGGGCCGCCATGAATTGCTTGGCGAGTGCGATGGCTTCGGCGTCGGTGATATCCTTGCTGGCAAGGGCAGAGGCGGCGGAGAGGGCCGCGGAGTCGGCTGCGTCCTGAAGGGCGGATTTCACCTGCACCAGCTTGGCGAGGTCCATCGCCACGCCGGCACTCGCCAGGAGCACGGGCAGGAGGATCGCCGTCATCATCCCGAAATTACCGCCGCGATCCGTCATGAAACCGCGGCAGGCTGCGTGCTTTTTCCTAGTCTCGACCATCATGTTCTTCCGTCAAAATAGAGCACTTTGACGACCTGATACAGTAAAGACCTGTTTTTCGGCTTAAACGGTTTGGTAAAATTTTAGCTGACGCGCAGTTCCCGGCAAGAGGGGCTAATTCAGCGGAATGACGTCGACCGCCTGCTCCGTCTGATGGCTGCCATAGCTCTTCAGTACACCGATCACCGGGGCGACGTCGGAATAGTCGCGGCCGTAGGACGTAACGATGTGGTCTGCGCCGACGAGGATGTCGTTGGTCGGATCGAGTTCGATCCAGCCTGCCGTTTCGCCGCACCACACCCTGACCCAGGCATGCATGGCGTCGGCGCCCTCGAGCCGCTCTTTGCCCGGCGGAGGAATGGTCCGCAGGAAGCCGCTCACATAGCCGGCCGGGATGCCGAGGCTTCTGAGTGCGATGATCATGATGTGTGAAAAGTCCTGGCAAACGCCTCGTCTCAATGCGAAGGCCTCGAGCGCCGGCGTATCGACCGTGGTGGCCTTCGGGTCATACCTGAAGTCGGCATGGATGCGCGCGCAGATGGCTTCCGCGATCTGACGCACGGTGAAGCCGGGCTTCAGATCCGAGCGGGCATAGTCGGCGATCAACGGGTCGATGCCGAGCCGCGGACTCTCTCCGAGGAAATGGTGCGGCGAGTCCGGTCCGAGAGACCAGCAATCGGCCAGTTCATCCGGTAGCCCGGAAAGGATCGGAGAGAAGTCGGCGGTAAGTGGGGGAGCCTCGACCGAGACGCGGGCCTTCATGCGGATGTCGAGTTTGTCGTGCGGCGAGCGGTACATCACATAGGTCGCTGGATGCCGGAAGAAGTCGGTGAAGCCCGATCGCTCGTCCGGCTTCGGATCGACGGTGACGCTGCCGGCAACGAGACGCTGTCGATCGGGGAGGGACAGAGGCAGCAGCCGCAAGATGTGATGGGCGCCCGATGCCGGGACGTCGTAGAGATAGCCGATATGCAGGGAGAGGTCGTAGAGCATCAAGCTAACCGAGATAGGTGCTGGCGAGGAGGTCGGAGAGCTTTTCGAGGTCGCGCTCCAGACTGGCATAGATATCGGCGTCCATGGTCTCCGGCGTCATCACCGCGAGCGTCGAATGTAGCCGGACGGTTTCTCGGTAGAGCGGCGACATCTGGCCGTTGATGAAAGCGTTCGGCAATTGCTCGACCTCGGTGCGGATCTCGTTCAGCTGGAAAAGGATCGAGCGCGGATTGAGGGGGTCGAGTGCCAAGAGGTCGGTGACCGTCAGCCGCGTCGTGCTGACATTGTAGCGGCGGCGATGGGTCATGACATTGTCGCCGATCTCCAGCAGCATGTCGAGCGCGCCGTCCGGCGCATCGTCGCCGGTCATGTGGCCGAGCAGGCGGGTCATGTGGAGGCCGCGTTCCAAGAGGCGCCCGATGGTGAGGAAGCGCCAGCCGGTGAAGCGGTACATGTTTTCGTGCACCAGGCCGGCGAACCCGGCCAGTTTGCGTAGCAGCACGGTCATCGCGCGCGCGGCGTCGTCGCCGAGCTTCACGGTGTCATGGAAGCGGCGCGCGGTCTTGGCGAGGTCGTTCAATGCGAGCCAGCCGTCGGGCGAGAAGCGGTCGCGGATATTGCTGGCAGAGTATACGGCGCCTTCGATGTTGCGCAGCAGGCTCTCAGGCACGCCGTGCTTCATCGTGACGTCGAGATCGGAGAGGTAGCGCGACACAAAGGCGAGCAGCGGCTGGTCGGGATCAGCGGACTCGGCGAAGCGGGCATGCCAGGCGCGCAGGATGCGCAGGGCGCCTTCGGCCCGTTCGATATAGCGGCCGAGCCAATAGAGGTTGTCGGCAGCGCGGCTCGGCAGGCTGCCGGGCNNTCCTCGGCGGGCAGAAGCGAGATGCGATCGACCGGCTTGTCGGAGACGATCCACACATCGGCGGCGCTGCCGCCCGACTGCATGGCAAGGGCCGTGATGTCGTTGCCGGAGCCGATTCGAGCAAAGCCGCCCGGCATGATCTGCCAGCCGTCGCGGGTGCGCGCGGCGTAGACCCGCAGCGACATTGGGCGCCGCGTGACCTTGCCGTCGACCAAGGCCGGGGTGGTGGAGAGGGTCACGACTTCCTGGCCGACCAGGTTGGTGCCTTCGGATTCCAGCCACTCGGCCGTGGAATGCCGGGAACTGCCGGACAGGCGAGAGCCCAGGACGGAGCGGCCGTTGTCATCGAAGAACGGAAGGCCTGAATAAGCTGGTCCAATGACCATGCGGTCGATGTTGCGCGCGACGTGCTCGCGCTCGCTTTTCTGACCGCACCACCAGGTGGCGATCGACGGCAGTTCCAGATCCTCGCCGAGCAGGTGGCGACAGATGGTCGGCATAAAGGCGAGGAAGGCCCGGGTTTCGAGAATGCCGGAGCCGAGCGCGTTGACGAAGGTGACCGAGCCGTTGCGCAGCGCCTGCACCATGCCCGGCGTGCCGATATGGGAGCTCTGGTTGAGTTCGAGCGGGTCGGAGAAGGCTGCATCGAGGCGGCGCCAGAGCACGCTGATCGGCCTCAGACCAGCCACGGTACGCACCATGACGCGGCCATTGACGACGGCCAGATCCTCGCCCTCCAGCAGCATGATGCCGAGATAGCGGGCGATATAGGCGTGCTCGAAATAGGTCTCATTGGCCGGCCCTGGCGAGAGAACTGCGATCCGGTCGTCGCTGTTCCTCTTTTGAGCCTGCAGAGCCTCGCGGAAGGCACCGAAGAAGGAGGCGAGGCGATGCACATGGCTTTCGCCGTAGATGTCGGAGAAGGCCCTGGCTGTCGCCACGCGGTTCTCCAACGCAAAACCGGCGCCGGAGGGGGCCTGGGTGCGGTCGGCGAGCACCCACCAGTTGCCGTCCGGCCCGCGGCCGATCTCGAAGGAGCAGAAATGCAGATAGTGGCCGCCGGCGGGTTTGATGCCGACCAGCGGACGCAGGAATTCCGGATTGGCGGCGACCAGGGCTCGCGGCAGGAAGCCCTGCTCGACCAGCTTGTTGTCGTTGTAGATGTCGGCGACGACGGCCTCGAGCAGGTTAGCGCGCTGGACGAGACCGGCGGCCAGCACGTTCCATTCCTTCTCGTCGATCAGCACCGGGATATGCGAAAAAGGCCAGACCCGTTCGCTCGAGCCGGCTGCACCATAGGCGCGGTAGAAGACGCCGGCGTCGCGCAGATAGCGGTCGGCCCGGGCGAAGCGCTCATGCAGATCATGATCTGACAGGCCATCCAGCGCTGAGACGAAAGATTGCCAGACCGGGCGGATATTGCCTTCGGCGTCGAGCATTTCGTCGGCGGCGCCCGGAAGGGCGCGATAACCCGCGGTTCTCGACTCGGTCGTCACTCTGTCTGCCGGGCTCTTGTCCGCTGCCGGTTGGTTCGCCATTTCGTCAAATGCCCTGGGGTCGCCGCAAGTCCAGCGTATGGGGGAATTCCGCAGATACCGTCTCCGGCCATAGCGGAAAATTGCCTGCTGTATGACCCCACGGTTCGAAACGTGCAAGGCGTCGTGCTTCCGCTTCATTCCCGTTCACAGGGAATGTGTCGTAGTTTCGACCGCCGGGATGCGCCACATGGTAGACGCAACCGCCGATCGACCGGCCCGACCACATATCATAAACATCAAATGTTAGCGGTGTGTTGACCGGCAGGACGGGATGCAGGCCCGATGCCGGCTGCCAGGCCTTGTAGCGCACGCCGCCGATCGAGACGCCGTTGGTTCCCGTCTTCGCCAGTGGCACGCGCCGCCCGTTGCAGGCGATCGCGTAGCGCTCCGGATTGCCCGTTTCCAGCCGAGCCTGCAGCCGTTCGACCGAGGAGTCGACATAACGCACGGTGCCGCCGATCGCGCCCTGTTCGCCCATGACATGCCAGGGTTCAAGCGCCTGCCTGAGTTCCAGCCGCGAATCGCCGTATTCGACCTCGCCGTAGAAGGGGAAGCGGAACTCGAGCTGGGCGGCGAACCATTCCGGCTTGAAGTCGAAGCCGTTGTCGCGCAGGTCCGCCAGCACTTCGAGGAAGTCCTGCCAGATATAATGCGGCAGCATGAAACGGTCGTGCAGGGCCGTGCCCCAGCGCACGAAGCTGCCGCCCGTCGGGTTCTTCCAGAAGCGGGCGATGAGGGCGCGCACGAGAAGCTGCTGGGCGAGCGACATGCGGGCGTTCGGCGGCATTTCGAAGCCGCGGAACTCGACGAGGCCGAGACGGCCGGTCGGGCCGTCGGGCGAGAACATCTTGTCGATGCAGATCTCGGCGCGGTGGGTGTTGCCGGTGACGTCGATCAGAAGGTTGCGGAACAGCCGGTCGACCAGCCAGGGCAGCGGCGGAGCCTCGCCCGATCCGGGCATCGGGATCTGCGCCATGGCGATTTCGAGTTCATAGAGGCTGTCGTGGCGCGCTTCGTCGATGCGCGGCGCCTGGCTGGTCGGTCCGATGAACAGGCCGGAGAACAGGTAGGACAGCGACGGGTGGCGCTGCCAGTGCAGGATGAGGCTCTTCAACAGGTCGGGACGGCGCAGGAACGGGCTGTCGGCCGGATTGGCACCGCCGACCACCACATGGTTGCCGCCGCCGGTGCCGGTGTGGCGGCCGTCGATCATGAACTTGTCGGCGCCGAGGCGGGAGTCTCGCGCCTCCCCGTAGACGGCGCTGGTGATCGAGACGCAGTCGTCCCAGCTGGCGGCCGGATGGATATTGACCTCGATGACGCCCGGGTCGGGCGCGACGCGCACGACATTGATGCGTTCGTCATGCGGCGGCGCATAACCCTCGATGTGGACCGGCAGCCCGATGGCGGTTGCCGCCTGTTCGGCGGCGGTAACCAGTTCAAGATAGTCCTCGATCCGCTCGACCGGCGGCATGAAGATGCTAAGGCGCCCATCGCGCACCTCGACCGACATGGCGGTTCGCACCGCGCCGCCGATCTCGCCGAGCACCTGCTCGACGCGGCCCTGCTGGATCGTGTCATCCACCTGGAACGAGGCTTCGGGCATGGCGCGGCCGGCGGGCTCAACGACCTCCGGCAGAGGTCCCCGCGGCTCGCTCGGATCGGCGGGGTGGATATAGGGGAATTGCGACGGCGGGACATAGGGCAGGGCGCCGAGCGGCAGGCGGTAGCCGACGGGACTGTCGCCGGGCACCAGGAAGATCTTGCCGCGGCGGGTCTTCCATTTCTCGCTCACCCAGCGCTTGCCGGTGGCCTTGCTGTTCCACGTCTGGACGGGCAGCACATAGCCGCTCGGCTCGGTCAGGCCGCGTTCGAAGACGCGGGCGATGCGGCTGCGCTCTTCAGGGTCCTTCAGCTTGGAATTGGCCGGATCGACATTGTCGGGAAGGTTGGCTTCCTTAAGGATCCATTCGCCGGGATCCTCATAGGCCGGCACCACCATTTCGGGTTCGATGCCGAGTGCGTCGGCAATCTCGCCGAGCAGCCGGCCGGCGTCATCGGCGCTCACGTCGTAACGCTTGCCTTCCTCGGCCACCAGTTCGGGGTTCTGCCAGATCGGCTTGCGGTCCTTGCGCCAGTACAGCGAGAAGGTCCAGCGCGGCAGGCTTTCGCCCGGATACCACTTGCCCTGGCCATAGTGCAGGAAACCGCCCGGAGCGAAGCGCTCGCGCAACCGCCGGATCAGAGTGTCCGCCTTGTCGCGCTTGGTCGGGCCGACGGCGTCGGTGTTCCACTCCTCGGACTGGAAATCGTCGATCGACACGAAGGTCGGCTCGCCGCCCATGGTGAGCCGCACGTCGGCCGCCTGAAGTTCGGCATCGACGCGGTGGCCGAGCGCGTTGAGCGCATCCCAGCTCTCGTCGGAGAAGGGCTTGGTGATGCGCGGGTGCTCGGCGACGCGCGTCACGGTCATGGCAAAATCGAATTCGGTGTTCGCATGGCCGAAATAGCCGCCGGTGATCGGTGCGGCGTTGCGATAGTGAGGTGTGGCGGCGAGCGGGATATGGCTCTCGCCGGTCAACAGGCCCGAGGTCGGGTCGAGACCGACCCAGCCGGCGCCGGGCAGGTAGACTTCAGCCCAGGCATGAAGGTCGGTGAAATCGACCTCGGTGCCCGATGGACCGTCGAGTGCCTTCAGGTCCGGCTTCAGCTGGATCAGGTAGCCCGAGACGAAGCGGGCGGCGAGGCCCAACCGGCGCAGCACCTGGACGAGCAACCAACTGGTGTCGCGGCACGAGCCCTGGCCGATGGTGAGTGTATCGTCGGGCGCCTGGACGCCGGGCTCGAGGCGGATGACATAACCGATCTTCTGCTGCAGGGCGGCGTTCAGGCCAACGACCATGTCGACTGTGCCCTGGCCGGGCGTCTTATCAAGCGTCTGCATGAAGGCGGCCAGTGCCGGGGTGTCCGGTTCCGGCGTCATGTAGATCTTCAGGTCGTCGCGGATGTCGGCCGGGTATTCGAACGGCCATTGGCTCGCTTCCTCCTCGACGAAGAAGTCGAAGGGGTTGTAGACGGTCATGTCGGCGACGAGATCGACCTCGATCTTGAACTCGGTGACCGGATCGGGGAAGACGAAGCGCGCCTGGTAGTTGCCGTAGGGGTCCTGCTGCAGATTGACGAAATGATTGGCCGGCGTGACCTTGAGCGCATGGCTCAGCACCTTGGTACGGGAATGGGCGGCCGGTTTCAGCCGGATGATCTGAGGTCCCAGCCGCACCGGCTTGTCATACTTGTAATGGGTGAGATGGTAGATGCTCGCCTTGATCGACATGTCTGCTGTTCGCCCTCTTTGCCCGTTGTTCTTTTTTGTCGGGCTAAAGGACGATCTTGTGCAATGCAGCGCCATAAAGCAAGGGCGCAACGCCTTGCCGCATTGCCGGCGGCCCGCCGCTGATGCCAGAGGGGGCCAGGCCAAAAAAGAACCCGCGAAACTCTGTTTCGCGGGTCGGGACTTGCAGGAACCGGTTTCTCCGGTGGCAAGCCGAGGATCAACTGCGGCCGAACTCGTCGACCAGACGGATGATGTCGTCCTCGCCGAGATAGGAGCCGGTCTGTATCTCGATCAGTTCGAGCAGGATCTTGCCGGGATTGCCGAGCCGGTGCACGGCCCCTTGCGGGATATAGATGGACTGGTTCTCATGCAGCATGGTCACCTTGTCGTCGATCGTCACTTCAGCCGCGCCCTTGACGCAGATCCAGTGTTCCGAGCGGTGGTGATGCTTTTGCAGCGACAGCTTCTTGCCGGGATGGACGAAGAGCCGCTTGACCTGGAAACGCTCGCCGTTGAGCACCGAGGTATAGCCGCCCCAGGGGCGCAGCGAGGTCGGATGGTTTTCAGTGAGCGTCGCCGTCTTCTTGTCGGCTGCAAGCAACTTGACGAGATTGCCGACCTGCTGGCTATCGTCGAGCCGACCGACATAGACGGCGTCCTCGCTGGCAATCACGGCTACGCCATCCATGCCTTGAACGGCGAGATGGTTGTTGCGCGACATGACCAGCGAATTGCGGGTGTTGACCAATGTGGCATTTCCGCTGACGACATTGCCGTCGGGATCAGCATTGCCGAGCTTCCACACGGCGTCCCAGCTGCCGAGGTCGGACCAGTTGATCGGGGAGGGAACGACGGCGGCATTGGCCGTCTTTTCCATTACCGCATAGTCGATCGAAATGCTGGGGCTTTCGGCGAAGGCATCGGCGTCGAGACGGGTGAAGTCGAGATCCTTGGTCGCGCCTCGCACCGATTTTTCGGCCGCGGCGAGCACGTCCGGCGCCAGCAGGCGCAGTTCGGAGAGGATCTGGCCGGCAGAGAAGACGAACATGCCGGAGTTCCAGAAGTAGTTGCCGGCGGCGAGCATCTTCTCGGCGTCCTCGGCCTTGGGCTTCTCCACGAAGCGCTTGACGGCGTTGGCGCCGGCGGTCAGCGGTTCGCCCATCTCGATATAGCCGTAGCCGGTGGCCGCCTCGGTCGGGGTGATGCCGAAGGTGACGATCTTGCCAGCGCGCGCAGCGGCGGCAGCCGCGTCGACGCAGGTCCGGTAGCGCTGGTCGCTGACGATGTCGTGGTCGGACGGCAGGACCTGCAGGAGCGTGTCGCTGCCGTAGAGATCGGCGACGATCAGGGCGGCGACGGCAACGGCCGCTGCCGTATTACGCGCTTCCGGCTCCAGCACGATGCCGCAGAGTCTGGAATCCATCTCGCGGGCCTGTTCGGCGACCAGGAAGCGGAATTCTTCGTTGGTGATCACCAGCGCGGGCTCGTAGAGGTCCTGATCGGTGACACGGTCGAGGGTGCCTTGGAAAAGGGTCTTGTCGCCAATGAAACGGATGAACTGCTTGGCAGCGGTGGCGCGCGACAGCGGCCAGAGGCGGGGGGCTTTTCCCCCCCCCCCCCCCNNCAGAGGCGGGTGCCTTTTCCCCCCGCCATGATGACGGGTACGATCTTCTCGGTCATATTCTGCTTTGCCTTTCGGTTTGGCGGACGATGGGCGGTGGCGCTGCCTGCCGGGCAGTCGAGTTTCGGCTTCGACGCACAATGGCGCGGCGCACGCCCTGTAGTCCCGATGCCTGAACGTCTGGTTGTTGCATTTTTTGTCGCTGACTCCAACCCTGTGCATCTTGCGGTCGCAGAAAGTGGACAGGATTTCAGGCGTATTGGACGGATTTTTGCGGCGCGCCGGGTCGAAGATCATGGTCTATTGGGCGCGATCACGATGTTTTGCCCCAGCTGTCGGGCGCGCCAGCTTCGGGTGCCGGTCTCAGTGGCAATATGCATTCCACAATACCTTTGCCATGACGCCGCTGAGGCTTGCTCTACTTGCTTTGCGCTCGGCGATATTTCAGTACGGCGGCTGCACCGGTTGGGAGGATTTCCACTTGTCGGATAGCTTGTCCCGCCGCACTTTTCTCATTGCCGGTGGCGCAAGGTCCTGACCGGGCGGTGCGGGTTCGTGCGTGGCTTCGGCAGGAAGCGGTCGTGTTCGTGCGCGAAGAACCAGTATTTGGCGATCTCCGATACCAGCAGATAGAGCAGCGTTATGACGCCGAGCCCGGCAAGCACCTGGGGCGGCAGCGGAACGAAGCCGAACCAATCTGCTCCCGGCAGGTATGGTACTGACAGCGCAAGCACGATCACCGCGACGGTAGACAGGACCAGCCAGCGTCCGGGCTTGCTCTTCCATACCGGCTTCGAAGTGCGGATCACCAGCACGATGGCAAGTTCGGTGACGAGCGATTCAACGAACCAGGCGGTCTGGAATATGGCGGCGGTCTCCCTCGCAACCACGATCAGGAAGCCGAAGGTCAGCATGTCGAACACAGTGCTGATCAGGCCGAAGACCACCATGAAACGATGGACGTAGGCGATGTTCCAGCTCTGCGGGCGGATAACCGCATCCTCGTCGACATTGTCGCTGGCAATCGCCAGTGAGGGGATGTCGGAGAGGAAGTTGTTGAGCAGGATCTGCTTGGCGAGCAGTGGCTGGAACGGCAGGATGAAGGAAGCGACCGACATGCTGATCATGTTGCCGAAATTGGCGCTGGTCGTGGTCGAGATGTATTTCAGCGTATTGGCGAAGGTTCGCCGCCCGTTGTCGATGCCGTCCAGGAGCACGTTGAGGTTCTTGTCGACGAGCACCATGTCGGCGGCCTGTTGGGCGACATCGGCGGCCCCTTCGACGGAAATGCCGATATCGGCCTCATGGAGCGCCGGCGCATCGTTGATGCCGTCGCCGAGGTAGCCGACGACATTGCCGCGCCTGCGCAGCGCCGCGATGATGCGCTGTTTCTGGTTGGGGTCGATCTCGACGAAGAGATCGGTGCGGCCGGCAAGCGCGGCCAGCGCCTCGTCGGATGTCCGCGCCAGTTCCTCGCCCGTCAGGATGTGATCGGCCTTCAATCCGACGGAACGGGCCAGATGGGCGGCGACGAAGCGGTTGTCGCCGGTGATCACCTTGACGCCGACGCCGCGCGTGGCGAGGGCCGAAAGCGTTTCGACGATGCCCGGCTTCGGCGGGTCGCTGAACAGCAGGAAGCCGGCGAANNCGGCCGCATCGAGCGGCCGAACCTCGTCGCCGTCCTGCACCGTGCCGCAGATTTCGAGGATATTGGCCAGTGCGCCCTTGGCGACCAGCAGGTGGCCGGAGGCATCGGTTTCCTCGACGATCACCGACAGGCACTTGCGCAGGAAGTCATAGGGGACTTCGCCGATCTTGCGAACGCCTGCCGTATCGATGCCGGCGGTCGTAGCCGCGGAGGCGATCGCATCGTCGAGCGGATTGGCCATGCCGTTCTGCAGGCGGGCGTTGAGCGCGGCGAGCCGCATGAGGTCGGTGCGGCCGGCGCCGAGCGGCCCTTCGGCGCGCTCAAGCCTGACGACGCCTTCCGTCAACGTGCCGGTCTTGTCGGTGCAC
>DBUL01000201.1:0-4959 GCA_002307905.1 Rhizobiaceae bacterium UBA1291
CTGATCATGGACGAACCGACCTCGGCACTGACCGAGCGCGAGGTGGAGCATCTGTTCCAGATCATCCGGGGCCTGCGCGACCAGGGCATTGGCATCGTCTACATCACTCACAAGATGAGCGAGCTGTTCGAAATCGCCGACGAATTCTCGGTGTTCCGAGACGGCAAGTATATCGGCACCCACGCCTCGACCGACGTGACGCGCGACGACATCATCCGCATGATGGTCGGCCGCGAGATCACCCAGATGTTCCCCAAGGAGGACGTGGCCCTCGGCGAGGTCGTGCTCTCGGTCAAGAACCTGACGCTCAACGGCGTGTTCAGGGACGTCTCCTTCGACGTGCGCGCCGGCGAAATCCTCGGCGTCGCAGGGCTCGTCGGCTCCGGCCGCTCCAACGTCGCCGAGACGATTTTCGGCGTGACGCCGGCCTCGTCCGGCACGATCGAGATCGACGGCAAGCCGGCCGACGTCTTCAGCCCAACGGAAGCGATCCGCAACCGCATGGCTTTCCTGACCGAAGACCGCAAGGAAACCGGCTGCCTGCTTATCCTCAACGTGCTGGAAAACATGCAGCTCGCGGTGCTGCAGGACAGGTTCGTCAAGAACGGCTTCGTCGAACAATCGACGCTTTCGGCCGAATGCGAGGACATGTGCCGCAAGCTCCGGGTCAAGACGCCGAACATGAACGAGCGTATCGAGAATCTCTCGGGCGGCAATCAGCAGAAGGTCCTGATCGGCCGTTGGATGCTGACCAATCCGCGCATCCTGATCCTCGACNNGTGATCATGATTTCGTCAGAAATGCCGGAAGTGCTCGGCATGAGCGACCGCATCATGGTCATGCACGAGGGCCGCGTCACCGGCTTCCTCGATCGCGCGGAAGCCACACAGATCAGGGTCATGGATCTGGCGTCGCGCTGAGCCGCAGCCGTCCACGAGCCTTCGAGGGAGGAAAGAATGAATAGCAATACCGTGGCCAAAGGCGAGGTCGACCTGAAGACCGGAAGGCCGCACCAGCGGCGCATTCCTCCGGAGGCGAACATATTCCTCGTGCTGATCGGCATCGCATTGATCTTCGAACTGCTCGGCTGGCTGTTCGTCGGCCAGAGCTTTCTTATGAACCCACAGCGCCTCACGATCATGATCCTGCAGGTCTCGGTGATCGGCATCATCGCGGTCGGCGTGACCCAGGTCATCATCACCGGCGGCATCGACCTCTCCTCCGGTTCGGTCGTCGGCATGACGGCGATGTTCTCGGCGAGCTTTGCCCAGGCTTCAACCTGGCCGCGGGCACTTTATCCGAGCCTCACCGACATGCCGTTCTTCGTACCGATTGCGGTCGGCATCGCGGTCGGCTTGCTCGCCGGCTTCATCAACGGCCAGTTGATCGCCCGCACCAAGATCCCGCCCTTCNNCACGCTCGGCATGATGGTGACGGCGCGCGGCATTTCCAAGTGGTACACCAAGGGCCAGCCGGTCTCTGGCCTGAGCGAAGATTTCATCTTCATCGGCACGGGCATTGCCCCGGTCGTCGTTTTCCTCGTCGTTGCGATCATCTTCCACATCGCCTTGCGCTACACCCGCTACGGCAAGTTCACCTATGCAATCGGCGCCAATGTCCAGGCGGCCCGCGTCTCTGGCATCAACGTCGAAGCCCACCTGATCAAGGTCTATGCGATCGCCGGCATGCTGGCGGGCCTGGCCGGCGTCGTGACCGCTGCCCGCGCCCAGACCGCACAGGCCGGCATGGGGGTGATGTATGAGCTCGACGCGATTGCTGCCGCTGTCATCGGCGGAACGTCGCTTGCCGGCGGCGCCGGCCGCATCACCGGCACGGTGATCGGCACAATCATCCTCGGCGTGATGACCTCCGGCTTCACCTTCCTGAGAGTGGACGCCTACTACCAGGAGATCATCAAGGGCATGATCATCGTCACAGCCGTCGTCGCCGACGTCTACCGGCAGAAGAAACGTAAGGTCTAAACAATAACTCCCAGCGCGAAAGCCACCTGGCGGCGCCCTGGCGCCGCCTTTTTTTCGGGCGCGACCGTTACCGCTTCGAAACCTTGACCGCCGGACCGCCCGCCCTTTCGAACTCGACCACGGTCTTTGCCACCGGTAGGCCGAATTTCGTCACCAGCGCGGTGTTGATCACCGTGCCGTCGCTGCGCAGGACCATCTTGTCGTAGAAGCGGACCTTGTTCGCCTGCTTGGCGGAATCGAGATAGACGAGATAGTTGAAGCGCGCGACATTGCCGTGGAGTGTCACTTTGGTTTCCCCGATCACATCCTCGCGCGTTCCGGAATAGGTGGCCGGGCCGGTCTTGACGAAACGCCAGGTCTTCGTATCGCGAGTACCGTCATCGAATACGAAATCCTCGCGCAGCGTCAGCGTTCGTCCGTCCCATTTGCCGGTGAGATCGACGGTGAATTTGCGTTTCACGCCGTTGATGGCGCTGAACGATCCGACGGCCTTGCTTTTGCCGGCGAAGAAATCTTCGAACCTGAATGGCTCTGCCGCCGCAGCGCCGGTGGAGACGGAAGCCAGTGTAAGGAAGAGAAATCCGGACATCAACGAGGTGGTCTTCGACATGTGCATTGCTCCTATGTGAAAGCTCTCACTGTCTACGGTTCGCTTGCGCCTCCGGATCTTCGAGCCCTTCAATTCACCAGGAAATGGCAGTGCCGTCATAGGCGTAGAAGCCGCCCGTCTGGGCTGGCTCCAACGCATCCAGAACCGCGAGCATGCGCCGCACGCTGTCGCCGGGCGAGAACCGATCATGGCCTGCCGAAAAGCGATCGGAGAGCGAGGTCGCGACGGTTCCGGGATGCAGCGCCGCCACCACCGCCTGCGGCCGCGTTCGGGCGATCTCGATCGAGGACGTGCGCACGATCTGGTTCAGCGCCGCCTTGGAGGCGCGGTAGGAGATCCAACCGCCAAGCCGATTGTCGCCGATCGATCCGACCCGCGCCGACAGGAAGGCGATCAGGCTGCGGCGGTCGCGGTGCAGCAGGCCGGTGAAATGCTTGAGCACCAGCGCCGGGCCGATGGCATTGAGGGCGAACTGCGCCGCCATCGCATCCGGTTCGATGGCACGGATCGATTTTTCCGGGCCGACGCCCTCGATGGTCAGCGCACCCGTGGCGCAGACGATCAAGTCAAACTTGATCCCCTCGCTTTCCAGCCGCTGGGCGGCGGCAGCAACGGAAGCCTCGTCGGTTACGTCGAAACCATCGTCGCGGCGAGAGAGGCCGATCGCCTGCGCGCAGGTCGGATCATCTTCCAAGGCGTCGAGAAAGGCAGAGCCGATGCCGCCCGATGCGCCGAGCACCAGGGCGTGATAGCCGCGCCCGAGCGACGGCAGAATTTTGCTTTCCATGATCGACCCTCCGCGACAAGGCGGGGCATGGAACATGCCGCCGCCGCGCCTNNCCGCCCCCCCCCGCGCCTCTGCCACTGGATACGGGCGGAAGGCGACGGCGGATCAATCGGACCGGAAGCGAGGGAAACTATCCCTCGACGGACACCCAGCGCTGCTCGGCAAAGGACTGCGCCATGGCATGAACGCTGCGCTCGATCCTGAGGCCGTCGTCGAAGCCGATCACATGCGCCTTGTCGCCGCCGATCGCGGCGATCAGTTCGCGGCATTCGATGACCTTCAGGTCGTTGAAGCCGAGGCCGTGGCCGGGGGCCGGGATGAAGCGGTCATACGGCTTGTGATGCGGGGCGGCGAGGATGGTGCGGAACCCCTGCTCTTCCGGCCGGCCCGACGCCTGGTAGAGCTGGAACTCGTTCATGCGCTCCTGGTCGAAAAGGATCGATCCGGCCGAGCCAAAAATCTGCACGGCGATGCGGCCCTTGCGGCCCCAGGCCGAACGATTGGCCATCAGCGCGGCGGAAATGCCGCCCTCGAGGCGCAGCAGAACACTGGCAATGTCGTGGTTCTCGACCGGGCGATTGCCGCCGCCGGCCAGCGGCCGCGTCTCGTAGGGCTTCACCATGTCGGTCACCACCGCCTCGACATGGCCGAACAGCGTGAACAGCAGCGACAGCGGATGGACGGCAAAGTCGTCGAGCGCGCCGTAACCGGATGAGGCTTCGCTCTTCCAGGTGAAGGGCTGGGCCGGGGCGGCCATGAAGTCCTCGTCCATCTCGACGCGGACATGGTTCACCGCGCCGATCGCACCCTCCTCGATCAACCGGCGGAAGTGGCGGATTACCGGGTTCTGGATATAGTTGTAGCCCATGACCGCGACCTTGCCCGACCGGGTGGCCGCGTCACGCATGCGGATCGCGTCGGCCAGCGCCGGCGCCATCGGCTTTTCGCACCAGACATGCTTGCCGGCTTCGAGGGCGGCGATCGCCATCTCGGCATGGAAGGCGTTGGGCGTCGTCACCGAGATGACGTCGATTGACGGGTCGGATAGCAGGTCCCGCCAGTTGCCGGTCGACCTGGCAAAGCCGAGCTCCGCCGCCTTCTTCGCCGCAAGCTCGGCATTGACCTCGGCCAGCCTCACCAGCCTTGGACGCTCGATGTCACCGAAGATACTGGAAACATTGTTCCACGCCAGCGCGTGGCACTTGCCCATATAGCCGGTGCCGATGAGCCCGATGCCGAGACCCGCCATGTCTCCCTCCCAGAAATCGATGCGTGAAATGTCGCTCAGCGCTTACGAATTGTCACGCTGATAGATCCAGTCGTGGTCCGGATGATTCTGGAAGCGCCACTTGCGCAAAGGGCCGGCCATGACGTTGAGGTAGNNTCGCCGTCGCTGACCGCCATGGTCTCGTCGAGCGAACCGTCCTCGGTGAACACCCGCTGGAAACCGAAGCCCTGCGCCGGGTTGAGGCGGTGATAGTAGGTTTCCTCAAGATAGGTCATATCGGGAAACTCGTCCTCGTCGTGGCGGTGCGGCGGATAGGACGACCAGTTGCCCGACGGCGTGAACACTTCCGTCA
>DBUL01000201.1:5078-8787 GCA_002307905.1 Rhizobiaceae bacterium UBA1291
GCCCCCTTGCCGCGCTCGACCAGCGAAATGCCGGACGGGCCGATCACCTGCGCCTCCCGGCCGGGCATGGCCGGCGCCGTGCAGACGGCGAGCGTGCAGTCGGTGGTCGCCGTCGCCGACCAGTCGGCGCCGGCCGGCACATAGACGCAATGCGGCGGGGTGCGCTCGAAGACACTCATCCGCTCGCCGAGCTCGCCGAAATCCCTGCCCGCGCCCGAAATCTCGGCCTTGCCCTCGACCAGAACGAGAATGACCTCGGTCTCGCCGGTCGGTTCCGTGGCCATCTCCCCGGCCTTCAGCCGATAGAGGCCGAAACCAACATAGCCCCAGCCGGCATCGGCCGGCGTGATGTCGTGCACCTTGCCGAAGGAGGCCTTCGGCTTGCGAAGCAGGTCGCTCATCCCTCATCTCCCTTGTGGTCTCTGGTCGCAGCCTCGTCTGTCGGAGGCTTTTCATCCGGCGCCGTCTTCGGCACTACGAACAGCGCGTATCCCGCATAGGCCGCCGCGGCGAAGAAGACGATGGCCCAGCCCGGCTCACCATTCCAATGCTCCACGAGCCCCCAGACCGCAGGGGCTAAGACGGTCAGGACACGGCGCCAGAGCGGGGCGAAGAACGGATGCTGCGGGTCGAGAAATTTCACGCTGTCTCCTTGTCCAGCCCGGCCTGCCTGGCCATGGCCTTCAACGATTTCAAACCAAGGCTCTGGTATTCGAAGGGATTGCGGACATCCGGGTCCTGCTCGGCTTCGATGACCAGCCAGCCTTGGTAACCATGCTCGGCAGCAATCCGCAAGACCGGCGGGAAGTCGACACCGCCTTCCGCGTCGCCCGGCACGGTGAACACGCCGCGGCGCACACCTTCCAGGAACGAGAGATTTTCGTCGCGCACCTGCCGGGCGATGACCGGCCGGATGTTCTTCGCATGGATGTGGCCGACGCGGTGCATGTGGTTCTTCGCCACCCGCTCGGGATTGCCGCCGCCGAACAGGCAATGGCCGGTGTCGAGCAAGAGCTTCGCGTGCGGCCCGGTATGCGCCATCAGCCTGTCGATCTCTTCCTCGCTCTCGACAATCGTCCCCATATGGTGATGGTAGACGAGCGTGATGCCCTGCCCCGCGGCATATTCGGCCAGCGCCTCTACGCCGGCGCCGAACTTGGCCCAGTCGGCATCGGAGAGCTTCGGACGGGCGTTGACCGCTACCGCGTCATTGCCGTGGATCGCGTTCGAGGTTTCGCAGACGATGATGACCTTCGAGCCCATGGCCTTCAGCAGGTCGAGCGCCGGCTGCATCGCCGCCTTTTCTTCCTCGATCGTGTGGGTGAGCAGGTTCAGCGAATGCCAGCCGGACACGTAGCGCAGGCCGCGCGGCTCGAGCACGGCCTTGAGGCTGGCCGGATCCTGCGGGAACTTGTGACCCTTCTCGATGCCGTCGAAACCGATTTTCGCCGTTTCATCGAGGCACTGCTCGAGGCTGATATGGGCGCCGAGCGAGCGATCGTCGTCGTTGGACCAGGCAATCGGATTGGTACCGTAGAGGATCATGCTTAGCGTCTTTCCTTGAGAGCCGCCTCGTAGCGGAAACGGGCTTGATTGACCTCGGCGCGGGGCGAGACTTGCGGAACGGCGACGTCCCAGAAATGTCCGCCGGCCTCCGGCGTCGGATAGGGGTCGGTGTCGATGACGATGACGGTGGTGACGGTCGCGTCGCGCGCGGCGGCGAGCGCCTCTTCCAGCTCGGCGATCGAGGAGACCTTGCGGGCGCTTGCCCCCATGGAGGCGGCATGCGCGGCGAAGTCGATCGCCATCGGGTGGACGTTGGTATGGGCGTAGAGATTGTTGAACTCGGCCCCGCCGGTGCCCATCTGCAGCCGGTTGATGCAGCCGTACCCCCGGTTGTCGGTGATGACGAGGGTGATCTTGAGATCCATGGCGACCGAGGTCGCGAGCTCCGAATTCATCATCATGTAGGAGCCGTCGCCCACCATGACGATGACGTCGCGGTCCGGTTCGGCCATTTTGATGCCGAGGCCGCCGGCGATCTCGTAGCCCATGCAGGAGAAGCCGTATTCCATGTGGTAGGACAGCGGCAGCTTGGCCTTCCACAGCTGGTGCAGCTCGCCCGGCATAGTGCCGGCCGCGCACATGACGACCGTGTTGTCGCGCGACTGACGTTGTACGGCGCCGATCACCTGCATGTCGGTCGGCAACTGATTGCCATCCTTCGGCGGCGCGGTCACGGCATCGGCCTTGGCGAACCAGCCGGCCTTGATCGCGGCATCCGGCGGCGTGAAGCGATGATCGCCGAGCGCGGCCGACAGTCTTTCAAGGCCGATCTTCGCGTCTGACGTCAAGGGGATGGCGTCATGCTTGGCGCTGTCATAGGCCTGGACGTTGAGCGCCAGGATGCGGCACTCCGGGTTCTTGAACAGGCCCCAGGAGCCGGTGGTAAAATCTTGGAAGCGCGTGCCGACGCCGAACACCAGGTCGGCCTTTTCGGCGATGATGTTGGCGCATTCGGCGCCGGTCACGCCGACCGGACCAAAGTTGTGATCGTGATCCCATGCGAGCGACGACTTGCCGGCCTGCGTTTCGACGACCGGGATGCCGTGTTTCTCGACGAAGGCCTTGAGCGTGTCCGTTGCGCCGGAAAAATGCACGCCGCCGCCCGCCACAATGACCGGTTTGTTCGCCGCTTTCAGCGCTGCGACCGCCGCCTCGAGTTCATGCGCGTCTGGCTCCGGCCGGTGCTGGCGCCAGACCTTCTTATCGAAGAAGCTCTCGGGATAATCGTAGGCCTCGGCCTGCACGTCCTGGCAGAAGGACAGCGTGACCGGCCCGCAGTCGGCCGGGTCCGTCATGGTACGCAGGGCGCGCGGCAGGGCCGTCAGCAATTGCTCGGGCCGCATGATGCGGTCGAAATAGCGACTGACCGGCTTGAAGCAGTCGTTGACCGTCATCGTGCCGTCACCGAAGTCCTCCAGCTGCTGCAGCACCGGATCGGGCCCGCGATTGGCGAAAACGTCGCCCGGAATAAAGAGCACCGGCAGGCGGTTGACGTGGGCGAGCGCCGCCGCCGTCACCATGTTGGCCGCACCCGGACCGATCGATGAGGTCACGGCCATTGCGCGTCGCCGGCGCAACTGCTTGGAATAGGCGATCGCCGCATNNCATGGGCCATCGACTGTTCGTTCTGGCCGCGCAGCGTCTGTAGCCGATCACGCACGCAATAGAGCGCCTCGCCGATGCCCGCCACGTTGCCATGACCGAAAATCGCCCAGACACCGGCGATATAGGGAACGCCGTCCTCGTTCAGCTGGTTGGCGAGGTAGCGCATCATCGCCTGCGCCGCCGTCAGTCTCACCGTTTTCATGCCTTCTCTCCCCGTGCGCCTGGTCCTTGCCGGGCCCTGTCCCAGACGGAACAGAGGCTGCGGTAACGCTGCGCCATTTCCTCCACGGCTTGTTCGTCACTGATCGCGCCGGACAGCCATTTGCGTGCCGCTTCGCCGAAGATCGTCCGGCCGACGGCAAAACCCTTCACCAGCGCGAAGCGGGCGGCAAGCGCGAAGCTCTCCTCGAGCTCGGCCTGCGGCGCGTCGAGCCCGAGCACGACGATGCCGCGGGTATAGGGATCGTGGCGCTCGACGGCGGCGCAGGCATTGGCCCAGGAGGCTTCGGTGCGCATCGGCTCCAGCTTCCACCAGTCG
>DBUL01000165.1:0-2966 GCA_002307905.1 Rhizobiaceae bacterium UBA1291
CCCGCCATTGCGGCCCGAGGCGCCGAAGCCCACGAGCTCGCCCTCGAGCACAATCACCTTGTAGCCGTTTTCCGCAAGCTGAAGCGCTGCGGAGATGCCGGTGAAGCCGGCGCCGATGATGCAGACATCGGCTACGTGTTCGCCTTCGAGGCTCGGGCGCACCGTTTTGTCATTGGCAGAATGGGCATACCAGGAAGGGGCATGGCCCGGATTGGTGTCGGAAGTCCTGTTCTTGTCGCTCATGTTACACCGTCCTGATGTAGGCGTCATATTCGACGTCGGTCACGCGAAGCGCGAATTCCGCCAGTTCCTGATGCTTGCAGGCCGCATAAAGCCCGCGATACTGAGGCCCAAGCGCCGCATAGGCAAAGCTCGACTTGGCGAAGCGCTGAAGCGCATAGTCCCAGTTGGTCGGCAGTGGTTCGTGGTTTACGGCGTGCTCGTCACCGGAAATAGCCCCGCCGGGCGAGGTCTTCTCCCTCATGCCGGCCAGCGCCGCCGACAGAATCATGGCGATGACCAGATAGGGGTTGGTATCGGCGCCGGCGACACGGTGTTCGATGCGGGTCGCTGGCTTGGAGGCGGTGATGACACGCACGGCCGCCGAGCGGTTGTCGAAACCCCAGGACGCATAGGTCGGTGCGTGTTCCGAGGGGGTCAGCCGGCGATAGGAGTTCTGGTGCGGGGCAAAGATCGCCATGCTGTCGCCCATGGCTTCGAGCAGTCCGCCGACCGAATGCATCAACTTATCGGAGGGGCCGTCCCCGCCGACAAAGATGTTCTTGCCGTCCTCGTCGAGGATTGAGAAATGCACATGCATGCCGCTGCCGGCCTGCATGCCGTAGGGCTTGGCCATGAACGTGGCGTCAAGGTCATTGCAGCGCGCGACACCCTTGACGATCCGCTTCAGCAGGAGCGCATAGTCGGCCGCCGCGAGTGCATCGGGCACGTGGTTCAGGTTGATCTCGTACTGGCCGGGGCCGTTTTCGCGCAGCGTCGTGTCGGCCGGCACGTTCTGGGCGCGCGCTGCTGCCGCGATGCCGTAGAACACCTCCTCGAAGTCCTGCAATTCGGAGATCGACAGCACCTGGGTCTGGCCGGTGTGCCAGCGCCCGTCACGCGTGTTCGGCGGGCGCACCGGATCGAGCGCCGAGCGCACCGGGTCGATCAGGTAGAATTCGAGTTCGGTGGCCACCACCGGGGTGAGCTTCAACTTCTTGTAGCGCTCCAGCACCGTGGCGAGCACCTGGCGCGGATCGGCATAGAAACCGGTGTCGTCCTGATTGCGCATGGCAAGCAGAACCTGGGCGGTCGGGCGCGTCAGCCAGGTGACGCGCGACAACGTGCCGGGCACGGGAAAGCAGATGCCGTCCGGATCGCCGGTGCCCTCTGCAAGGCCGGCCGCGTGCACGTCACGACCCCAGACGTCAAGTGCATAAACCGAGCGCGGGATCGCCATGCCCTGGGTCAGGACATCGAGCGCCCGTTCGCGCGGGATCCACTTGCCGCGAGGAACGCCGTTGACGTCGATGACGAAGGCTTCCAGCACTTCGATATCGGGGTTTTTGGCAAAGAACTTTCGTGCGTAATTTTCAATGTCCATGAGGCACCGTCATAAAGGAATAGGTCTATTTGATCCTGGGGGGCGTGAAGACACGCGCGCAAAGATGCACCGCTAGCGGTGGGCGGACTTCGCGTTGTAGATCAAAAAGCGTACCATAGCCTTGCCAATGCCTGCGAACCCCTCGACCGGTGACGCATCATGTGCATCGCTTGTTGTCCGGTCTGCCGCCCGCAGGGGCGGCAAAATTGGTCATATGACCGAAAACAAGCTTAGCACCGAACTTCCCGCATTTCCACCCTGTGGCCTCAGGCAATGTTGCCGCGAGGTTTCGGACGTGATGCCCTTGGCCCGCTCACGGGCCAAGGGCAGGGAATCTGTTGATCGAGACCGTTTACGGGTTGAATCGCTCGGGTCGATAGGCCGTCATGTCGAGGAAGGGCTTTTCCCCCGTCATCGCCTCGGCGATCAGGCGACCGGTGACGGGGCCGAGGGTGAGGCCATGATGGGCGTGGCCGAAGGCGAGCCACATGCCCTGGTGGCGCGGTGCCTTGCCGATGATCGGCATCATGTCCGGTGTGCAGGGCCGCGCGCCCATCCACGGCTCCGCATCAAGCCGCTCGGCGAGCGGGAAGATGGTCCGGGCGACCCGCTCGGCGCGATCGATCTGGACCGGCGACTTCGGCGCATCGCGATAGGCGAACTCCGCGCCGGTGGTGAGCCGAATGCCCTTGTTCATCGGCGCGAGGAAATAGCCGCGCTCCTTGTCCATCATCCAGTTGTTCAGCCTGGCCTTGCCGGCCGGCGCATAGTGCATGTGGTAGCCGCGCTTGACGCCGAGCAGGAACCGGTAGCCGAGCTTGCGGGTGACCTCCTCCGACCAGGGGCCGAGCGCGACGACGACGTCCTTGCCCTCGACCGGACCGTCGTCTGTCTTCACCTGCCAGCCGGCACCGCTGGAGCGGGGCACGAGCGTGGTCGCGTCGCCGATGACGAAGCGGCCGCCGAGGCTTTCGAAATACTTGAGATAGGCTGCGGTCAACCCATGCGGGTCGAGCACGGACCAAGGGTCGTTCCACTTCAGGCCGCCGATGAAGTCGCGGCTCAGATGCGGTTCGGTCTGGGCCAGTTCCGCCTTGTCGAGACGCGTGTAGCTGATACCGTATTCTCGGGCCAGACGTTCGGCCTCGACGAATTCGACATCGCGTACGCCATTGCTGCGGAAGGCCTCGACCCAGCCGTCCTTGCGGATCAGGTGCTCGGCGCCGGCGGCTTCGATCAGTTCCTTGTGCTCGCTGATCGAATTCTCGATCAGCGGCGCATAGACACGGGCGATGACTTCGTGGCGCGACCGGTTCGAATGCCACCAGTAGCGCGACAGGAACGGCACCAGCTTCGTCATGGC
>DBUL01000165.1:2978-8097 GCA_002307905.1 Rhizobiaceae bacterium UBA1291
CGCCGATAATGCCGGCGCCGAGCACGATGGTATCTGCAGTCATTTTCCTTGAATTCCGTATGGATGAAGAGACCGGGACCATGCAATCGTGCCCCTTGTTGTGCAAACGAAAAATTGCCGCAATCGGCGATTTTCCGGCCCGCGTTGCAGAAATGTGAGGACGTGGATCTCAGGGTGTTGAAGGAGATTGGCCGCTGCTGCGGCTTGCGGCTGCGGCAGATCGGCCGCATNNTGCGGTGCTTTATGATCCGTTTGCCTGTATCAAGCGTAGGTCGGACGAGTTGGTCCGGGCGGGATCCCGAGAGATGATGGAGAGAAGCGATGCGCATCCTTTTGCTGGCGGGCGGTTGGCTGATGGTGGGGATCGGCGTGGTCGGCGTATTTCTGCCGGTCTTGCCGACGACGCCGTTCATGATCCTCGCCGCCGCCCTTTTTGCCCGCTCCTCGCCGCGCTTTGAACAATGGCTGCTTGACCATCCGCGCTACGGCCAGCCGCTGATCGACTGGCGAAGGCAAGGCGCGATCTCGCGCAATGCCAAGATCGCCTCCGTTTCGCTGATGACGGCAAGCTATCTGATCGTCTGGTTCGCCGGTCCGCCGCAACTGTGGCTGAAGCTTCTGGTCGGAGCGATCCTTGTCGCCTGCGCGGCCTTCGTGCTGACCCGGCCGATGCCCAGCGGATAAGGAGCCGATGGGCCTTCCCCCTATTCCTCGAGCGCACGGCGCAGGCGGCGCAAAATGACGTTGCGGGCCTTGTCGTCGCCTGCCTTTGCCAGTTCGTCCTGCAGGTCGAGCACCAGCGACTGAAGGTCGTTGTGCCAGTCCTTGTGACCGGGGCGGGCAGGATCTATGCGCGGTGGCTTGCTTTCGGAGATGTCGATGGCCCCTTCGGCCGTGAGCTCGAAGGCGCCGTCGATGCGTGGCACGATGATGCGTTCGGACGGCAGGAACGCCGACAAACGCTGGCTGAACGCGGACAGGGCACCCTCTTCGCCATGGACAAGGAAGGTTCCAGCGCTGATCGGCTGACGGTTTCTGACCCATTCGGTCAGCTCTCGTCCGTCCGCGTGGCCGCTATAGATGTCGAGTTCGCGGATGCGGGCGCGCACGGTGATTTCGTCGCCCTGGATGCGCACCGTCGAGGCCCCGTCCTGGAGGATCCGGCCGAGGGTGCCAGCGGCCTGGTAACCGACGAGCAGCACCGTTCCCTCTTCCCGCCACAACCAGTTCTTCAGTCGATGGCGGATGCGGCCGGCCTCGCACATGCCGGAGGCGGCAATGACGATGTGGAAGCCGCGCATGTTGTCGATCGCCTTGGACTGCTCGACCGTCTCGGTGAAGCGTACATTGTTCGCCTCCATCGCCTCGACCAGAAGCTTGCCGTTCTCCAACTCGCGCGCATGGCGGTGGAAGATCTCGCTGGCACGGGTGGCAAGCGGCGAGTCGATGAGGATGGGGCAGGTCTCGATCGCGCCGCTGCGCATCAGTTGCACGAGGTCGGCCAGCAGTTCCTGGGTGCGCTCGACGGCAAACGACGGGATGAGCAAAGCGCCGTTGGGTTTGGTCGCCATGTGCACCTCGGCTTCCAGTGCATGGCGCCGGGCGCGCTCGTCGATGATGTCGCGATCGGTGTCGCCATAAGTGCTCTCGCAGACCACATAGTCGAAATCCTGCGGCGCTTCCGGATCATATTGCAGCAACTTGTGGCTCGGGCCGATGTCGCCGGAAAACAGCAGCCGCAGCACCTTCTCGCGCGTCTCGATCTCGATCTCCACCGAGGTGGAGCCGAGCAGATGGCCGGCATTCCAGAAGCGGAAGCGCAGGCCGGGTGCCGCTTGCTGCCAGGTCTTCATCGGCACCGAGCGCATCATCGTTACGGCGCGGGCGGCATCGCCGGCATCGTAGATCGGCTCGACAGTGTTTCGGCCACGGCGCTGGTTGCGGCGGTTGAGCTGGTCGACCTCGGTCTCCTGAATATGCGCCGAATCCGGCAGCATGACCGAACACAGGTCCACCGTGCCGCGCGTGGCAAAGATCGGCCCGTCGAAGCCGGCCTTGCTTAGCTTCGGCAAAAGACCGGAGTGATCGATATGCGCATGGGTCAGTATGACCGCGTTGATCTCGGAGGCGTCAAAGGGGAACTCGCGGTAGTTCAACTCCTTTTCGCTCTTCGACCCCTGGAACATACCGCAGTCGACCAGCACCTTGGCCTGGCCGAGATCGAGCAAAAAGCAGGATCCGGTCACCGTGCCGGCGGCGCCATGGAAACGAAGGATGGGATGGCGGGTCATGGGGTGCGGCATTGGCTTGATCCTGGTGTGTCGGTGACGAAAGATGGAAGGAAGATGCGACTCAAGGCAAGACCCTTCCGCGACATCGTTTGCGAAGCCTTACCTTGATAACCGCGCAAGCCGCCGCCAGCAATCCGTCTCGCGGACGGGGGCGGCGCATCGGCCACGGCTTCTGCCGAAGGGTCATGTTCCGGTCAGGGCCTCTAGCGGACTATTCAAAGGCAACAGTGGTTCCGTCGTTAAGCTGTATCTGGCGCTTGCAGGCCGCGGCGACTTTCTCGTCATGAGTGGAGATGAGAAATGTCGTCCGCTCTTCCTCGTTGATCTCCCTGATCAAGGCCATGACCCGGCTCGCCGATTCACGATCGAGGTTTCCGGTCGGCTCGTCCGCAAGAACCAGTTCAGGACCGTTCATCAGAGCCCGCGCGATCGCAACGCGCTGCTTCTGCCCGCCGGAGAGCTGTGTCGCGCGGAAATCGATGCGATCCGCCAAGCCGACCCGGTGAAGCAATTCCTTGCCCCGCGCCCTGGCGGCGTGGGTTTCGCGGCCGGCGGCGACGGCCGTTGGAAATATGACATTTTCGAGAGCGGTGAAATCGGGAAGCAGGTGGTGGAACTGGAAGACGAAGCCTATGTGCCGGTTGCGAAACTCCGTCAGTTCCGCATCGCGTGCGCGGATCATGTCTTCGCCGAGCATCACATGGCGACCCGATGTGGGCCGCATGAGCGTGCCGAGGATGGAAAGAAGCGTGCTCTTGCCCGAGCCAGAGGGGCCGAGCAGGGCGACGAGGTCGCCTTCCGCCAGCATCATGTCGAGGCCGCGCAGCACGGGCGTCGCGGTCTCGCCCTCGCCGAATGTCTTCACCAGTTCCCGAACCTCGACCAGCGTGCTCATTGGCCAATCACCTCGACCGGATCCACCCGTGCCGCTGCCCTGGCGGGCAGGATGGACGCGACCATGGCGCCGATGGTCGTCAACAGGATCGCCAGCCCGTAAGCCCCCTGACGAACGTCGATGGGTAGGCCGCCGCGCGGTGCGTTCTCAGGGATGGGAAAGGGGGAAAGCGCCAGATAGCCAAGCCCTGCGCCGACCACGCCCCCTATGATCCCGATCAGCGTGCCCTGGATCACGAAAACGGCCACAACGAACACGCGGCTCGCGCCGAAAGCGCGCATGATGCCGATTTCGGGACGCCGGCGGTAGGTCGACAATAGCAGGGCGCTGGCGACGCCGATCACGATCGTGATGAGCGAAAAGGCCTTGATGAGGTCTCCGGAGTTTGCCTGGGCCCGCAGGCCGTCGAGCAATTGGGCGTTCCCCTCGGTCCACGGCGTCGCCTTCAACCCGGTCAGGGCCGCGATCCTCAGGGCATAGGCGTCCGCCCCATTCAGGTCTTCGAGCTTGATCTCTATCCGGCTGATCCCCTGTTCGAGATCGAAGAGCGTGCGGGCCGCAGCCAGGCTGATGAAGGCGGCCCTGGCGTCGAGCGCGTCCACACCCAAGGAGAAGATGCCGGCCACGATGAGCGCGCGCTCGACGTCCCGGTCAGATTGCAGGTTGATCGACTGGCCTACCCCGATGCCGAGGTCTTCTGCGAGCGTTTTACCGATGAGGACGGTCGAATGCGTAAGGAGCGCCTCTCCTGCCACGAGGTTGCCGGCAATATCGGCGATGGTCGAGACCTTTTCCGGCGCAACGCCGGTGACGGCCACCGGCGCGCGCGATTGCCCGCGGATCACGAAGCCATTGCCGACAATCTGCGGCGACGTGGCCCTGATGCCGGGGAGTGCCTCGATCGCGGGCAGGAAGGCGTCCGCCGTGCGCAGCACTTCGCGCTGTCCCACCGCCCGCTGGAAGACGGCGTGGGCGGAGGCCGGGCCCGTGACCAGCAGCGGGGCGTCGCGGCTGGGTGCCTCGACCGTCACGTNNGGTCGACGAGGAAGCTGCCCAGTCCACCGATCAGTGCGCTGATGAAGACGAACACGAAGACGCCGATCGCCACGCCCAGCACCAGAAGCGCCGTTTGTAATTTGCTCGAAGCGAGGTATCGCCAGGCGAATTTGAAAGAGTAAAGCATTGTTCTACTCTGCTGATACCTTCTCGTCGGGCTTCACTGCCGCCGGCTCGAGGATGACGATATCGCCGGCGTAGAGGCCCTCGGTCACGATCACGCGCTCGGATGGCCAATCGTCGAAGCGGATGTCGCGTCGTTCCGCCACCCCATTGGCGATGACGACGACATGGCTTTGCGCGCCTTCTGTCACGATCGCGCTTCGCGGCAATGAAAGCGCGCGATCGACCTCCTTGACGATGACATTGACGTTGACCGTCAGGCCGACCGGCAAGTCGACGGCGTCGTCGAAGGCGATCTTGATCTTGCGTCCGCCGGTCGCGCTGTCCACGGTCGGTGCGGCGAAGACCACCTTTCCGCCTCTTGCCACGCTGGACCCGATCGGCCTCAGCAGCGCCCTCAGGCCTTCCCGGACATGGGCCGAGTAGAGTTCATCGATGTCGGTTTCGACTACCAGCGCGCTCATATCGGCAATGACGAAGAGCTCGGTCTGGGGATCGACCATTTGCCCCTGGTCGACGCCGCGCGCGAGCACGACGCCGCTGATCGGCGCCTTGATCGTATACTGGGCCACCTGTTTCTCGGCCTGGTCGAGCGCGGCCTGGAACCGCACCGTATCTTGTTGTGCACCTTCAAGTGCGAGCGCGGCGTCCTCAAGGTCGGCGCGCGGGCCGATGGAACCAAGCGCGCGAGCCCGCCCGAGCGCGCCTTGCGCCTGGCGCTGCCTGGCCTGCTGCGCTTCCAGCGCGGCCTTCG
>DBUL01000060.1 GCA_002307905.1 Rhizobiaceae bacterium UBA1291
GGTGTTCATCTCGATGAAGTAAAACGCGCCGTCCTCGTAGAGGAATTCGAACGTGCCGGCACCGCGATAGCCGATCGCCTGGCACGCCGCCGCGCAGCGCCTTCCGATCGCATCGATGGCGGCCGGATCGATGCCGGGCGGTGGTGTCTCTTCGATCAGTTTCTGGTGCCGTCGCTGGGTGGAGCAGTCGCGCGCGCCAAGATGAACTGCATTGCCGTGATTGTCGGCCAGCACCTGGATCTCGACATGGCGGGGGAATTCGAGAAAACGCTCGACATAAACCTCCGGATTGCCGAAGGCCCGCCCCGCCTCCTCGCGCGCCATCTGGACCGCCCCGAGGAGGGCGTCTGGATCGTGAACGATGCGCATGCCGCGCCCGCCACCGCCGCCAGATGCCTTGACGATCAGCGGATAGCCGGTTTCTACCCCGATCGCGGCAATGCGCACTGTGTCATCCGGCAGGGCGCTGTCGGGTCCGGGAACGCAGGGCACGCCGGCCGCGATCATCGCCCGCTTGGCGGCGACCTTGTCGCCCATCACCCGGATCGCCGCCGACGGCGGGCCGATGAACGTCAATCCGGCCCGTTCGACCATTTCGGCGAAGTTGGCGTTTTCGGAAAGGAAACCGTAGCCCGGATGGATGGCGCCCGCGCCGGTCAGGTGGGCCGCGAGCAGAATTTCGTTATGGTCGAGATAGCTGCGCGCGGCCGGCGCCGGCCCGATGCACAAGGCCTGGTCGGCCAGCGCCACATGGCGGAGATTGCGATCGGCTTCCGAATGGATGGCGATGGTCTTGAGGCCAAGGTCGCGGCAAGCCCTGAGGATCCTCAAGGCGATCTCCCCGCGATTGGCGATCAGAACACTGTCGAACATGCGCATCAGTCCGAGGAAAGCAGGATGAGCGGCGTGCCCGGCGTGACCGGCTCGCCATCCGCGACGAGAATCGAAACGATGCGACCGCTGCGCGTCGCCTCCACGGGGTTGAGCATCTTCATCGCCTCGATTAAGGCAAGCGTCTCGCCTTCCTCGATCAGATCTCCTTCCTGCGCATAGGGCTCCGCGCCGGGCGCAGGCGCGCGGTAGAATGTGCCGGACAGGCCGGCAACGATCACAGCTTCGTCGGTATCGGCAATCTCGGGTAGCGCCATCAGCGCGGCGATCTCGGCGGCCGCCATGGCCTCCGGCGTGTCGTGCGGCAACAGGCCGGTCGTCGCTACCCCGGCAATGCGGCCTGCGGTCTTGGCCAGACGGATGCGCATGCCGTTCTCGCTGACCTCCAACTCGTTGAGCGTGGAGTTCTCCAGCATCTGCATCAGTCTCTCGATCGTCGAAAGGTCCATCTCGGCTCCGTCAACGCAGGAAGTTGGCGATGGCGATGCCGTCGGCTTCCAGCGCCGCGCGGATGGTCCGGGCGATGTCGACGGCAGACGGCGTGTCGCTGTGCACGCAGATCGAGTCAATCGGGGTGACGATGACGCGGCCCGTGATCGTCTCGATCGCGCCGTTCCTCACCATGCGCACCACGCGGGCCGCGGCTGTATCCGCATCGTGGATTACGGCGCCGGGCTGGCTGCGGTGAACCAGGAAGCCCTCGTCGGTATAGGCCCGATCGGCGAAGATCTCGGAGCGGCATTCCAGCCCCATCTCGCGCGCCAGGCGCTCCTGGTGGCCAAGCGCGATGGTCAGGCAGACAAGCTTCGCATTGACGGCCTTGATCGCATTGTTGACGGCCCGGGCCACGCTCTCGTCCTGCTGGGTGAGATTGCCGAGCGCGCCATGCGCCTTCACATGGGTGATCGGGTGCCCGGCATAGGTCGAAAGCGCCTGCGCCGCACCGATCTGATAGGCGACCAGCCGCTCGATCTCGTCGGCGGAAAAGGGAATGTTGCGCCGCCCGAAACCCCAGAGATCGGGGAAGCCCGGATGCGCGCCGACGGCGACGCCCTTCGCCTTGGCGATGGCAAAGGTCGAAGCCATGATCTCGGGGTCGCCCGCATGCATGCCGCAGGCAATATTGGCCGAACTGACGATCGACAGCATCGCATCGTCGTCACCCATGCGGTAGGCGCCGAAGCCTTCGCCCATGTCGGAATTGAGGTCGACGCTGAGTGCCATGCCGCTTACGCTCCTTATGCTTCAGTCTTTCCGGATTGTAGGTCGAGCCAAAGCGAATGCACAATGGCCGGACGAAGAAATGCTTTGGCTCTCCACTGCATTCTGATATATCACAAGGCGGGCGACAACGATGAAGGCGGGCATGCAAGAGCACGGGGGCAAACCGAAGGTGAGCGCGGAAGGGGCGGGGACGCTCCTGTTCGATGTAGCCGGTCCGGTCTTCGATCCTTCGCTGCAGGAACGCATCTGGGTCTTCACCGAAGAGCTGAAGACGCTGCCGGGCGTCCGCGAGGTTGCGCCAGGCATGAACAATTTGATGATCCTGTTCGATCCCCTCCGCCTGGATCCGGACAAGCTTGAAGCTCATCTGNNGGCTGCCGCACCGGCCGCCGGCCGTCTGGTCGAGATCCCTGTCGTCTACGGCAATGACGGAAGTGATTTGTCCGATGTCGCCAAAGAAAAGGGCCTGACGGTGGAACGCCTGGTCGCGATGCACGCCGCGCCCGTCTATTCGGTCGCGGCCGTCGGGGCCATGCCCGGTTTCGTCTATCTTTCCGGGCTCGATCCTATGCTCGCGCTGCCGCGGCGGGCCGTGCCGCGCATGGGGGTTCCGGAAGGCTCGGTCATCATCGGCGGCGCCCAGGCCGGCATCATGCCGCTGACGGCGCCCTCCGGCTGGCACATTCTCGGCCATACCGATTTTCATCTCTTCGATCCGCTGCGCGAACCTCCGGCCGCCCTTCGTGCCGGTGACCGTATCCGTTTCGTCGTCAAGGAGATCCGCGCATGATCGAGATCCTGACGACGGGTGCGGCCAATTCGGTGCAGGATCTCGGCCGCCTCGGCTATCTC
>DBUL01000047.1:0-4579 GCA_002307905.1 Rhizobiaceae bacterium UBA1291
ATCGATCCGATGCTGGCCGAACTGGTCGGCTTCTCGCTCGCCACCGCCGACAACGGGCAGCAGCCCGGCTCGACCGATATTCGCGCCGCCTATGTGCCGCTTGGCCACAAGACCGGCCGCGACGACCTGTTCAGCGACGGTCTGAAACTGGCGGAAGGGCAGATGCCCATGCAGGCGGCGCTTGCGGTGCTCAAAGGCCTGCTCGAGGACCCGTCGATCCTCAAGGTCGCGCAGAACCTCAAATACGACTACCTGCTGATGAAGCGCCACGGCATCGTCATCAAAGGCTTCGACGACACCATGCTGATGTCCTACGTGTTGGATGCCGGTAAGGGCAATCACGGGATGGACGGCCTGTCCGAGCGTTGGCTGGGGCATACGCCGATCGCCTACAAGGACGTCGCCGGCACCGGCAAGTCATCGGTCACCTTCGACCACGTCGATATCGACAAGGCGACCGCCTATGCCGCGGAAGATGCCGATGTGACGCTGCGCCTGTGGATGGTGCTGAAACCCCGGCTCGCCGCCGACAAGCTGACCCGCATCTACGAGCGACTGGAGCGCCCCTTGGTGCCCGTGCTCGCCGACATGGAAGAGCGCGGCATCTCGATCGACCGCCAGATCCTGTCGCGCCTCTCCGGCGAACTCGGCAAGAAGGCCGCCGCCTTCGAGGACGAGATCTATGAACTCGCCGGCGAACGCTTCAACATCGGTTCGCCCAAGCAGCTCGGAGACATCCTGTTCGGCCGCATGGGCCTGCCAGGCGGCTCGAAGACCAAGACCGGCCAGTGGTCGACCTCGGCCCAGGTGCTGGAGGACCTTGCGGCTGAAGGCGCGCCGCTGCCGCGCAAGATCGTCGACTGGCGCCAGCTGACCAAGCTGAAGTCGACCTATACCGATGCCCTTCCGAGTTTCGTCCACCCCCAGACGAAACGGGTTCACACCTGCTATTCGCTCGCTTCAACCACGACCGGCCGCCTGTCGTCCTCCGAACCGAACCTGCAGAATATCCCTGTGCGCACGGCCGAAGGCCGCAAGATCCGCACGGCCTTCGTCGCGACCCCAGGCCACAAGTTGCTGTCGGCCGACTACAGCCAGATCGAACTCAGGGTGCTGGCCCATGTCGCCGAGATCCCGCAATTGCGCCAGGCCTTTGCCGACGGCATCGACATTCATGCGATGACGGCGTCTGAAATGTTCGGCGTGCCGGTCGAGGGCATGCCTTCGGAAGTGCGCCGCCGCGCCAAGGCGATCAACTTTGGCATCATCTACGGCATTTCCGCCTTCGGGCTGGCCAACCAGCTCGGCATCGAACGGTCGGAAGCCGGTGAATATATCAAGAGATATTTCGAGCGGTTCCCCGGTATCAAGGACTACATGGAGAGCACCAAGGCGTCTGCGCGCGAAAACGGCTATGTCGAAACCATCTTCGGCCGCCGCGCCCACTATCCGGAAATCAAGTCGTCCAACCCCTCGATGCGCGCCTTCAACGAGCGGGCCGCGATCAACGCCCCGATCCAGGGTTCGGCCGCCGACATCATCCGCCGCGCCATGATCAAGGTCGAACCGGTGCTCGAGACGGCCGGTCTCAAGGAGCGGGCGCGCATGCTCCTGCAGGTTCACGACGAACTGATCTTCGAGGTCGAGGACGAGGCGGTCGAGGCCGCCATGCGGATCATCGTTGAGACCATGGAGCATGCCGCCATGCCGGCCGTTTCCATGCGCGTGCCGCTCAAGGTGGATGCCCGTGCCGCCCATAACTGGGACGAGGCGCACTGACGGGTCAGATCAGCGCGGTCCGCGCCGCCACATGGTTGCGGATCGTCTGTTTCATTAGGGCAAGCGCAGCACTTGGCTCTACGGCCGCCGGGGTCGTCAGTCCGACCGCACCCCGCGTCTCGCCCATGTCGATCTCAAGTTCCGCGAGCCGGCCGCTCTGCAACTCGTCGGCCACCACCCCGCGCGAAATGAACCATATGGCATTATGACGCGTGACGAAGGCGCGGCCGAAGGAATCAGACACGGTCTCTACCGTGTTCGGCAGGTCCGGAATGCCGTTGGTCAGCAGCAGCCGGTCGACGAAGGGCCGGATGACCGAGCTCCTCGTCGGCATCAGCACGGTGAAGTTCGCCAGCGCCCCGAGCGTGAAGTTGCGTCGGGCGAGCAGCGGGTGGTTGGGTGAAACGATGATCGCCACCTCCTCGCTGTAGAGAGGTTCGAAGGTAAGGCCGGTCATGTACTCCGGTGCCGCCAGCCGCCCGACCACCAGATCCAATTCACCCAGTCTGAGGGAATTGAGCAGGACGCGGTTTTCTCCCGAGACGATGGTGACCTGGCTGCCCGTTCCGATCGCCAGGAATTCGGCCACCGCATCGGGCATGATGGTCGCGGACGCGGTCGGCAATGTTCCAATTCGGATGGGCGGACCTTCCGATTTGAGCGCCTGGGCAAGCGAGTCCATTCCGCGCTGCACGGCGGCGAGGCTTTCTCCGGCATGCTTGAGGAATATTTCTCCGAAATGCGAGACGCGGATGCCCCGGCCGTCCTTCTCCAGCAGGGAGACGCCAAGGATGTCCTCGAGTTCCCGCATCGTCCGGGTCACCGCCGGCTGGGTGATCGCCAGTGCATCTGCGGCCTTGCCCACGCTCCTCTGGCGTGCGACCTCAAGGAAAGTCTGAAGGTGTCTGAACTTGATCCTCTGATCCATGATTCATACCAGTTTGATTATGGATAGGGGAGGAAATATCATTTTACCCACCGAAATGCATCGAATAACCTTCCATCCAGTGAGGAGAATCCCATGGCCTTCGCCACCATCAACGGCATCACCGTTCACTACGAACTTCTCGGCGAGCCCGACGCGAGGAATCTCGTCGTCTTCTCGAACTCGCTCGGCACGGATTTCCGCATCTGGCTGCCGCTGTTCGACGAAATCAGCGAAGATATATCCGTGCTGCTCTACGACAGCCGCGGCCATGGCCTGACCGGCGGCGCCGACAAGCCTTTCGGCATGGGCGACCTGGTCGATGACCTGATTGCCCTGGTCGAGCATGTCGGAATCAAGCGCGCGGTGTTCTGCGGCCTGTCGGTGGGCGGACTCGTATGCCAGGGCGTTTGGCAGAAACGGCCGGATCTGGTGAAGAGACTGGTGCTGTGCGACACCGCGGCCAAGATTGGCTCGGCCGACGTCTGGAACGCGCGCATCGATGCCATCGCCAAGGATGGTCTCGAGAGCATAGGCGACAATGTGATGGAGCGCTGGTTCACTCCGGACTTCCATCGGGAGCGCGCTGACGATCTCGCCGGCTACCGGCTGATGATGACCCGCCAGCCTGCGGACGGCTATTCCGCCACCTGTGCGGCGATCCGCGACACCGATTTCACCGATGCGCTCCCAACGATTTCCGTCCCCGTTCTCTGCCTTGTGGGCGATCAGGATGGCTCCACCCCGCCGGAACTGGTCGAGGCGATGGCTGCCGCCATCCCGAACGCCCGCTTCGAGATCATCGAGAGCTGCGGTCATATTCCCTGCGTCGAGCAGCCGGAGGAACTGGCCGAACTGCTGCAATCGTTTCTCAAGAAGGCATGAAGGACTGACATGAGCGAAGCCCCGGAAAAGTCTCCCCGCTACCATCAGGGTATGGCGACCCGCCGCAGCGTGCTCGGCGACAGCTATGTGGACCAGGCACAAAAGTCGAAGACCGCCTTCGACGAGCCGTTCCAGGACCTGATCACGGAGGCTGCCTGGGGCCATGTCTGGTCGCGACCGAACTGGACCAAGCGCGAGCGCTCGATGGTGACCATTGCGCTGCTCGCCGCCCTTGGCCACCACGACGAGGTGGCCATGCACGTGCGGGCGACGAAAAACACCGGCGCGACGCCGGAGGATATCATGGAAGCACTGCTGCACGTTGCCATCTATGCCGGTGTGCCGGCGGCCAATCATGCGATCAAGATCGCCAGGACAGCGCTTCAGGACATGGAAGCCGAAAATAAGACGGAGGAGGAAGCAAGATGAAGAACGTCATGCCAGAAACGGGGGCATTTTTCCCCCGCGACCGCGAGATGCACCCGCCAGCTTATACGCCTTGGTACAAGACAAGCGTGCTACGCTCGCCGCAGCGTGCGCTGATCTCGCTCGAAGGTACAAAGAGTGAGATCACCGGTCCGGTGTTTGGCCACAGCATCCTGAACAAGTTCGACAACGATCTGATCGTCAACTACGCCAAGCCAGGCGAGAGCCCGATCGGTCAGCGCATCCTCGTCCATGGCCGCGTCGTCGATGAACGGGGCAAGGGCGTTGCCGGCGCACTGGTTGAGTTCTGGCAGGCCAATGCCGGTGGCCGCTACCGGCACAAGAAGGATACCTATCTCGCGCCGCTCGATCCGAATTTCGGCGGCGTGGGCCGCACCATCGCCGACGAGGACGGTTATTACTGGTTCAAGACGATCAAGCCCGGCCCCTATCCCTGGCCGAACGGCGTCAACGACTGGCGCCCGGCGCATATCCACTTCTCGATCTTCGGCCACGGCTTTGCCCAGCGGCTGATCACCCAGATGTATTTCGAAGGCGATCCGC
>DBUL01000047.1:4624-5556 GCA_002307905.1 Rhizobiaceae bacterium UBA1291
ACGTCCATATCGGCTGTACCCCCAGTTTCACCGGCATCGAGGGCGTATATGAGAAGGATCTCGGCTCCGGCCCGCTCCACAATGACAAGACGAGGGGTGAGCGCATCACCATTCGCGGTCACGTCATCGACGGCTCGGGCACGCCACTGAAGGACGCAATGGTCGAGATCTGGCAGGCTGATGCCGATGGTCTGTACAACAGCCCGTCGGAAACGCGCGGCAAAGCCGACCCGGAATTCCTCGGCTGGGGCCGATGCGCGGCCCACATGGATACCGGCGAATTCGTCTTCGAGACGATCAAGCCCGGCCGCGTGCCGTTTAGCGACGGTCGGCTGATGGCGCCGCATATCACGATGTGGATCGTGGCACGCGGCATCAATATCGGTCTGCACACCCGCATGTACTTCTCCGACGAGGTCGAGGCGAACGCGGCAGATCCGATACTCGCCCGTATCGAGCACAAGGTACGTGTGCCGACCCTGATCGCTAATCGCGAAGGTGACACCTACACGTTCGACATCCACCTTCAGGGTGAGAACGAGACGGTGTTCTTCGACATCTGACCCTAGGCTCCAGCGCGGGCGGCGAGCCTCTCCCAGCATTGGGAGGGCGCGCCGTCTTTTAGCGGTTGCGTGCCTTGATCGTTGATAATTGTTGACGATCGGCAACGGTTTTGGTGAGGGTTAGGCCTTCGTATTGGAGTGCGTTTGACTTATGGCGTTGACGATGTTGCCTTATCATAACCGCCTGCTCGGCGATGCCGAAGTATCGGCAATGCTGGGGGAGGCGGCGGATCTTGCCGCCATGCTCCGCTTCGAGGTGGCGCTTGCGCGCGCCGAAGCCGCCAGCGGACTGGTGGGCGCCGCGCCTGCGGCCGCGATCGCGGACAGGCTGGAGCACTTCCGGCCCGACATGGCGCGCCTGACCCAGGC
>DBUL01000055.1 GCA_002307905.1 Rhizobiaceae bacterium UBA1291
GAGCTGCTTCGGGTCGAGGCTGGACAGGTCCGGCATGCCACCCATGCCACCCATGCCACCAAGACCCATCTTGCCGGCCAGGCCGCCCATCATCTGCTTCATCATGCCGCCGCCCTTCTTGCCGCCCATGGCCTTCATCATGTCGGCCATCTGGCGATGCATCTTGAGCAGCTTGTTGATTTCGGCGGCGTCCGTGCCGGAGCCGGCTGCAATGCGCTTCTTGCGGGAATGCTTCAGAATATCGGGATTGGTCCGCTCGGCCTTGGTCATCGACTGGATGATGGCGATCTGGCGGCCGAACAACTTGTCGTTCAGGCCCGCGGCGGCCATCTTGTCCTTCATGCCGCCCATGCCGGGCATCAGGCCCATGATGCCGCCCATGCCGCCCATCTTCTGCATCTGGCGCAGCTGGTCGGCGAGGTCATCGAGGTCGAACTTGCCCTTGGCCATCTTGGCGGCCATGGCGGCCGCCTTTTCGGTGTCGATATTCTCCGCCGCCCTTTCGACCAGCGAAACGATGTCGCCCATGCCGAGGATGCGGTCGGCGATGCGGCGCGGATGGAACTCCTCGAGTTCGCTCATCTTCTCGCCGACGCCGATCAGCTTGATCGGCTTGCCGGTGACGGCGCGCATCGAAAGCGCCGCACCACCGCGGCCATCGCCGTCCATGCGGGTCAAGACCAGGCCGGTGATGCCGACGCGTTCGTCGAAATTGCGGGCGAGGTTGACGGCGTCCTGACCAGTCAGACTGTCGGCGACCAGCAGGATTTCATGCGGCTTCGCGTTCTTCTTGATGTCGGCCATCTCGACCATCAAGGGCTCGTCGATATGGGTGCGGCCGGCGGTGTCGAGAATGACGACGTCATGGCCGCCGAGCTTGGCGGCCTGCACGGCGCGGCTGGCGATATCGGTCGGCGACTGGCCGGCGATGATCGGCAACACGTCGATGCCGGTCTGCACCCCCAACTGGCGTAGCTGCTCCTGGGCGGCCGGACGACGCGTGTCGAGCGAGGCCATCAGGACCTTCTTCTTCTCGCGGTCGGTCAGCCGCTTGGCGATCTTGCCGGTGGTCGTGGTCTTGCCCGAGCCCTGCAGGCCGACCATCATGATGACGACCGGGGCCGGCGCATTGAGATCAATGGAAACACCCTCGGAGCCGAGCATTTCAACCAGCTCGTCATGGACGATCTTGACGACCATCTGCCCCGGCTTGATCGACTTCAAAACGGCGGCGCCGACGGCTTTCTCGCGGACCCGATCGGTAAAGTTGCGCACGACCTCGAGCGCCACGTCGGCTTCCAGCAACGCGCGACGCACCTCGCGCAGCGCGGCGGAAACATCGGCTTCCGACAAGGCGCCACGGCCGGTCAGTCCATTCAGGATGGAACCAAGACGGTCCTGGAGGTTTTCAAACATCGGCTCTTCCTTATCGTTTCGGATCCCCGAAACGTCGGTCTTTCCCGCGCTGAAAACAAGACGCAAAGCCAAAATGCACCCGAGGGCGCATCGCGCTGTCGGGTGTTGACCTCCGGGATCTCTTTATACCTTGACGGGTCCCGGTCGGCGGCTCGGAGTGCTTGTCTCTTCGCAGATTGGGGCGATTAACAGCAAAGGGCCGGAAAAGTCAAGGCTGGCGGGCAAAGGCGCGGATTCGGAGAGCCCGCACCTTCCCAAGCGCCGCGCGCGTCCCCAAATTGACCTCTCCCACAACGGTCACGGTCGTCCATGTCAGCCAANNCCAACCCCGCCAATCCTTACTATACCGGCCCTGTCTCGGACCATTTCGACGGCACGCGCTTCTTCAACCCGGAGGGCGTCGAGCCCGGCGGCATGCGCGACCTTCTCAAATGGCGCACCAACGGCAAGCGCGCCCGCTGGCCGAAACGCGTGTCGCATGGCCCCGGCCCGACAGCCCCGCGGGCAAGGGTCGATGGCGCCGACCTGCGCGTCACGATGATCGGCCANNCACGCCACGCTGTTGATCCAGGTGGCCGGCCTCAACATCCTGACCGACCCGGTCTGGTCGAAGCGCGCCAGCCCGTTTTCCTTTGCCGGACCGAAGCGCGTGGCCGAGCCCGGCATCGCCTTCGAAAACCTGCCGCCGATCGACATCGTTCTCGTCACCCACAATCACTACGACCATCTCGACCTTGCCACGCTCGCCCGGCTCACCGAGGAGCACGGACCGCACATCGTCACCCCGCTCGGCAACGACACGATCATCCATCGCGCCCTGCCCGACGCCAAGATCTCCGACATGGACTGGGGCGACCGGCTACAATATTGGGACGGCCTTTCCATCCATGCCGAGCCCTGCCACCACTGGTCGGCGCGCGGCCTGCGCGACCGGCGCATGGCGCTCTGGGCGGCCTTCGTGCTGTCGACCCCGGCGGGCAAGATCTATCACATCGGCGATACCGGCTTTCACGACGGCATCAACTACCGCGCCGCGGCGGAAAAGCACGGCGCCTTTCGCCTCGCCAACCTGCCGATCGGCGCCTACGAGCCGCGCTGGTTCATGAAGGGCCAGCATCAGAACCCGGCGGAAGCCGTCGAAGGTTTCCGTCTCTGCAACGCCGCCCACGCCGTCGGCCATCATTTCGGCGCCTTCCAGCTCACCGATGAGGCGATCGAGGCCCCGGTCGAGGACCTGTCACAGGCGCTTTCCACCGCCGCGATCTCCCCCGCCCGCTTCCGCGCTTTACGCCCCGGCGAGATTTTCGACGTTCCGGCGGTGTAAACACCCCGCCCCTGGCACGATCCGGCGTGAAACGCGCGACGTCCGACCTTTCCCCTTTGTGGGAGAGGTTATAAGATCGAGGGCTTAGCCGAAGGCTGAACCTCAGATTTTGTTGGTGAGGGGCGCAAGGCGGACGTCATCCACGATCCGCCCTCGCCCTTCGAGGGCCGCTTGCGCTCCCACCTCAGGGTGAGGGCTACCGTGGTGCGCCTTGGCTGGAGGAGTCCCATCAGCGACTCACGGCGAGGCCCGCCGCCGTGCACCTCATGCTGAGGTGCCCTCGCACACCGAGGGCCTCGAAGCATCCCGCACCGAACTCCACCAGACGGGGAAGAACTCGACCGATTCCGCAAGAGAATCAAAGCCACACCGACAATTTCATCCCCGCCCGCTCGCCCCGATCTAAACTGACCTCGTTCCGTCGCGGATACACCACAAGGCGTTGTGGCGAGGCGGGGCCGGCGCGGGGTTTGGGGGAGAGACGCAAGATCCCAGGCTCCGGGTC
>DBUL01000111.1:0-229 GCA_002307905.1 Rhizobiaceae bacterium UBA1291
AAATGCGGCGCGATTACCGTGATGTCGTCAAGGGGAGGCAAAGGATGAGCCTTCCGGGCCGAGAATCAGCCCCAGTGGATCGAGAGGATCTCGTAGGCCTTGGAGCCGCCGGGCGCCACGACTTCGATATTGTCGCCGACTTCCTTGCCAATCAGGGCCCGGGCGATCGGTGAAGAGATCGAGATGCGGCCGGCCTTCACGTCGGCTTCCTGGTCGCCGACGATCTGAT
>DBUL01000111.1:336-3446 GCA_002307905.1 Rhizobiaceae bacterium UBA1291
CGCGCGCTTCGGCGATCGCCTCGATGATGCGGGGCCGTTCTTCCTGCTGGCGCCAGCGCAGTTCCTCGTTCAGCTTCGCAAAGCCGCTCTGCGTCATCGGTACCTTTTCAACCATGTCATCTTCCTTCGCATTTCATGCCCGCATGGTGCTGGACATAAAAGAAAACAGGTCCCGAAGCGAAGCTACGGAACCGGTTCAAATCAACGATCCGCAAACTATAGCAGATTGGATTGCGCTATTTCCAGAGATTAATTTTTCTCGTCGGTGGAGGGGGCAGCTGACGCACCGGTGAGTGGCCCCCAGGGTGCGATCCGGTATTGGCTCGGCAGGGTNNGCTGGCGCTCCATTCAACCGATCGACGACCGATTGATGGATCAGCGCACCTGCCGGGATGAAGCGCGGATCGCAGAGTGGCAGATAGATACCTCCGCCCTTGCCGCCGCGGCGCCAGGATGAGGCGGGAACGCGACGTGGCAAGTATTCGACCAAACGCCACGCGAGGCTCATCGAATCCTGGGCTCGCGCCATGGCGTCGGGTTTGACATAGGGCTTGTTCGGGTTCTTGCCGAGTACGATCTCGTTGACCGTGCGTGTCGCATAATCGAGCCCCATGGGCTTGGTCTCCTCGATCATCCAGGCCAGAGGCACCTTGATCAGGGCGCTCCTGGCTTCAGGCGATCCGCCTCCGACATCACCGTGCACACCGGTGAACCACACTTCCTTGCCGTCCTGCGGCACGATCGGCCGGTCCTTTGGCGGCGGGAAGGGGCTTCCCCAGAAGGGCTGGTCCGGTGTCCAGGGTTCCGAGCGATACATGGTCCGGCGTTCGTCGATCGCAACGGCGTGTCGGACCGCGCGGACACTCGGATTACGGTGGGTGAACGGATGGGTCTTCAATTTCAGGCCGATCTTGCCGGATTCGATCACCGAGGCGACGGTGTCGAACAGGCCGAGCAGTTCAATCGCCGGGCGATGGCCCTTGAGAGTGCGCTCGTAGAGGCGCATGTCGGCAAAAGCCGATTTGCCATCGTCCTCAGCGCGGGATTTGTCGATAACGGCCGTCTTGTGGTCGGAAATGCCCTTGTAGGTGCGGTAGGCATAGTCCAACAGGTTGAGTTGCTGCGGACGGATCAGGCCGAGGCTGTGGATGAAGCCGGCCAGAACACGGGCCGTATAGGCGCCACGACTGAAGCCGAAGAGATAGATCCGGTCGTCCTCACCGATCTTCTTGCCGTCCTTGTCGCGGGGTGCGGCCTGGTAGTTCTCGACCAGGAAGCGATAAGCCTGCTTCACGTTGGCGTCGATACCCCAGCCGGTGGCCAGTCCCCAGACTTCCACCGTCTTGCGCCACCCGCGCGACCAGGCGTTGTCCGCCCCGAAAGTGCCGACTCCCGGATCGTAGTAGACAATCTGGTCGTCAGTCTGCCGAAGCGTGCCGAACAGGCGCAGGATATTGGTGCGGTCCGCTGCGATCTCGTTCGATGTTCCGTCGAACAGAATAACGATGTTCTTGGCCAAGGGCGTTTTCCCAACCGCGATAAGACTATTATAGCAGCTGACGCGAATGGTTTCAATTTCAGGTTGATTTTTGCGGGGCTGGTGGGAAGCTGGTCAGTTCCCACCGGCACAGGCCATTCCCAATACCCGCTCCAGCCGGTCGAAATTCTGCTCATTCGCGTAGGCGATAAACTGCCTGAACTGGATATTCTCCTCGTTGGGCTCCATTAGCATGCGCCAAGAAAGGCGCGTCCCGCCGTCTTCTGCGCGAAAATCCATTTCCAGAATAAAGACATGGATCGGGTCGTGATGGAGCAAAACGATGCGCTCAGGCCTTGCGACTTCCTGAAATGTGGAATGATTGAGGAATTCCGCTCCTTCGTCGCTCTTCATCAGGATGACCCAGCGGCCACCAGGCCTCAGGTCGAATTCATGGATCACATTGGTGAACCCGTCGGGCCCCCACCACTGCGCCAGTTTCTTCGGATCGGCAAAGGCGTCGAACAGGGTTGCGGGATCGACACCGAACAGGCGATCGTTGAGGATTTCTGTTTTGTCAGTCATGCTTGTGTACCTTTTCCGGCTGCCCAAAGCGTGGTGAGGTCGCCTTCGGATGGGATCGCGGTGCGATCCGCCTCGGTCTCATCTTACCTTCCGTCGAAAACCAGAACGATGCTGCTCGCCATGGACCGAGCCGGTTTGGTGACCAAGCCGATCGTAGCGCGGGACGGCGGAATTCTCAAACGCGGTTGTCGGTGTTTCGACGGGGCAATTTGGGGGGCGGCGCCGATTGACGAAGCCGCGGTTGGTGCCGATGATGGCACAGTCACGGACGGTGAAGGATNNGCGAGGGAGGTGGCATGAGATCCGTGGTCTGGCTGACAATCGTGGCGATGATCGCTTTCGCGGCAAATTCCCTGCTGGCACGATTGGCGCTGGGGTCCGGTTCGCTGGACTGGGCAAGCTATACGACGCTGCGCGTTCTTTCCGGCGCTGCCGTCCTGGTCCTGCTTGCCCGCAGGCGCGACACATCGGGCGGACCTCGCGCCGGAAGCTGGCCGGCGGCGGCCGCACTCCTTGTCTATGCGCTGGCCTTCTCTCTGGCCTATCTCGATCTCGGTGCCGCGACGGGTGCTCTCATCCTGTTCACTTCGGTTCAGGCGACCATGGTTGGCTATAGCCTGATGCGGGGTGAAAGCCTGACCCTTGCCGAACTGCTTGGCTTTACCATCGCCNNCGTCGCCTTCGTCTATCTCATCCTGCCCGGCATCGGCCGGCCGGACCCGGCGGGTAGTCTGTTGATGGCGGTTTCCGGGATTGCCTGGGGGGTCTACTCGCTGAAGGGCCGGGGAGCGGTCAATCCGCTTGCGGCCACGGCGGGCAATTTCCTCTACGCATCGGCCTTGTGTGTGCCGCTCGGGATCTTTGCGCTTGTCGTTGGAACGGCGTCCTGGACCGGTGTTCTTCTTGCGATTTTCTCCGGCGCCGTGACGTCCGGTCTTGGCTACGTGATCTGGTACCGGGCGCTGGCCGGACTTACGAATTTCCAGGCGGCCCTCGTCCAGCTCTCGGTGCCGGTCATCGCCGCGGCAGGTGCCATTCTTTTTCTCGC
>DBUL01000111.1:3472-5310 GCA_002307905.1 Rhizobiaceae bacterium UBA1291
CAAAAAAGGCAGGTGAGCCACCTGCCTTTCCGCATGAACCTGTCGTTTCGATCAGAAGTAGCTCTGCAGCGGGCGAACCTCGAGCTGGCCCTTCTTCAGCGCCTGGATGGCTTCGGCGGCGGCGAGCGCACCGGCCATGGTCGTGTAGTAGGGCACCTTCTGCATCAGGGCGGCGCGGCGTAGCGACTTCGAGTCGGAGATCGCCTTGTTGCTGTCGGTCGTATTGACCACCAGCTGGACCTGCCGGTTGCGGATGGCGTCCTCGATATGCGGGCGGCCTTCGAGAACCTTGTTGATCTTGATCGCCTCGATGCCCTGTTCGGCGAGGAAGCGCTGGGTGCCGCCGGTCGCCATGACCTTGAAGCCGATCTCGGTCAGGAGCTTGATGGCGGGCAGGACGCGCACCTTGTCCTCGTCACGGACCGAGACGAAGACCGTTCCGTCGCGCGGCAGTTCGACGCCGGCGCCGAGCTGGCTCTTGGCAAAGGCCAGGGCGAAATCGGTGTCGAGGCCGATGACTTCACCGGTCGAGCGCATTTCCGGGCCGAGCAGCGTGTCGACGCCGGGGAAGCGGGCAAACGGGAAGACGGCTTCCTTGACGGCGATGTGCTTGAGGTTGCGCGGATCGGGCTTGGCGCCGTAGGCGGCGATCGCGGCATCCAGCTTTTCGCCGGTCATGATGCGCGCGGCGATCTTGGCAATCGGTGCGCCGATGGTCTTGGCGACGAAGGGCACGGTGCGCGAGGCGCGCGGATTGACTTCCAGAACGTAGATAACGCCGTCCTTGATGGCGTACTGCACGTTCATCAGACCACCGACGTTCAGTGCCTTGGCCATGGCCTTGGTCTGGCGTTCCAACTCGTCGAGGGTTTCGTTGCTGAGCGAGCGCGACGGCAGCGAGCAGGCGCTGTCGCCGGAGTGGATGCCGGCTTCCTCGATGTGCTCCATGATGCCCGAGACGAAGACGTCGGTGCCGTCGCACAGTGCGTCGACATCGACTTCGATGGCGTTGGTCAGGTAGCTGTCGAACAAAAGCGGGTTCTTGCCGAGCAGGGTGTTGATCTGGCCAGTCTTGTCGTTGGGGTAGCGCTGCTTGATGTCTTCGGGCACCAGACCCGGAACGGTATCGAGCAGGTAGGACTGCAGCATGTTCTCGTCATGGATGATCTGCATGGCGCGGCCGCCGAGAACGTAGGACGGGCGCACGACCAGCGGGAAGCCGATTTCGGACGCGACCAGGCGGGCCTGCTCGACCGAATAGGCGATGCCGTTGTTCGGCTGGTTGAGGTCGAGCTTCATCAGGAGCTTCTGGAAGCGGTCGCGGTCTTCGGCGAGGTCGATCATGTCGGGTGCCGTGCCGAGGATCGGGATACCGTTCTTTTCCAGCGCCTCGGCCAGCTTCAGCGGCGTCTGGCCGCCGAACTGGACAATGACGCCCACCAGTTCGCCCTTTTCCTGCTCGGCGCGCATGATCTCGATCACGTCTTCCGCGGTCAGCGGTTCGAAATAGAGGCGATCCGACGTGTCATAGTCGGTCGACACGGTTTCCGGGTTGCAGTTGANNNNGATGCGGTTCGGACCGCCGCCAAGGATGACGACCTTCTTGCGGTCGGATACCTGGGCTTCCGAACGGGCCTGCCCCACGAATGGTGTCTCGTAGGTCGAATACATATAGGCCGTCGGCGAGGCGAATTCGGCGGCGCATGTGTCGATACGCTTGAAGACCGGGCGGACGTTCAGCGCGTTGCGGATCTCGGCCACTTCCTTCGGACGCTTGCCGGTGAGGCTCGCAAGGCGGGCGTCGGAGAAGCCCATGGCTTTGAGCATGCGCAGATTCT
>DBUL01000052.1 GCA_002307905.1 Rhizobiaceae bacterium UBA1291
ATGCCGTCGGCATTGGGCGCGGTGGAGACCTGGAAGGCATTGCCCTGGTTGGTGTAGATCTCGGTGGTGGCGGTGAGGTCGAGGGCGGTGTCGTCACGGGCAATCTTCACCGGTTCCGCGGCAAGCGCAAGCGATGAGAAAAGAACGACGAACGCAAGCATCGCCGTGGCCAATACGGCTGCCAGCCATTGGCCGGTCGCCGCTCGCCTGTTCCGGTCAGACGTCATGAGTTCTCTTTGTTCCCGTTCCCCGAGGCACGGTCGCGCAAACGCGATAGCATCGCGTGGTCGCGCCATTGCCCGTTGATTNNCAAGGAGCCGGATGCTTTTCTCGTTGTCCGGAATACAGGCTGCTTCGATCCGGTGCAACTCTAGCCCCCTGAAGATATAGGGAATAGCCAGTTGAAGTGCGGCAAACATATGGCCTTTGCCGGCATGGCGTTCGCCCATCCAGTATCCGATCATGCAGCTTTGTGACGCACCGCGCCGAATGAGGCCGATGGTAAGCCCGCCGAGCAGCAGATAATCGCCTTGGGAAAACAGGAAAAAGGGAACGGCGAGCCCCGAATGGAATTCCTGGCTGTTGCGCACCACACGGGCGCGAAAGGCGCGTTCGGTCAGTTCGTCCGTCCGCCAGGTCGGCTCCCAAGGCTGGAGGAAGGCGCGGCTGTCGCGGCGTAGCGCGTGCCACTGTTCGAAGTCGTCGTAGCGCGGCAGACGCAGAAGATGGCTGGCGCTGTTCAGTTCCGGTGTTTCCGGCTGCCGCGACAGAAACCGAAAAACCGAACGTGTCATCGAACCCCCTCAAGCATCAGCCGGCGGGCGCGCTGCCCGCTCTCGATCAATCCAAATCAATCCGGGCGCGGCGTCAGCCGGCGGCCTTGAGCGATGCGGTGCGTCCGGCCGAAAGTGCGCCGGAAATTTCGTGCATCGGGGCCAGATGCGTGAGCGGGCCGATGGCCGACAGCGTCGGCGTCGTCTCGAAGAACAGCCGTCCGGCGAGGTCGGTCAACCGCTGCGGGGTGATGCCGGCAAGCCGTTCCATCATCTCCTGATTGGAGATCGGGCGGCCGTAGAGCATCATCTGGCGGGCGATCTGGCCAGCACGTGCCGCGGGGCTCTCCTGGCCCATCAAAAGCTGGGCGCGAACCTGGGCACGCGAACGATCGATTTCCTGGGTGTCGATCATTTGCGACGCTTTGCGCAACTCGTCGATGATGACCGGCACCAGTTCAGGCAGGTCCTCGCCGCCGGTTGCTGCATGGATGCCGAAAATGCCGCTGTCGGAAAAGCCCCAGTGGAAGGCATAGATCGAATAGCACAGGCCACGGATTTCGCGCACTTCCTGGAACAGCCGCGAGGACATGCCGCCGCCGAGGATGTTGGCAAGGATCTGCGAGGCNNAGTCGCGCGCATGGTAGGCGCGGCCCTCGAAGCCGATCAGCACCTGCGCGTCCATCAGGTCGCGCTCCTCGCGCGCTTCGCCGCCGGTATAGCGGGCTGCCTCGGCGATCGGGCTGACCTCCGGCTTGGTTTTCACCGACGAGAACCGTTCTTCAACCTGTTTAACGAAGGTATCGTGATCGACGGCGCCGGCCGCCACCACGAACATCCGGTCGGTCGTGTAATTGCGGTCGAGATAGGCGCGTATTTCCGCGCTCGAGAAGGATTGCACCGTGTCGGGTGTGCCGAGGATCGGCCGGCCGAGTGGCTGGCCGGCATAGGCGAGTTCGGAGAAGCGGTCGAACACGACATCGTCCGGCGTGTCGTTGGCCGCGCCGATCTCCTGCAGGATGACGTGTTTTTCCCGGGTGAGTTCGTCTTCGTCGAAGACGGATTCGGTGAGAATATCGGCCAGGATATCGACGGCGAGCGGTACGTCGTCCTTCAGAATACGGGCATAGTAGGAGGTTGTCTCCGACGATGTCGCGGCATTGAGTTCTCCGCCGACATTCTCGATTTCCTCGGCGATCTGTCGGGCGCTGCGCTTGTGCGTTCCCTTGAAGGCCATGTGTTCGAGCAGATGGGCGATGCCGTGCTCGCCTTCCATCTCGTCGCGGGCTCCCGACTTGATCCAGGTCCCGAGCGCCACGCTTTCAAGGTGCGGCATGGTTTCCGTCACGACCGTCAACCCGGAGGGCAGCCGGGTGCACTCAACATTCATCGATCTGTCTTTCTGCACTTCTTATCTTTCCTGTCGGGCATGCGCGCCGATGTAGGTTTCGACGGCCTTGAGCTCGGCGTCCAGGATGTCGAAGCGCTCCTCCCTGTCCATCAGGTCAGCAAGCCACGCCGGAAGCGCGGGGTCAATACCGCTCGCCGATTTTACCGCCGCCGGGAATTTCGCCGGATGGGCGGTGGCAAGCGTCACCATGGGGCTTGATGGCTNNGATGGCTTTTCGAACTTCTGTGCGACGAACACGCCGACGGCGGTGTGCGGATCGAGCAGATACCCGGTCTCAGCCAGCGTGTCGCGGATGGTCGAGGCCACCTGCTTCTCGCTGGCGCGACCGGCACGGAACTCCTTGCGGATCGCCTTGAGGGCATCCGGCTTGATCTCGAAACCGCCGGACTGCCTGAGGCTCTCCATCGCCGCACGGATGGCGCTGTCATCGCGGTCATAGGCCTCGAACAGCAGGCGCTCGAAGTTCGACGAGATCTGGATGTCCATCGATGGCGAGGTCGTGGCCGAAACGCCGCGCATCTCGTAGCGGCCAGTCTTCAGCGTGCGGGCGAGAATGTCGTTCTCGTTGGTGGCGATCACCAGCCTGTCAATCGGCAGGCCCATCTTCTTGGCGACGTAGCCGGCGAAGATATCGCCGAAATTGCCGGTCGGTACGGTGAACGACACCTTGCGGTCCGGGCTGCCGAGCGAGATCGCGGCGGTGAAATAATAGACCACCTGCGCCATGATGCGCGCCCAGTTGATCGAATTG
>DBUL01000154.1 GCA_002307905.1 Rhizobiaceae bacterium UBA1291
CGGCCATCTCCCCCACAAGGGAGGAGAGACCATGTGGCGTCGCCGGCAGCCCGACGTTAAGCCCCTCCCCCTTGTGGGGCGGGGTTGGGGAGGAGTGTCCTGCCCCTGCTACTTCTTCAGCGCCATCCCGACGCCCTTGCAGACGTACTGGGTGGTGAAGGCCTTGGTGTAGTCGAGGTCGGCGGTCTGCACGCCGATCGAGACCATGTCGTCGAAGAACTTCTTGTAGCGCTCCTCGGTCATGCAGCCGATGCCCTTGTCGAGCGCTTCGCCGGATTCGACGATGCCGTATTCCTTCATCTTGGCGACGGAGTATTCGAGCTGGCCATCCGTCATTTCCGGATTGTCTTTCTTGATCAGATCGTTGGCGGGCTTGTTGTCGCCGTGGAGATAATTGTACCAACCCTCGATCGAGGCATCGACGAAGCGTTGGACGACGTCGGACTTGGTCTCGACCATGGTGGCGGTGGTGGTGATCATCGTCGAATAGGGATTGTAGCCGTTGTCGGCGAGCAGGAATACCTTCGGCGCCCAGCCGGCCTGCTTCTCGATCTCATAGGGTTCCGAGGTCAGATAGCCCTGCTGGGCCGACTTCGGATCGGCGATGAACGGAGCCGGGTTGAAGGTGTAGGGCTTGTACTGCTCGTCCTTGAAGCCCGGATAGTTCTTCTTCATCCACTCGAAATAGGTGACATAGCCATCCTTGCCCATGAAGATCGCATCAAGCTTGGCGAGGTCGGCGAAGGTTTCGGTCCCCTGGTCGGGATGGGCGAGCAGAACCTGCGGATCCTTCTGGAAGATCGCGGCGACGTCGACCAGCGGAATGCCCTGCTTGACGGCATCCATCTCGCCGAGCGGGCTGCCCATGTAGAAATCGACCTTGCCGGCAATCAGCAGCGCGCGATTGGCGGCGTTCGGGCCGCCCTGGACGATGGTGACCTTGAGGCCGTACTTTTCATAGGTGCCGTCGGCAACGGCCTGATAGAAACCACCATGCTCGGCCTGGGCGAGCCAGTTGGTGCCGTAGCTGACCTCGTCGAGGGCATAGGCCTGCGAGGCCGAAAGCGCCGTTCCGAGCCCGAGAAGGGCGAGGAAGGTGGTCTTGCTGAGAGTGTCGCGCATGTCGATCGAGTTCCCCTGTCCATTCGCCGAAGCTCCGCCATTGGGCTCCGTTTTCCACATTTGAGCGGTTGCCTTGCGCTTTGAAAAGCATCAAAATTCGTCCGCATTGATGCCTTTTTTGCACCGCTGTGCAGGTCGGTGCCCAATTGATGCTGTTCGATTAAAAATTATGCAATGGTGACCCGGTGCTCCACTCTCGAAAGCTGCAATACATCAACGAAATCGTCCGTTGCGGCTCGATCCGCAAGGCGGCGGCGCGACTCAACGTCGCCTCCTCGGCGGTCAACCGGCAGATCCTGGCGTTTGAAGAGGAACTGGGCGCGCCGATCTTCGAGCGGCTGCCGCGTGGCCTTCGCCTGACGGCTGCCGGCGAGCTTTGTGTCGAGCATATTCGCGACGTGCTGAAAAACTACGAAAAGCTCGAGTCCCGCATTCGCGGCCTGAAAATGCCCCAGGCCGGCAAGGTGACACTGGTGACGACGGTGGGGCTTGCCTCAGGACCACTGCCGGTGATCCTGGCGCGCTTTCTCGAAGCCCATCCGCGTGTCCGCATCCAGTTGCGCAACGACGGCGGTTCGACCACCATCAACCCGGTGCTGACCGGCGAGGTGGACATCGGCCTCGGCTTCAACATTCCCGCAACCCCCGGCATCCGGACGCTCGCCAATTTCGACGTGCCGGTCGGCGTGGTGCTGCCGCCCGGCCATCCGCTGTCGCACGAGGTGGGTCCGATCGATCTTGCCGATGTGGTGCAGGAAAAGCTGGTGCTGGCGCAGTCTGGCACCAGTCTTCGCAACATCATCGACCTGGCGCTTGCACCGGTTCCGCTGCCGGTCGAGCCGGTGCTAGAGACCAACTCGTCGGAACTCATGAAGCAACTGGTGAAATGCGGCGCGGGGCTGACATTGCTCAATCCGCTCGACGTGATTAGCGAGTGCCGCGCCGGGGAACTGGTCTTCCGGCCGCTGCTTGAAGCGCAGTTGCGCCATCAGCCGATGAAGCTCTTTGCCCGCGCACGTGCGCCGCTTGATGCGACGACCAGCCTGTTCGTCGAATACCTGATGCAGGAACTGCTGACGCTTATCGTTGAACTGCAGGGCAAGGGCCATATTCCGACCAGTGAAAAGCCGGGAGAGAAGGCCTATGCGATGCGTGACGATGATCAGCGCGAATAGAGATTCTCAAGCGGATAGCGCGTGAGGTCGCGCAACAGTTCGACGAAGCCTGCGACCTGATGCTTGCAGATCGCCTCGCCTTTTTCTGCTGTACCTCTGGAGGCATCGCCGACGACGCCATTGGGGTTGAGATCGTGCGCGATCCAAGCGAGCGAATGCGGCGGTAGCGGGGTCAGGTATTTAGAGTTGGCCTTCATTTCTTCGGCGCGCGAGACGAAGTTCTCTGCTCTGTCCATGCGCACCAGGTCGGGGCGGAAATGGAGCATCAGCGAAGTCTCGACCTCGCCGCCATGGATGCCGTATTTGGTCTCGTGCTCGGAGATCATGCCGTCCGGATTGCCGAAGCGGCCCCATTGGGTGGACACCACGGCCATCTGGTGGCGCACTCTAAGTTCGCGGGCGACGATGCTCATGACGTCGACATTGCCGCCGTGCGAATTGACGATGACCATCTTGCGGATGCCGGCCTCCGCGACCTTGGCGCCGATGGCGGTCCAGGCGGGAATGAGGATCTCCGGGCTGAAAGACAGCGTGCCAGGCCCGTAGATGTGTTCGTTGGCTTTGCCAATCTCCTGGGTCGGGAGAACGAGGAAATCGAGATCGTCCGGCCGCTGATTCTTCAGTTCGGCGAGCATGCCGTTTGCGATCGCGACATCGGTAGCGATCGGCAGATGCGGCCCGTGCTGCTCGGTCGAGGCGATCGGTAGGATGGCGATGGTCGTGTCGGGGGAAAGCCCGGCGAAGTCGGCGGTGTTGAGTTCGTTCCAGAAGAATGGCTTGGCCATGGTCGGTTCCCTCGCAAGTGTCCAGGGAATCGATAGGACAATTGGGTGGGCTTGGAAAAGCACCATATTGCGTGCAGGGTGCTGCCTTAAAGCGAGCGGTTGCCGGCGGTCGGCACGAGTCCTTGCGCAAGGCGCGTCAGGTGGCCGGTCTGGGCTTGCCCCATTCGGCAATGGCGATGCCGCCGAGAACCAGCGAAAGCGCGATCAGGTGCAGCGGTTGAAGGGCCTCCCCGATCACCGCGAGCGACAGAAGCGTGCCGAAGACGGGGACTAGATTGATGAACAGACCGGCCCGGTTGGCGCCGATGCCCTCGACGCCCAGCACATAGAAAACCTGCGAAATGAGCGAGGGGAACAGCGCGGCATAGGCGATCATGCCGAGGCCCGCGACGTCCGGCAGGATCATCGTGCCATTGGCTTTTTCCCAGAGGACGAGCGGCAGGCCGGTGATTGCGCCGCCGAGTGCGGAGGCCGCCATCAGACTTTTCCAGTGGATCACCGGTTTCCAGCGCAGTGCGATCGTGTAGATGGCGTAGGCAGCAACGGCAAGCAGCAGCAATGCATCTCCGAAATTGAGCGCCAGTGACAGGAGGACATCCAGGTCGCCGCGCGTTGCCGTGATCGCCACGCCGACGAAACTGATGACGAAGCCGAGGATCTGGATTGCGGAAACCGGGATACGGAAAAGCAGGAAGTTGAGGATGAAGATCAGAACCGGAATGCCGCCCTGCTCGATCGCGCCGTTGACAGCGGTCGTGTATTTGAGCGCGGTATAGAGAAAGCCGTTGAAGGCAGTATAGCCGATCGCGCCATAGCCGAGCAGCAGCAGCCAGTGGCGCTTGAGTTGGGGCCAGTCCTTTTTCAGTTGCGGCACCGAGATCGAACAGATGATAATCAGCGCGATGGTCCAGCGGGAAAAATTGAGCACCATCGGGCTGACATGGCCGACGGCAAGCTTGCCGACCACGGTGTTGCCGCCCCAGAAAAGCGTTGCGACAGTCAGAAAGAAATAGGCTCTGAGAAGCAAGGGAGTGCACCGGGATTTGGTCGGGAGGGCGCCGTAAGGCTTTGATCTTGCGGATGAGATAGGCGAGGGGCCGCGCTTTGTCACGCAAAAAGCCGATTTCTCCCGCATAACGAGTCGATTTCACAAAAACAACACAGTATAGATGCGCGGGTTTGGATAAGGCGCAGTCTGTTGCGCGATAGACAGGATTTCGAAATGACGAATGTCGTGGTTGTGGGTTCGCAGTGGGGTGACGAGGGCAAGGGCAAGATTGTCGACTGGCTCTCCGAGCGGGCGGATATCGTCGTCCGGTTCCAGGGCGGCCACAATGCCGGTCATACGCTGGTCATCGACGGCATCAGCTACAAGCTGTCGCTGCTGCCCTCGGGCGTCGTTCGCCCCGGCAAGAAAGCCGTGATCGGCAATGGCGTCGTCGTCGATCCGCATGCGCTGATTGCCGAAATCGGCCGCCTCAAGGATCAGGGCGTCGAGGTGACGCCGGACAACCTGCGAATCGCTGAAAACGCCACCCTGATCCTGTCGCTGCACCGCGAACTCGACGGCATGCGCGAAGACGCCGCCTCCAACAGCGGCACCAAGATCGGCACGACCCGCCGCGGCATCGGTCCGGCCTATGAGGACAAGGTCGGCCGTCGCGCGATTCGCGTGATGGACCTTGCTGACCTCGATGCCCTCGAAGGCAAGGTTGAGCGCATCCTGACGCATCACAATGCCCTTCGTCGCGGCTTTGGCGTCGCGGAGGTCGAGCACAAGACGATCATGGATGAACTGACCTCGATCGCCGATCGCGTGCTGCCGTTTATGGACAGTGTTTGGCGCCTGCTCGACAAGGAGCGTCGCAAGGGTTCGCGCATCCTGTTCGAGGGCGCTCAAGGCTCGCTGCTCGACATCGACCACGGCACCTATCCCTTCGTCACCTCGTCCAACACGGTCGCCGGTCAGGCCGCCGCCGGTTCCGGCATGGGCCCCGGGTCGCTGGGCTATATCCTCGGGATCACCAAGGCTTACACGACTCGCGTTGGCGAAGGTCCGTTTCCGACTGAGCTGACCGACGAGATCGGCCAGTTCCTCGGCGAGAAGGGTCATGAGTTCGGCACCGTCACAGGCCGCAAGCGTCGCTGCGGCTGGTTCGATGCGGCGCTGGTGCGCCAGTCGGTCGCGACCAACGGCATAACCGGCATTGCGCTGACCAAGCTCGACGTGCTGGACGGCCTTGACGAACTCAAGATCTGCGTTGGCTACAATCTCGACGGCCAGGAGATCGACTATCTGCCGGCCGCTCAGGCAGCACAGGCCCGCGTCGAGCCGATCTACATCACCCTCGAAGGCTGGAAGGAATCCACCGTGGGCGCCCGCAAATGGGCTGATCTTCCGGCTCAGGCGATCAAATACGTTCGCCAGGTCGAGGAACTGATCGGGGCGCCGGTGGCGCTGCTTTCCACCAGCCCCGAGCGCGACGACACCATACTTGTGACTGATCCATTTGAAGACTAAGCTTAGTTTTCGTTAAGCTTTTGCCAGCCGGCGCGCGCCGGCGCCAACGAGAAAGTGCTGATGGCTGACTTCATTGCGGTTATCCGGCGTGCCGTGGACGGCCTGTCGAACAATACACCCGAAATGCGTGCCAAGGTCTATGACAAGGCACGCAGCGCCGTGCTGCGGCAGCTGGAAAACATGAACCCGCGGCCGCCGGAGCAGATGCTGCAGCGGCAGCTGGACAAGTTGAATGCTGCAATCATCGAGGTCGAGGCCGAGCATGCCGAGGCCCTGCCGGACGAGGAAGCCGCCGCTGCCTTCGAGGATGCGATGGCAGTCCCTGCCGTCGAGGAGGAGTTGCGGGAGCAGGCGCCAGCCGTGGCTGAGGTGACAGCTGCCGAGCCTGAGCGGCATGCCGCAACAGCGCCCGGGGACTGGGCAGCAGAAGCCGCGCCCGAAGATTGGGCGGCAGAAGAGACCCCGGCCGAGCCCGGTCATTGGGTGGCACCAGCCGAATCGGAAGATCAGGCGGAATCCGAGCCTCGCGTCGAGGCGGAAACCGAAAAGCCGTCCGCGGAAGAATCCGATGTGACTCCTCAGCCTGTGGCCGTGGTCGCACACGAAGAGCCGCTTCAATGGGCCGAAGAGCCGGTGGAAACCGCCGATGAGCAGGCCGCCACATTCCCGGCGTATGCGGATGTCGACCGCTACGCCGTTCCGGGTGTCGAGCCGGAGGAATTCTATGCCGAGCCTGCCGCCGAGGAAGAACCGGAAGAACATCAAGAAAGCGTAAGGGCCGCCGAAGCCGAGGCTGAGGTTCTGGAGGCGGAGACAGCGGCAGGGGCAGGGGTTGTCGAGCCTGGCCCGATCGCTCCAGCCTACAACCGACTGGTCGAAATTCCATTGACCAGCGAAGATGACTGGGCAGCCAAGCCGACTGCGGATGCCGGCGCCGATCAGGAATTGGCTACCGCGCCGGAAGCGGCTGAGCCGGCGGCCTACGAGCCATGGGAAATTCCGGCAGAGGCGCCACGCTGGCCTGAGGAACCGGTCCAGCCGACGGCTGCGACTGGCNNCGTTCCGGGCGCGCTCGATATTCCGGATTGGGACGGTACGACCTATGGTCAACCTGCCGTAGTGGAAGCGGACGGCCAGTCGCGCGACATGCCGGTGGCCAGCGACGATTTTTCCGACTGGTTCGCCGAGTATGACAAGCCGAAGGCGGCTGCAGTTGATGAAGCCGAGGTTGCCGACGCCCCGGTCGAGGGGACGGTCGCTCCGCCGCGAGCTGGAGAGCCGGGCGAAGCCGTCGCGGCGAAGGGCGCGGAGGACGTCGATTCCTTCCTCGCCGACTCTCAGCAGCGGGCCTATCGCATTGAGCCGACCCAGGGGCGCAACTACGCTCCGGTCGTGCTTGGCCTCCTGGGTGTCGCTCTCGTCGGCGCCGGCGGCTTTGCTGCCTGGAACTACCGGGACCAGATCACGCAATTCGTCAGCGGCTCTACCGCTACGCCGCCGACGGCGGTCACCGAAGGAACTGCGCCGGAAGCTGGCACCGACACGGAGACCGCAGCCGGTCAGCAAACACCGGCCGGCGCGCCGGCAAACGGCGCGCTCGATGACGGGTCCGTCGCCGGAGAGAAATTCACCCAGCGCCTGATGCCGGACGGAACGGAAGTCGACGAGGGCGCCGGCGCGACGGCGGCTGGCGGTCCTGCGACTGAAGGCAAATCGGTTTCCGAGCAGAATGTCGCGTCGACCGGTCAGCCGACCGACCAGCCGGCCGTTGGAACCAATGCTGGCGGTGCGCAGACGGCTAGCCCGCCGGCTTTGAGCGAGAGTGTCGCACCCGCGGCGAACGGCGAACGGGTGTTCCTCTATGAAGAACGGCTGGGCCAGACCTCGCCGACGGCCGTGCCCGGGACGGTTGCCTGGACGGCGTTGCGCGAGACCGGTGGGGACGGCAAGCCCAATCCCGAGATCCAGGGCCGGATTACCATTCCGGACCGCGGCCTTACCGCGCTGATGACCATCAAGCGCAACACCGACAGTTCTCTACCGGCCAGCCATCTGATCGAGGTGGTGTTCTCCGTGCCGCCGGATTTCGAAGGTGGCGCCGTCGACAAGCTGGAGCGTATCGCCATGAAGCGGACGGAGCAGGATCGAGGCGATCCGCTCGTGGCTGTTTCCGCCAAGGTCACGGACGACACTTATCTGGTGGCGCTCAACGACTTCGAAGACGTCATGAAGGCCAATCTCGACCTTCTGGCGACCCGCGGCTGGATCGATATCCCGATCAGCTATCGCAACGGTCGTCGTGCCTTGCTGACGCTTGACAAGGGGGCTGCCGGTGCTGCGGTCTTCGACCAGGTCATGAAGGAGTGGACGGCTTTGGGTCCGCCCGCCAACTGATCGGTCGGTCCACCGTCACGGCAAACAAAAACCCGGGTCGCGAAACCCGGGTTTTTTGTCGTCTGCAATGACGTCGCTCGAAACTCTCAGGCTTCGACGACCCGAAGGGCGGCGGCGCGTTCCAGCGCCTCCTTCTGCACTGCTTCCTGCACCTTTTCGAAGGCGCGGACTTCGATCTGGCGGACGCGTTCGCGGCTGATGTCGAACTCGGTAGACAGTTCCTCGAGTGTCACTGCTTCTTCCGCCAGACGTCGCGCCTGGAAGATGCGGCGTTCGCGGTCGTTGAGCACGCTCATGGCCTTGGCCAGCATCCGCCGGCGGGTTTCGAGTTCATCCTGCTCGATGAGCACCGTTTCCTGGCTTTCATGGTCATCGACCAGCCAGTCCTGCCATTGGCCGGATTCGCCTTCGGCAGCACGGATCGGAGCATTGAGAGAGGCGTCGCCGGAGAGGCGACGGTTCATCGACACGACCTCTTCCTCGGACACCTTGAGCGTGGTGGCGATCTCCGTCACCTGTTCCGGCTTCAGGTCACCTTCCTCGATTGCCTGTATCTTGCCCTTGAGGCGCCGCAGGTTGAAGAACAGGCGCTTCTGATTGGCGGTCGTGCCCATCTTCACGAGCGACCACGAACGAAGGATATATTCCTGAATGGAGGCCTTGATCCACCACATGGCATAGGTGGCGAGGCGGAAACCGCGTTCCGGGTCGAATTTCTTGACTGCCTGCATCAGCCCGACATTGCCCTCGGAGACAACTTCCCCGATCGGCAGGCCGTAGCCGCGATAGCCCATGGCAATCTTGGCGACGAGACGCAGATGGCTGGTGACGAGTCTGTGAGCCGCGTCGCGGTCGCAATGCTCCGCGTAGCGTTTTGCGAGCATGTATTCTTCCTGCGGTTCCAGCATGGGGAACTTGCGGATCTCGTCGAGGTAACGATTGAGACCGGCCTCGCCGGCGGTAATGGTAGGCAGATTATTGCGGGCCATAGAGCACCCCTTCTTTCTTCGGCCCCCCGTCGAATGGGCGAGCCTGATTCCCGTGGATTTCTCAAAATCCCACAGAAACCCACTTAACAGATAAGTGTGGCGAAACCCGGATACAAGGCCGTCGAAGCATCACGAGGCCGTGAGGTGCACTGACTTGGCACGGCTCTCCTCGGGGAGCGGTAAAGGTCATCTTCCTTTGTCTGGCCGTATCGCGGCGGGCTTCAGCCTGGCGACGTCCATCCGCAAGGTTCCCGATCACCGGTGTGAGAAGGTCAACGCGGACGGCGCAGTGGAATTCCGACGGCGCTATTTCGAGTCTGGCTGGATGGCCCGCAGCGCGCCGATGATTTCCTGCATGTCGGCGGGGATCGGCGCGGTGAAATGCATGGTCTCGCCGGTGGCCGGATGCTCGAAGGCGAGCAGGTAGGCGTGCAGGGCCTGCCGGGGAAAGGCCTTCACCTTCGTCTGGGCGGGCTCCGGCAGCAGGTTGGCCTTGGTCTTGAAGGCCATGCCGTAGTCCTGGTCGCCGATCAACGGATGGCCGATATGGGCCATGTGGACGCGGATCTGGTGGGTGCGGCCGGTTTCCAATCGACACTCGACCAGCGAGGCGAGGCAGGTGGCATCCGGCTTCTCGCCATAGCGTTCGAGCACCTGGTAATGGGTGATCGCCTCGCGGGCATCGTCGGTGTCTTCCTTCTTGACCGTGCGCTTGGTGCGGTCGCCGGCGCGCCCCAGCGGGGCGTCGATCGTGCCGGTGAGGCCGCGCGGGC
>DBUL01000088.1:0-2406 GCA_002307905.1 Rhizobiaceae bacterium UBA1291
TGCCCGGGATCTCAAAGAAATTGATCTGCCTTCCGGCCCGGGCCGGTCCGCCTATCCCATTCATGGTTCACGCAGCGCAGGCAGCGCAGATGCCGCGAAGCTCGATCGTCGTCTTCTCGGCCGTGAAGCGCTTGGCCTTCGCCCAATCGGCGAGGCGATGGTCGATCGCATGGTCGTGGAATTCCTCGGCCTGGCCGCACCTGTTGCAGATTGCAAAGGCCACCGTGCCGTGGGTGCAGCAGTCGCTGAGAGGATGGGCGCAGGCGACAAACGCGTTGATGCTCTCCAGCCGGTGCACAAGGCCAAACTCCACCAGTTTATCAAGCGCGCGATAGACCTGTAGCGGGGCGCGGAAACCCTTGTCGCGCAGGAGATCGAGAATCCCGTAGGCCGAGAGCGGCGCATACGATGCCGAAAGCACATCGAAAACAAGCGACTGGTTCTTCGTCAGTTCCGGCTGGGTCATGGCATCCTCACGCTGTTGTATTGTCGCGCTGCCGGCGCGGTGCAGGCAGCAGACTGAACAGGAACAGAATCAGCGCCGCCACAACAATCGATGGGCCGGACGGCGTGTCATAGGTCAGCGAGCCGAACAGGCCGATCACCACGGCAACGACGCCGATCAGCGACGCCAGTATCGCCATGACCTCCGGCGTCGCGGAAAAGCGACGGGCAGCCGCAGCCGGAATGATCAACAGAGATGTGATCAGCATGATGCCCACGATCTTCATGGCGATGGCGATGACGAGCGCCATCAGCAACATGAACGCAAGGCGAGCACGCTCTGGATGCAGGCCTTCGGCTTCCGCCAGTTCGGCATTGACGGTCGCAGCCAGGAGCGGCCGCCACAGCCAGGCGATCAGCGCCAGCACAACCGCGCCGCCACCCCAGACGATGGCGATGTCGGTGGTCGTAACGGCAAGGATATCGCCGAACAGGAAGGCGATGAGGTCGATTCTGACCCAGCTCATGAAGGCGACAAGGACAAGACCGATCGCCAGTGTCGAATGGCTCAAGATGCCGAGCAGCGCATCGGCCGAAAGCGCCTGCCGCTTCTGCAGCACGAGCAACAGCAGAGACACGATCGCCGCGACGAGAAAGACGCTGACCATCAGGTTCAGGGAGAAAAGCAGCGATAGCGCGACGCCGAGCAGAGCGGAATGCGCCATCGTGTCACCGAAATACGCCATGCGGCGCCAGATAACGAAGCAGCCGAGCGGACCGGTGGTCAGTGCAAGACCGACGCCGGCAAGTATGGCGCGCAGGAAGAAATCGTCAAACATCGCGTTTCTCCTTGGTCGGTGCCGCAACCGGGGTCACAAGCCCTGCGGCCGCGCGAGGACCATGGTCCGCATGGTGATGTCCGTGGTCGTCATCTGCAGCGTGGACATGAGCGTGCCCGTGGTCCGTGTGCCCATGACCTTCGTGTCCGTGGGTGTGATCATTNNGATCATTTGCATGCTCGTGACCGGGCTCCCCTCGGTGTCCGTGGTCGTGGTGGTGCCCGTCGTCTGGATGACAGTGATCGGTGATCGTGCCGTCGACATGGCGCACGCGGCCGTCCGGCAGGTGCGTATGGTCGTGGTCGTGGCTGTAGACGGCAAGCGTGCGGCCGGCCGTGGCGCCGAAGAGCCGCATATATTCCGGGCTGCGGCTGACGGCGGCCGGCGTGCCGCGGCAGCAGACATGACCGTTGAGGCAGATCACCGTGTCGGTCTCGGCCATGACCACATGCAGGTCGTGGGAGATCAGCNNCAGGTCCGGTTTGCGGGCGATGGCACGGGCCAGAAGCGCGCGCTGGAATTCGCCGCCGGACAGATGCTGCACCTCGGCGCCTGCAAGATGGCCGATGCCGACCGCTTCGAGTGTGGCGGCGATCTCCTTGTCGGTCAGCCGCACGGTCAGCGTCATGAGGCGCTTGACGGTCAGCGGCATGGTCCAGTCGACTGACAGCTTCTGCGGTACATAGCCGACGCGGAACCCCGGCTGGCGATCCACCCTGCCCTCGTCCGAATTGAGCACGCCGATCGCCATCTTGGCGCTGGTCGACTTGCCGGAACCGTTCGGCCCGATCAAGGTGACGATCTCGCCGCGGCGAACGGAAAAGTCGACACCGCGCACCAGCCAGCGGCCATTGCGCCGGATCCCAGCATTGGAGAGTGTGACGAGCGGCGGTTCGGTCATCGAAATCATTGCGGACATGTCGGACCCGGGGGAAATTTGCTGTTGCATGATCCTATGGCACACGTTATAGCATTACGCAATTGATGTAATGCTATTACATTACAAACGCAAGATGGAGCAGACACCCATGACGTTTTCCCGGCTCGGCCTCGCCGCTTCGACTGCCGCCCTTCTTCTCACGCCGACGCTGGCGCTCTCCGCTCCGCAGGTGGTGGTCTCGAT
>DBUL01000088.1:2424-16662 GCA_002307905.1 Rhizobiaceae bacterium UBA1291
GAGGATGCTCCCGGTCTGGTACGCCTGCGCTTCCGCGAAGGCGGCGCCTTCGAGAGCCACGAGGACGAGGGAGACAATGCCGACGGCGCGGATCATGCGGCACATGACGACCACGATCCCCATGAGGATCATGCGGCAGTAGAACACGCCGCTGAGCAGCCCGGTCACGAGCATGAACACGGCGGCTTCGACATGCATCTTTGGCTCAACCCGATGAATGCCAAGGCCATGGCAGCCGAGATCGAGAGCGCCTTGGTCGCCACTGATCCGGCCAATGCTGCCCGTTACAGGGCCAACGGGCTGGTCCTGGCGCAGGATATCGACACGCTCGACAAGGACATCGCGATCGCCGTGGCGCCGGTCGCCGACAGGCCCTTTGTCGTGTTCCACGATGCCTACCAGTATTTCGAAAACCGCTACAAGGTGCGCGTCGCCGGTTCGATCACGGTCAGCCCAGAGACCATGCCGGGTGCCGAGCGGATCTCCGAAATCCATGGCAAGGTGAAGGAACTTCAGGCGGCTTGCGTCTTCGCAGAGCCGCAATTCGAACCGAAGCTCGTTTCCGTCGTGACCGAGGGAACCGATGCCAAGGCCGGCGTGCTCGACCCGGAAGGCGGCGCCCTTGACGCGGGGCCTGCCCTCTATCCCCAACTGATGCGTAATCTCGCCAAGTCGCTCACTGATTGCCTGTCGCAGTGAGACGTCAACTTTGCGCCTCCTTGCGGGCCTGCGGGCCCGCCAGGAGGCCGGAAAAATGCGGTAGATTTACTCGCATGGCAATGACGCGGGCCTAGAGCCGGCCGCGCCGCGCCAGCAGGTCGAGCACGACGCGGCTGCCCTCGACGCCCGAGGGCTGCTCGGTCTGAAGCCGTTGCCAGACCAGATCGAACCCCTCGAGCATGGCCCGCTGTTGCAGGGTATCGGCGGCAAGACGCTCGGCCATGCGCAGGAGATTGCCCGGGCGAACGTAGTCGTTGAGAAATTCCGGTACGAACGGATAGTCGGCAATCAGGTTTGGAAGCGCACCGGTCCAGGTCTTGATGCGGTGGCTCAGCATCGTCACCAGCCAATCTGTCTTGTACGTCGAAACCACCGGCACAGTGGCCAGCGCTAGTTCCAGGATAACGGTGCCGGACGCTGCAATCGCCGCATCGGCCTCGGCGAAGGCACGCCATTTCGCCTCGTCGCCCATCAGCACCTCCGGCTTCAGGTTCCAGTCGGCGATCATCTGGCGCACACGCGCCTCCTGGCGCGAGACGGTGGGCAAAAGGAAACGGGTCGAACCATTGCGCTCGACGAATTCGCGCATTGTCTGGCCGAAGATCGGCAGCAACGTCGTGATCTCCGCGCCGCGCGAACCGGGCAGCAGCAGGATGGTCTTTGCCTCGTCGAGACGCTTTGGACGCTTGCCGGCGCGCGCTGCGCGCGTCTCCAGCAGTTTCTCATTCGTCGATAACCGATGGCCGACGAAATGCGTGGGCGGGCCACCGAGATCGCGCATCACCTGCGGTTCGAACGGCAGCACGGCCAGAACCTCGTCCACATAAGCCAGCATCGCCTTGGCGCGGTATTCCTTCCAGGCCCAGACGCTCGGGCAGACGTAATCGACCACAGGCAGGTCAGGCAGTGCCTGACGCACCTTCTTCGCCACCCGGTGGGTGAAATCGGGGCTGTCGACGATCAGCAGCATGTCGGGCCTGGCCGCGACGATCGCCTTGGCCGTCAGACCGATCAGGCGGATGAAGCGCGGCAGGCGTGCGAGTACCTGGGTTAGCCCCATTACGGAAAGCTCGGAAAAATCGAACAGTGGCCGCAGTCCCTGACGCTCGAGCGCATCGCCACCGACCCCGACCAGTTCGATCGGCCCGCCGTGGCGGTCCTTCAGCGCGGCGATCAGGTCCGCGCCCAGAAGATCCCCCGACACTTCTCCGGCGATCACCGCGATCTTCAGGGGCCTGGCGCTCATGGGGTTCCTCCGGCAAGGCCGCGATCGATGCCGATGACGAACAGTCCGGCTTCGTCGGCAGCACTGATCAGCGCCTCGCGCTCGATCACCAGCGCCCGGCCCGCCTCGACGGCGATGCCGGCAAGCCCGGCCTTCCTGGCATTCTCGATGGTCGAGCGACCGATCGACGGCAGATCGGCGCGCACGTCCTGCTGCGGTTTGCAGAGCTTGACCAGCACGCCCTTGCGATGCTGCGAGATGCGTTTCTCGGCTCTGAGATGCGCCACGCGCTCCAGCATGGCGTCCGTGCCTTCAACCCCCTCGAGCGCGACGATACGCCCGCCGACGCTGACCGCCCCCTGCCCGACATCCAGTAGCCCGAGCGCCTCGGCGGCTTCCGCGCCGCGCGTGATGTCGCGCCAGTCGTCGGCGGAGGGAGAGACAGCACCGATCGGACCGGTCTCGGCGAGCAGGTCCGGTGCGATCTCGTGCGCGCCGATGACGTGGCAACCTTGCGCCTCGATCAGGCCGATCACCATTTTCAGCACGACGTCGTCGCCACCGGCGAGCAAGGTCTTAACCGCCATAGGTAACTTCAGCAGCGATTTCAGGTTGACNNCGATCGATCGCGTTGGCCTTCAGCAGCGAGGAAAGGCCAGCCATGTCGCCGACGCCGATCACGGCTGAATCGAAGCCCTGCCAATGCTGGTCGGCCTCATTGCGAAGGCGGAGAATGAAGGGATTTTCGCCCGCGGCCCTTGCCGCTTCGGCGACGTAGAGAGGCAAAAAGCCGCCACCGGCGACGATTGCCAGGCGGCCTTTGCGAGCCCCGGACTGCGCCATGACGATCAGCTCTTGCCGCGGAACGGCGACGACAGCGCGCGGTCGCTTTCGGCCGCAATGAAATCCAGGATTTCCATAACCGGCGGGCAATCGAGATATTCGTCGCGGATGGCGGCGGCATTGACACGGGCCGAAGCTTCGCCCTCGAAAATCTGCTTGAAGGCACGGCGGACCCGGTGGATCACCGAACGCTCGATGCCGGCGCGCGTCATGCCCACCACGTTCAGGCCGCCGAGCGCACCCGGATTGCCGTTCAGCATGCCGTAGGGAATGACGTCGTAGCTGACGGCGGACAGTCCGCCGACGAAGGCCTGGCGACCGATGCGGGTAAACTGGTGCACGGCCGAGCCACCGCCAAGAATGACCCGGTCTTCGACCTTCACATGGCCGGCAAGCATGACATTGTTCGACAGGATGATATTGTCGCCGAGTTGGCAATCATGGGCGACATGCGAATTGGCGAGAAAGAGGTTGTTGCTGCCGACCACGGTCTTACCGCCGCCTTCGGCGGTTCCGGTGTTCATCGTCACGCCTTCGCGCATCGTGCAGTTGTCGCCGATGGTCAGCGTGGTTTCCTCGCCGGCATGGTGAATGCTCTGCGGATCGCCGCCGATGACGGCGCAGGCATGGATCCTGGCATTGCGCCCGATAGTCGTGCGGCCGGTGACGACGGCATGGGAGAGAAGTTCGCAACCGTCGCCGAGCGTCGTCTTCGGCCCGACATGGCAGAAGGGGCCGATTTTCACATTCGCCCCGATCACAGCGCCGTCCTCGACGATGGCCATGGGGTGAATGACGGCGCTTGGCGCGATCCTGCTCATTTCTCGTCCTTGCGCATGATCATGGCGCCAATATCGGCCTCGGCCACCAGAGCGCCGTCAACCTTGGCGTCGCAGTGGAATTTCCAGATATTGCCACGCTGCTTCTGCTTGAAGACGTGGAACTCGACGCGGTCGCCAGGCACGACCGGCTTGCGGAAGCGCGCATTGTCGATGGTCATGAAATAGACGAGATTTCCACCCCCGCCCGCCCTGCGCGTACAGATCGCACCCGCGGTCTGGGCCATACCCTCGACCAGCAGGACGCCGGGCATGATCGGCGAGTCGGGGAAGTGACCGGTGAAGTGCGGCTCGTTGGCGGTGACGTTCTTGATGCCGATCGCCGAGTTGTCGCCGTCGATCTCGATGATCCGGTCCACCAGCAGGAATGGATAACGATGGGGCAGCAGCTTCATGATCTCGAGAATATCGGCGGAACCCAGCTCGGTTTTCACCTGATCGTTCATTCCTTCCCACCCTTCTGTTTGCGGCTCTCCGACTGGCTCAAGGCCGCCGCCACGTCTTTGAGGAAATCCTTCATCGGCCGAGCCGGAATACCGCCATAGCGTTCGCCCGGCGGAACGTCGGACAGCACGCCGCTCATCGCCGCGATCTGTGCGCCGTCGCCGATGGTGACGTGGCCGTTCACTCCACAGGCGCCGCCGATCATCACACCGTCACCAACCTTCGTACTGCCGGCGATGCCGACCTGGGCGACGATGCCGCAATGGCGGCCGATGCGGACATTGTGGCCGATCTGAACGAGATTATCGATCTTGGTGCCTTCGCCGATCACGGTGTCGTCCATCGTGCCGCGGTCGATCGTCGTATTGGCGCCGATTTCGACATTGTCCTGGATGATTACGCGGCCGATCTGAACAATCTTCAGCATGCCGCGAGGCCCGGGTGCGTATCCGAAGCCGTCCTGGCCAATCCTGGCGCCATTGTGGATGATGACATTGTTGCCAATCAGCGCCGACTGGATCGTCGCACCAGCCGCGATCGTGCAGCCGCGGCCGATCCTGACACCGGCGCCGATGACGGTCCCTGCACCGATGCGGCTACCCTCGCCGATCTCGACATCCGCTCCGATCACGGCCATCGGCTCGACCAGCACATCCGCCTCGAGCCTGGCCGTCGGATCCACGAAAGCAGCGGGAGAAATCCCCTTCATGGCCGGCGAGATCGAACTGGGACGAAGCGCCTCAGGATGGAGCAAGGCTCCAGCTTGTGCAAAAGACATGGCAGCTGACGGCGCCAAGAGCACCGGAATATGATTGGGAATGAGAGATTTTAGCGCCTTGTCGCACAGAATAGCCGAGGCCTCGCAGGTCTTCAGCTCTTCCTTGCTGCGACGCGACAGGATGTAACAAATGTCACCCTGCTTTGCCCTGTAGACTGGCGCGACCGACCGGATCAACCGCTCGCCCGCGTCCACGTCCAATAGCTCCGCCCCGATCTGCGCCGCAAGCGACGCAAGAGAAACCCCGGCCCGGGGCGGAAAGAAATGATTATGCTCCATCAGCCAAAGCCCCAGAACGTTACCCTGCCAGCAGTTCTGGACTGCAGACTTAGAACGAGTTCGCCATGCTGAAGCGGAAGTTCTGAACCTCGTCGAAGTCTTCCTTGGCGACCGGAACTGCATAGTCGAAGCGCAGTGGACCGAACGGCGACAGCCACAAAATGCCCGCACCAACCGATGCACGCAAGCTCATGTCCGTACCTTCAACGGTCGCACCGCCGGTATTCACCTTGTTGCCGTACAGGGTGCCGGCATCCGCGAAGATTGCACCGCGTATATTGAGGTCCTGCGGGAACAGCGGCAGCGGGAAGTTGGCTTCCGCCGAAACCGTCATATACGTCGTCCCGCCGAGCNNCGAAGTTCCTTGCCTCCGATCTGGAACTGATCGAAGACATTGAGCGCATCACCCGTCGCGACCACGTGTCCGGCGCTTGCACCCAACGAACCGACGATATCCATCTCATCCGAGAGTGTGTGGAAGTAGCGGGCGCGGCCATAGACCTTGTAGAAGTCGGAATCGCCTCCAAGACCAGCATATTCGTGCGTGAAGCTGGCATAGATCCCTTCACGCGGCATAGTACGGTCATCAACCGAATTGTAGACAACGGAATGACCGAGAATGGACTGCTTCCAAGGGCTCCCCTCGATCAGGTCGAGATAGGGATCCGACATTCTATCGTCGCCGCCGCCACGAACGCCATCGCCGCCATAGGCGCCATCATCCGTGTATTTCAGTTCCTTGTAGGTATAGCGAACAGTAGTCGCCAGGTTCTCGGTGATCGGCGCAGTCACGCGCAACGTCGCCCCCGTCTCCTCATAGTCGTAATTCGAATTGCTGCTGGTTTCATTGCGGAACACATCGAAGCCGGCTGCAAGGCGATAACCGAGGAAATAGGGTTCGGTGAACGAGAAATTGTACGTACGGCTGTCTTCCAGACCGCCACCGACGGCGACGCGGATGAACTGACCGCGACCGAGGAAATTCTTTTCCTCGACGGAAGCTTCGAGCACGAAGCCGTCGCCACCGACCGAGTAACCTGCGCCAATGCTGAACGAGCCAGTCGGCTGATCCACAACCTCAACGACAACCACGACGCGGTCGGAGGCACTGCCCGGAGCCGTCGAAATGTTCACGCTGGTGAAATAGCCCAACGCCTCAAGACGACGCTTTGCGCGGCTGATGGTTTCCTGATTGAAGGCATCACCTTCGGAAATGTCAAACTCGCGACGAACGACATAATCACGCGTGCGGGTGTTGCCGCGGATCTCGATGCGCTCGACATAGGCGCGCTCGCCCTGATCGACCAGATAGGTCACGCCGATCGTATTGTTCTCGAAGTTGCGGTCGCCGCGCGGAACGATGCGCGCAAAGGGATAACCCGCAGACGAAACCCGCCGCGAGATGGCTTCCATCGACTTCTGCACGTCGCGTGCGCTGTAGGTGTTGCCGGCGCGCGTTTCGACGAGACGCTCGAGTTCGGCGCCATCGACGCCCTCAACGGTCGATTCGACAGCAATGTTACCGAACTTGTAACGTTCGCCTTCATCGACCGTGATCGTGATGGCATATTCATTGCCGGACTCGTTCAGAGTGGCATCGGAAGAAATCACGCGGAAATCGGCGTAGCCGTGATTGTAATAGAACTGGCGCAGCGCCTCTTCATCAGCGCGCAGCTTGTCCTCATTATAGACGTCCTTGCGGGTCAGGAAGGACAGCATATTGGAGCGCTTGGTCTGCAAGACGGCAGCCAGACGGCTATCCCCATAGGCATTGTTGCCGACGAAGTTGATCTGGGTGATCTTGGTGCGCTCGCCCTCATTGATGACGAAGGCAAGGTTCACGCGTCCCTCGGCGACCGTAACCACCTGGGTCGTCACCTCGATGTCGCTACGCCCGATGCCAGCATAGGCTTCCTTGATCCGCTCGATATCGGCGGAAATCAGGCTGTCACTGTAGGGGCCCATCGGCTGGGTCTGGAGCACGCCCCGCAGCTTGTCGTCCTTGATCTTGCGGTTGCGGTTGAAGGCGTCCTGATTGACGAGCTGATTCTCGGACACACTGACGACGAGCGTGCCGCCGGAAACGGAAATCCGTACATCAGAGAAGAAACCGGTCGCATAGAGACGCTTTACGGACTCATCAATGTCGGCATTGGAGAAGTTCTGGCCGGGCCTGATGGTGATATTGGAGCGAACCGCATCCACCCCGACGCGCTGGGCACCGCGGACATCGATACGCTGAATCACGGCGGCTTCGGCAACTGCGGCCGACGCGAGCAGAGCTAAGCCTGCACCCGAAGAAACAACACCAGCAGACAGCGCGATCGCCGACACAGCGTTCAAAAATCTTGAACCAGCCTTCATGTGTATTCTCAACCTTCTTCCATTGCCCCGATGCCGTTCCCGACTCCGGTCCGTGTGTGGTTTTACCGGCTTTTACCCTACAAGCAAGTACGGACGTTAAATTCTATTTACTTCATTTGCAGCCGTGGCCCAATCGCCACTACCAGTTTGAAACATCGTAAACAAATCCTTTCAGGGATGGCAAGCCGAGACCTAGCCAATTAAGCGGCTGATATCGTTCCACGTTGCGAACACCATCAGCGACAAAATCATGGCCAGGCCGATCCGAAAAGCAATCTCCTGTGCGTATTGCCCGACGGGTTTACCGCGAATTGCCTCCAGCGCGTAGAGGACCAGATGCCCCCCGTCAAGGACCGGAACTGGCATCAAATTGAGAAGCCCCAGGGAAACCGAGAGAACCGCCGCCAAATTCAACAGTGCCACGAAACCGAGGGTCGCCATCTGCCCCGAAGCCTGTACGATGCGGACCGGCCCGCCCAACTGGTCGGCATTCATCCGACCAGCGAAAAGGTTGGAAATGTAGTCGAATGTCCCGGTGATGATATGCCAGGTCTGCATTACCCCCTCGCCGACCGCCTGCAGCGGCGTCAATTCGACGATGCGGAAATTTCCGGACTGCTGGTTGGTGATAATACCGATCTGCCCGACTTCCATTTCGTTGCCGAACCGGTCGGTCGTGACTGTGCGGCGGGGCACCAGGTTGACATCGACCTCGCCGCTACCCCGGAGCACCGTCACGACGACCGGGATTCCCGGCCGCATGCTGATATAGCGCACGACATCGTCAAAGGTCTCGATGCGGTCCCCGTCAAGGGCGACAAGCACATCACCGGGTAGCACCCCGGCCTCGTAGGCCGCGCTTCCGTCCTTGACCTCAGCGACAACCGGATCGGCAACCGGCTTGCCCTGGGTGGCAAACAAGACCGCGAAAATGGCGATCGCCGCTACGAAATTGGCGATCGGGCCGGCAGCGACCGTGACGGCGCGCTTCCAAAGCTTGGCCCCGGCCAGCGTCTGGGCCCGCTCTTCTGGTGTCATCTCGGCCAGTTCATCGCCATCGGCAAGGCTCGCCGCATCGGCATCGCCGTAGAATCGCACATAGCCGCCGAGCGGGATGGCCGACAGCTTCCAACGCGTGCCGTGACTATCGGTAAAACCGACGAGTTCGAGCCCGAAGCCGATCGAAAACGCCAGAATCCGGATACCCGACCATCGCCCAGCCAGATAGTGACCAAGCTCGTGCACGAAGACGAGGAGCGACAGAACGACGACATAGGGAAGTATGTAGCCGGCAAGGAAGCCGAAGAAGGCGGTGATTTGATCCATCATTTGATCCTGTTCATGGTGCTTTGCGGCCTCAGAGACCGAATAGGAAAGCACCGAGAGAGTCGACAGCCCCCTTGCCGACTGCGGAGAAACCTATCGCAAGAAAGAACACTGCGAAACAGGCAAAGACAAGTGCGTCGACCCGGTCCATGACGCCGCCATGTCCGGGAATGAGATGACTGGAATCCTTCACGCCGAAACGCCGCTTTATATAGGATTCAAACAAGTCACCAATCTGGCCGGCGACCGACAGGAAGAAGGCGAGCAGCGGAACCCACAGCCCGATCGACTGGAAGAAGGAGAGCGCCACCGCGATCCCCGCAAGGACACCGGCAATCGTCCCGCCGATTGCACCGGACCAGGTCTTGCCGGGGGAGATGCGTGGCGCGAGCTTCGGCCCGCCGATGGCGCGACCGACAAAATAGGCCAGAATGTCGGTAGACCACACGACCGCAAAGACGAAGATCATCGCGGCGAAACCCAGTTGATCTTCACCGCGGATCGCAGCAAGCGAGACGGCACTCAGCCCCGAATAAAAGATTCCGCCGACATGCCACCAGCTCCAATTGCCGAGTACTGCCGGCAAGAGGGCTGTCAGGACAAGGCCTGCGAACAGCGGAACCGTGAAATCCGGCTGGCCAAACAACATATTGGCGACAAGTAGGGCCATGGCGAACCAGCCGAAGGCATTGCCGCGCATGCTCCGTTCAGCAAGCTTGGTCATCGACGACCATTCATAATAGACGAATAGCCCAATGGCGCCAGCCAGGACGCGGAAAGCTACCCCCCCGAACCAGGTCGCCGCCAACACGACGGCGACCATGACGATGGCGGAATAGATACGGAGGGTAAGTTCGCGGCTCATGAAATCGCCTTAAGACCCCAGCGCCACGGCCTTGGCCGACAAGCCGCCGAAACGCCGGTCACGCTCGCCGAAACGCTCAAGCGCGGCAAAAAACTCCTCGCGACCGAAATCGGGCCAGAGCTCCGGCACGAACATCAGTTCGGAGTAGGCGGCCTGCCACAGCAGGAAGTTCGACAGGCGCTCTTCGCCGCTGGTGCGGATGATTAGGTCAGGATCGGGAATATCGCTCGTGTCGAGCCGCTGCTCGAGCATCCGCGCGTCGATATCTGACGCCTTGAGGCGACCGGCGGCAACCTCAGCGGCCAGGCTGGAAGCTGCGCGGGCAATCTCGTCACGGGAGCCGTAGTTAAAGGCGATCACGACGGTCAACCCCGAATTGCCGCGAGTGGTCTCCTCCGCCTCGAGCAGTAGAGAGCGTATGTCATCGCGCAAATTGGCCCTGTCACCGATGATGCGGATGCGGACATTCTCGCGGTGCAGTTCGGCCAGATCGCGACGGATGAAAGTCTTCAGCAGGCCGAAAAGATCGTTGATCTCGGCCTCGGGGCGGCGCCAGTTCTCCGAGGAGAAGGCAAACAGCGTCAAAAAGCGAATGCCGGCCTCGGCCGCCGCCCGCACCGTTTCGCGCACCGCCTCGACGCCCTTCCGGTGACCGAAGGTCCGCGGAAGCCCGCGCGCGTTTGCCCAGCGCCCGTTGCCATCCATGATGATCGCAACGTGCTCGGGAACGGCGTGGTTTTCAGCTGTCGACATATTCGGTCCGGTTCAATGCGTCTTGGGCGGGCAAAACGAAACGCGCATGCTAGACCTGCATGATTTCCTTTTCCTTCTCGACGAGCAAGCGGTCGACATCGGAAATCGTTTCATCGGTCATCTTTTGCACCTTCTCGGAGGTGGCACGACTTTCGTCCTGACCGATTACGCCGTCCTTCTCGGCCTTTTTAAGGCCGTCCATGCCGTCACGGCGAACGTGGCGAATCGCTACCTTGGCCTTTTCGGCATAGTCATGCGCAACTTTGACCAACGACTTGCGGCGCTCCTCGTTGAGTTCCGGAAGCGGAATCCGCAGGTTCTGTCCGTCGACGATCGGGTTGAGGCCGAGATTGGCTTCCCGGATGGCGCGGTCGACCGCGTTGACCATGGACTTGTCCCAAACCGAAATGCCCAGCATGCGGGGTTCCGGAACCGTCACGTTGGCGACCTGATTCAACGGCATGCGCGAGCCGTAGGCCTCGACCGTCACCGGATCGAGAATATTGGCCGAGGCACGGCCGGTCCGCAGCGACGCGATGTCGTGCTTGAACGCGTTGATCGCGCCGTCCATACGGCGCTTGATGTCGTTGAGATCGATACCTTCGCTCATGATGCACTCCTTTAGCCTGGGCGGCGGGCCTAAACGGCCGGTCGCCTGCCCTCAATTGTCACTGACGATGGTCTTGCGGCCACCGCCTGAAAGGATTTCGCCGAATCCGCCCTTTTCGTGGATGGAGAAGACGATGATCGGTATGGAATTTTCTCGCGCCAGAGCGACGGCGGCGACGTCCATCACAGCCAGGCCCTTCTCCAGAACGGCACTATGGGTCAGATGATCGAAGCGCGTCGCGGTCGGATCCTTCTTCGGGTCGGCGGAATAGATGCCATCGACTTGCGTTCCCTTGAAGATCGCCTCGGCGCCGATCTCTGCGGCGCGCAGCGCTGCCGCCGAATCTGTGGTGAAGAACGGATTGCCGGTGCCGCCGGCGAAAATCACCACGCGGCCCTGCTCCAGATGATGCAGCGTGCGCAATTGGGTGAAGCTCTCGCAGATTTCCGGCATGGCAATCGCCGACAGGACGACGGTGTCGATGCCAAGCTTGCGCAGCGAGGTGGCGAGCGCCAGCGCGTTGATGACGGTCGCCAGCATGCCCATGTGGTCACCGGTCACCCGGTCGCCGCCCTTGGAGGCCACAGCCACGCCGCGGAAGATGTTGCCACCGCCGACCACGACCCCAACCTCGACACCCATTGCGCGGGCGTCAGCAATATCGGCGGCGATCCGGTCGGCAACCGCTACGTCGATGCCGAAGCCCTGGCTGCCCATCAAGGCCTCGCCGGAAGCTTTGAGAAGGACGCGCTTGTAGAGTGGTTTGGAAGTCATGCTGTATCCTCGGATAATTCTGAAGCCGGATACACGAAGGGCATCGCGTTGTCACGCGATCCCCCGACTTTTCCCTAACAAGGTCGATCGACCAAATGGCGATCAGCCCTTGGCGACGGCCGCGACTTCGGCGGCGAAATCGCTCTCTTCCTTTTCGATGCCTTCACCAAGCAGAAGACGCGCCATGCCGGTGACTTCGATCGGTGCTCCGGCTTCCTTTTCGGCTTCCTTGATGGCGGCGCCGACGGTCAGGTCCGGGTTGATGACGAAGGCCTGGCTCAGCAGAGCGACTTCCTCGAAGAACTTGCGCATGCGGCCATCAACCATCTTTTCGATGATGGCGTCCGGTTTGCCGGAAGCGCGCGACTGCTCGATGAAGACGTTGCGTTCGCGCTCGGCGACGGCTGCGTCGACTTCCTCGGCACGGATCGCGAGCGGGTTGGTGGCAGAGATGTGCATGGCGACCTGGCGGCCGATGGCGTTAAGTACTTCCTTTTTGCCGGTCGACTTCAGGGCGACGAGAACGCCAAGCTTGCCGAGGCCGTCGGCAACAGCATTGTGGACGTAGGTGGCGACAACACCGTCTTCGACCGAAAGCAGCGAAGCGCGGCGCAGCGTCATGTTCTCACCAATGTGAGCGATGGCGTCCGTGATGGTGTCGGCGACCGACTTGCCCGAGGCCGGGTAGTTGGCGGCGGCAATCGCATCAACCGAACCATCGGTCGAGAGTGCAACAGATGCAACGCCGCGGACGAGTTCCTGGAAGGCGTCGTTGCGGGCAACGAAGTCGGTTTCGGAGTTGACTTCGACGACGACAGCCTTGGTGCCGGCACCGGCAATGCCAATGAGTCCTTCGGCGGCGGTGCGACCGGACTTCTTGTCGGCCTTGGCGATGCCCTTGGCGCGCAGCCAGTCGATCGCGGCTTCGATGTCACCGTCGTTTTCGGTGAGCGCCTTCTTGCAATCCATCATGCCTGCGCCGGACTTTTCGCGCAGTTCCTTTACCAGTGCTGCAGTGATTTCAGCCATTGTTTGCCTCTTGTCGGTTCAGTCGGTGCGCCAGCCATGTGCAACGGAGTGCGGCCTGCGCCCTGTTTTGGGACGAAATGTACCCGGAAATGTAACAGCGTGATGAAGCAACGCCATCACGGATATGGTCGACCGCCTTGTCGATCGCAGCGCTAAGGCGCGGGCAGATCTTCAAAGGGGCGAGGCCGCCTGGGAGCATGGGGCTTCCAGACGGCCGGTCCCAATCGGGAGACGCCGGCAGGGCAGCAAGGCCCCGCCGCGCGGCGCCATCAGGCGCCGGCTTCTTCTTCGAGAGCCGGCTCGATCGGAGCTTCCGCGGCTCCGCCGATGTCTCGGCCCGAAGCACCCTGCTGGCGCGCGATGCCGTCGATGGCAGCACGGGCGATCAGGTCGCAGTAGAGCGAGATGGCGCGCGAGGCATCGTCGTTGCCCGGGATCNNGATCGGATAGTCGATGAGGTCCGGATCGCAGTTGGAATCGATGATGGCGACGACCGGAATGCCGAGGCGCTTGGCTTCGTCGATCGCGATCTTTTCCTTATTGGTGTCGATGATGAACATCAGGTCGGGGGTGCCGCCCATGTCGCGAATACCGCCGAGAGCCTTGTCCAGCTTCTCGCGCTCGCGCTCGAGGTTCAGGCGTTCCTTCTTGGTGAAACCCGAAGCTTCCGCGTTCAGGATCTCGTCGAGCTTGCGCAGACGCTGGATCGAATTCGAAATCGTCTTCCAGTTCGTCATCATGCCGCCGAGCCAGCGCGAGTTGACGTAGTACTGGGCCGAGCGCTTCGCGCTGTCGGCGATCAGTTCGGACGCCTGACGCTTGGTGCCGACGAACAGAACGCGGCCGCCACGAGCGACGGTGTCGGACACGACCTGAAGGGCCTTCGACAGCATCGGCACGGTCTGTGCGAGGTCGATGATGTGAATGTTGTTACGATCGCCGAAAAGGTACGGCTTCATCTTCGGGTTCCAGCGGTGAGTCTGGTGGCCGAAATGGACGCCGGCTTCCAAAAGCTGGCGCATGCTGAAATCGGGCNNGGCAGTGACATGCCTTGTATTCTCCTGTTTCCGGTTTAACCCCCGCGAGACAAACAGCACCTTTTGCAAGGATACCACCGGCGGAACCTTCCGGATTTCTCCCGGTCGATCCCAAGTCTCGCGTGTGGAATGCTCGTGGCCTTATAGCGACTTCTCGGGGAAATCAAGACTTTTCCGGCTACAAAGTGTGTCCGGCCCGGCAAAGGGGCATCTTCAGCGGCAGTCGCCGGAGCCGAGCACTTCAAGCTTCGTCAGTTTGCCCGTCAGGACAAAGTCGCCGTAGTCGAGCATCAGGTCGCGGGAAATGCCGTTCTCGTAAAGCTTGAACGACTGGGTGTAGATCGGCAGGAGG
>DBUL01000234.1 GCA_002307905.1 Rhizobiaceae bacterium UBA1291
ATCATGCCGCAGAAGAAGAACCCGGACGCAGCCGAACTGGTGCGCGCCAAGACCGGCCGCATAAACGGCTCGCTGGTGGCGCTCTTGACGGTGATGAAGGGCCTGCCGCTCGCCTATTCCAAGGACATGCAGGAAGACAAGGAACAGGTCTTCGATTCGGCCGAGAGCCTGGAGCTGGCGATCGCCGCGATGACCGGCATGGTACGCGACATGACGATCCGCACCGACAGGATGAAGGCGGCCGCCGGTTCCGGCTATTCGACCGCGACCGACCTCGCCGACTGGCTGGTCCGGGAAGCGGGCCTCCCGTTCCGCGACGCCCACCACGCGACCGGCAAGGCCGTCGCCATGGCGGAAGCCAAGGCCTGCGACCTCGCCGAGCTTTCGCTGGAGGACCTGCAGTCGATCAATCCGGCCATCACCGCCGGCATTTTCGACGTGCTCACCGTCGAGGCATCGGTCGCCAGCCGCAAGAGCTTTGGCGGCACGGCGCCGTCGGAGGTCAGAAAGCAGATCGCCTGGTGGCGGGAGCGCAACTGATCACGTCCGTTTGCGGGACCATCACGAGAATGAGGGTGCACAAGCGGCCTGATTTTCGCTACACGCTAGGAGACGAGATTTTCGGTGGATAGGGTAATGGTGAAGACGCTTCGACCTGGGACGATGACCGCGGGCCTCATGCTGGTGACCGCCTTGGTACTTTCCGGCTGCGGTCGCAAGGCCGATCTCGATTCGCCGAGCATGCCGGCCGCACAGCAAAACAAACTGCAGGCGCTCGGCGAGAAGCCGCAAAAGCCGACCGTCCCCGAAAAGCCCTTCATTCTCGACCCTCTTCTCTGACAGGTCCAAGCCCGTGAACCACTTCGACTATCGCGACGGCGTTCTCTATGCCGAGGACGTCTGCGTACCCGAGATCGCCAAGGCGGTCGGCACGCCGTTCTACTGCTATTCGACGGCGACCCTGGAACGGCACTACAAGGTGTTTTCCAAGGCCTTCGCCAGCGTCGATTCGATGGTCTGCTATGCGATGAAGGCCAACTCCAACCAGGCCGTGCTGAAGACGCTCGGCCGGCTCGGCGCCGGGGTGGACGTGGTCTCCGAAGGCGAACTGCGCCGCGCGCTGGCCGCCGGCATTCCGGCAAACCGCATCCTGTTCTCCGGCGTCGGCAAGACCGTGCATGAGATGGACCTGGCCCTCGAGGTCGGCATCTACTGCTTCAACGTCGAGAGCGAACCGGAATTGGAAGTGCTGGCGAGCCGCGCGCAAAAGGCAGGCAAGACCGCCCACGTTTCCTTCCGCGTCAATCCAGACGTCGACGCAAAGACCCATGCCAAGATCTCGACCGGCAAGAAGGAAAACAAGTTCGGCATCTCCTTCGACCGCGCCCGCGCCGTCTATGCCCGCGCAGCCACCCTGCCCGGCATCCAGGTCTCCGGCATCGATATGCATATCGGCAGCCAGATCACCGAGATGCAGCCCTTCGAGGACGCCTTCAGGCTGTTGCGCGAACTGGTCGACACGCTGCGCTCCGACGGCCATGCTATCAACCATGTCGACATCGGCGGCGGCCTTGGCATTCCCTACAAGGACGACAACGCCCCGCCGCCGGAACCGGACGTTTATGCCAGGATCGTACTGGAGCAACTGGCCGGGCTCGACTGCAAGATCGTCGCCGAACCGGGCCGCCTGATCGTCGGCAATGCCGGCATTCTGGTGACCGAGGTCATCTATGTGAAAGAGGGCGGCGACAAGACCTTCGTCATCGTCGACGCCGCGATGAACGACCTGATCCGCCCGACGCTCTACGACGCGCATCACGAAATCCGCCCTGTGGTGATCCAGGCCGCCAGCGCACCGCGGATCCGTGCCGACATCGTCGGTCCGGTCTGCGAGACCGGCGACTATCTGGCGCTCGACCGCGAAATGGCCATGCCGAAGCCCGGCGACCTGATGGCCGTCGGCTCGGCAGGCGCCTATGGCGCGGTGCAGGCCAGCACCTACAACACCCGCCGCCTCGTCCCCGAAGTGCTGGTGAGGGGCAACGAGTTTCACGTGATTCGCCCGCGTCCGAGCTACGAGGACATGATCGCGCTTGATTCAGTCCCGGCCTGGCTCGCCTGAACGCCAATGTCCGGTCGCCGTTCACTTTTTGGCGACCGGTCTAAAAAAGCAGGCCCGATCGACCAGCCGCCCTCGTCTTCGCCATAAACGATGCTATCCTTATTCGTAAGGACAGCAGATCCGCGCCTTGCTCGCCGAGCAGGTGAGCCGCGGGCAGAACGGAGGCCCGACCGATGACTCCTCAGGCGGGTGGCACGAGAACGGGTGCGTTTCGCACCGACCCTGCGCTGGCGCGGCGGGTGGCGATCAAGCGCTTCCTGGCGCGGCTCGTACTGTTTGCCGAGCGGCTGCTGCCCTTGTTCCTGCCGCTTGCCGGCATTGCCGCGATCTTTGTTTCGCTTGCCTGGCTCGGCGTCTATCGCCAATTGCCGGATCTTCTCCGCCTGGGACTCGTCTTCATCCTCACCTTCGCCTTCGTCGCAAGCCTCCTGCCCTTCGCCCGGCTGCGCTGGCCGGCCGGCGAAGAGGCCGACCGGCTGCTCGAGGAGCGCAATCACCTGGCTCACCAGCCCGTTGCCGTGCAGGACGACGAGCCGGCCTTCGAGACGCCCTTTGCTCGCGCGCTCTGGGTCGAGCACCAGCGCCGAATGGCCGAGACGATCGCTGCGCTGGACGCCGGCCTGCCGCGGCCCGATGTAGCCCGTTTCGACCGCTATGCGCTGCGCGCCGTGCCAGCGCTCCTTTTCGTCACGGCGCTTGCCTATTCCGGCTCGAACGGCGCCGGCGTCATCTCCGACGCATTCCGCCGGCAGGCAGTCACCAGCGATGCGCCGGGGCTCCGGATCGACGCGTGGATCACCCCGCCCGCCTATACCGGCCAACCGCCCGTCTTCCTCTCCGGCCGCGACGGCCAGGGGGATGGCGCGGCCAGTCCGGCCGGTGCAGCCAAGGTACGGGTCCCGCAGAATGCACAGGCGACGGTGCGAATCAGCGGCGGCAGGGCCGACGAGAAAGTCCTCTTCCGCCGGGCCGACGACGGCACGGTAATCGATATCGCCATGAATGATGGTGCGAAAGCAGACGGGGAACCGCCGCAGACAACAGCCAACAGGCCCCCGCCTACACCCCCGAACGCAGCGCGTGTCCACGAGTGGAAGCTCGACGCAAGCGGCGAGCTTCTCGTCGGTGGGCGGCAATGGGCGATCGACGTGATCCCCGACAAGGCACCGGAAATCGCATTCGACGGCCTGCCACGCCGCAGCGCCAATGGCGCGCTGGAGATCGGCTTTACCGCCAAGGACGACTATGGCCTTGTCAGGGCCTATGCCGAGATAGACCCGCTAGAGCAAAAGGCGGATGCCATTCCGCTCTATGCCCTGCCGGAATACAAGCCCGCCCTGCCGCGCCACAACGCCCGCGACGCCAAGGGGCTGTCGAGCCGCAACATCACCGAGCATCCGCTCTCGGGCCGCAAGGTCAGGATCACGCTCGTGGCGACCGACGGCGCGGGCCAGACCGGCCGCAGCCCGCCGCATGACATGGTGCTGCCGGCCCGTGCCTTCGTAGAGCCGCTGGCCGCGGCCGTGGCCGAGGAGCGCCAAGTCTTCGCCCTCGACATCCGCGACCTGCGCCAAGCCATCGCGCTCAACGAGGCGCTGACGCTCCGCCCCGAAGAGACCATCCCCAACACGACACACTACCTGCTGCTCGAGTCGGCTCAGGCGCGCATGAAGCTTGCCCGCTCGACCGAGGATCTCGAAAACGCTGCCGACTATCTCTGGGAGATGGCGCTGGGTATCGATGGCGGCGAGCTGTCGCTCGCCGAACGCAATCTGCGCGACGCCCAGCAGGCGCTGGCCGACGCGCTGGAGCGCAACGCGCCGGACGAAGAGATCAAGAAGCTGATGGATGAGCTGCGCGCCGCCATGCAGGAATTCATGACCGCGATGGCGCAGCGCCAGCCGAATGCCGAAGGCCAGCAGCAGTCGGCGCAGAACGTGCTGCGCCAGCGCGATCTCGAAAACATGATGAACCAGATCGAGAACCTGGCGCGATCCGGCAATCGCGACGCCGCGCGCCAGATGCTCTCCGAGCTACAGCGCATGATGAACAACCTGCAGGCCGGACGCCCGCAGCGGGGGGGCCAGCAGCAAGAAAACAGCCAGATGCGCCAGCAGATCGACAAGCTCGGCGAGATTATGCAGGAACAGCAGAAGCTGATGGACGAGACCTTTCGCCTCGACCAGGCGCTGAAGGACCGAATGCAGCGCGGTGACCCGGGCGACGGCGAGGACGGCGAATTTCTTGAGCAGATGCCGCAGGACGGCGAAGACGGCCAGCAGCCGCAGCAGGGGCAAGATGGACAGGAGGGCCAGCAGGGTTCGCCGACCGACCGGATGACGGCCGAGCAGCTGCGCGAGGCATTAAAAAACCTGCGTGCCCAGCAGGATGCCCTCGGCAAGAAGCTTGGCGAATTGCAGAAGGGCCTGGGCGAATTGGGCGTCAAGCCGGGCGAGGGCTTCGGCCAGGCGGAACGAGAGATGCGCGGCGCCGGAGAGGCGCTGGGCAAGAGCCAAGGCGAACAGGCGGTGGACGGCCAGGGCAAGGCGCTCGAAGCGCTTCGCCAGGGCGCCCGAGACATGATGAACCAGATGATGCAGGCGATGCGTGGCCAGCAGGGACAGGGCGAGCAGCAGGGCAACGGCCAAGGCAATCAGAACGGCCGCGACCCGCTGGGGCGTCCGCGCTCCACAACAGGCCCCGATTTCGGCGAACGCGTCAACGTGCCCGACGAGATCGACGTCCAGCGGGCTCGGGAAATCCTCGAAGCCATCCGCAAGAAGCTCGGCGACAATGCCGGGCCGGAGTTCGAACGCCGCTATCTCGAACGGCTGCTCGACATTCAGTAAGGCCGCAATCGGTCAGGCTCTGCCGCCCGACTTGAGGCGAGCGGATCAGTTGGCCAGAGCGCGCGCCACGGCTTCGCGGATTTCCGGAAGCGCGAAAGGCTTCGACACGACGTCGACGATCTTGGTCGACAGATCGTCGGCTCGCTCGCGCTGTTCGGCATAGCCGGTCATCAGCAGGATCTTGAGACCGGGAAAATCGGAATGGGCGCGATGGGCGAGCTCGATGCCGTCCATGACCGGCATGCGTATGTCGGAAAGTAGCAGGTCAAAGCTTCCTTCTGCCAGACGCTCCAGGCCCTCGGCGCCATCGGCTGCTTCGAAGGTTTCATGGCCGTCGAGGCGCAAGGCGCGCGCCACGAAGGAGCGCAGCGAGTCTTCGTCCTCGGTGATGAGAATTCGCGCCATGATCGATCTGCTCCCGGTCCATTCATTGTCCGAGAGCGAAATCACCAGAGTTTCGTTTGCGATCGGTAAACGCCAAGGGGGCTGACCTCCCCCATGGTTAACGAGTGCTCTTCATCAGGGGGCGATAGTTTGCCCCGGACTAATGCCTCAGGCCTCGGCCGCATCGCCGGTGACAACGCCGACATAGGGAAGTTCACGGAAGGCATAGGCGACATCCATGCCATAACCGACGACGAAATAGTCGGGGCATTCGAAGCCGACATAGTCGGCCTCGAGCTGTTCCTGCCGCTTCACCTTCTTGTCGAGCAGCACGGCCAGAGAAACATTGGAGGCGCCCCGCTCGTAGAGCAGTTCCTTGGCAAACTTGAGCGTGCGACCGGATTCGAGGATGTCGTCGATCAAGAGGACGTCGCGGCCATGCACGTCGCTGTCAATGTCCTTCACGATCCTGACCCCTTGCGAGACGGTGCCCGTGCCATAACTGGACAGGGTGATGAACTCCACCTCGGGAGCAAGCCCGACATCGTGCAGGGCGCGGATCAGGTCGGCGGCGAAGATGAACGAGCCTTTCAGCACTGCGATCACCAAAAGATCGTTGGCCGGTCCCTTGGCGATTTCAGCGGCGAGCTGGTGGTTGCGCTCATCGATCTGCCGGGCGGTGTAGAGTGGCTCGATGTTCTTTCCGCGGACGACGGGCATGGCTTACTCCTTTGAGCGCTGCGGCTTGGCCGGACGTCTCGGCCAGTCATGGAAAGTGTTGGCCGATAGCACAGTCGGGCGCGTCAGGCACCCGATTCCTCGAAGGACAGCCTGAGTTCCGGCGTTTTTCCACCGGGATGCAGCAATCGCGCCGTGATGCCGCGGCTGTGGCCCGCGTCGATCTCGTCGACCGGCGGGGCGATATAGGTGCTAGCGACGACCTGTCCGCCGGCAATCAGGTCGGCCCTGAGCTTCGGAACCTGGCTTTTCGCCGCGCTGCGGTTTTCGATGATGGCATTCACCTGGAGAATGCGCATGCCGTCGTCGTCGCGCGGGGTGAGGCTGACATGAGTGATATCGAGCGGCCTGGCATTGGCTTCCTCGGCGGGGCCACCGAGAATCAGCCCGGCAAACGCAAAGGTGGCGGCGAAGACCAGTGCGACGATGACGGCGAATGCTCCATTCGACAACGACTGAAGCACCCTCTCCGTCTGCCGCAGCCTGCCTGCGGCAAGGCTTGCCCAGCGGTTGGCAACGCCATTGCGCCGTTTTGACGAGGAGAAACGGTCATTGTCGTTCAAGCAGCCCGTACGCCCTGCTCGGCGCGGCGCCTCACGCGCGGGGACGGATACGAAATGTGCGTCGACCACATCCGCCCGCGCGCCAAGCACGGGGCGCAGCGACCGACGCGGTCGTTCGGGCGGCAAGAGGTCGATCTCCGGCTGGACCGAGTGGCGTCTGGAGCGGAATGCGTTCATTTTCCGGTGCCNNTCGCGTGAGCCCGCTGACCGGCCAAAATCTGGGCATTGAAACGAATCCCCTCCAGACGTAAATTCAAATGGTTAATGCTTCGAAAAGATGTGTCTGAAGGCGCCATCTTTCCGGCGGAATTTACCGGCTGTTAACCCTCTTCGTTAACATGGTGCAGACCCACGCGATCTGTCAGACTGGTTGAGCTCTTGATCCACTTCGAAAATGTCGGCTTGCGTTATGGAATGGGACCGGAGATCCTCCGCGACGTCACCTTCGATATTCCGAGGCGTTCCTTCCAGTTCCTGACCGGCCCGTCGGGAGCTGGCAAGACCACGCTGCTGCGC
>DBUL01000140.1 GCA_002307905.1 Rhizobiaceae bacterium UBA1291
CTGATGGAAAACGGCCGGGCCGCGGTGCTAGCCGACTGTTCGGTCGAGGGCCGCAGCCCGGCCGACTGGGCACGCGCCGTGGTCAACGCCTATCGCCGCTTCGAGGCGGACCGGGTCGTGGCCGAGGTCAACCAGGGCGGCGACATGGTGGCGGCCATGCTGAAGAGCGTCGAGGCCAACCTGCCGGTGACCATGGTGCGGGCGACGCGCGGCAAATATCTGCGCGCCGAACCGGTGGCGGCGCTCTATGAGCAGGGCCGGGTGGTGCATGGCGCCCGCTTCGTCGCGCTGGAGGACCAGATGTGTGATTTCGGCCCGGACGGGATGTCGGGCGGCCGCTCGCCGGACCGGCTGGACGCGCTCGTCTGGGCGCTGACCGCGCTGATGCTGGAAGGGACGGGTGAACCGCGCATCCGGGGAGTGTGACTTTCCTCCCCAATGGGAGAGAAGCAACCGCAAAACGAAACCGGCGCCCGATGGGACGCCGGCTCGATCAGGGCTGCAAGATGAAGCCTACTTGGCGTTGGTCGGTTGGGCGTTGGCCGTCGGCTGGGCGTTGACCGGACGCATCTGGCGCCACTCGTTCTCGAGGCGCTCCAGAACATGGGCCGGAATGGTGGCGACGGAGGCCTTAGGCTGCTGCTGCGTGCTGTTTACTTGCATCGGTCTACTCCTCACGGGGGCGTGTGGGTGATCAAACTTCGAATGCGGCGGAAAGTTCCACAGTGTTAAATTTTTGTAAAGACGGCCGCAGGTCCNNACAGGAAAATCTCGGCCGTGGTTAACCGCCGCGCCGATGGCGCGTGTCTCGGCTTATGGAAAGGCCGTGGCGGGGCGAAAAACGGGTCTTCGACCAGGGAGAGCACGATGACATTCGACGAGCGGCGATTCTTCAAGGCGGTGCGCCCCGGTCNNGTCGCCGGCATGGCGGCGCTTGCCGCCGGATGGCGCGAGCTTGGCGACGGCGACGATCCGCGCCGGCTCGCCTATTGTCTGGCGACCGCCTTTCATGAGACGGGCGGACGCATGCAGCCGGTGCGCGAGACCTTTGCTGGTTCCGACAGGGTGGCTGTCGCGCGCCTCGACAGAGCCTATGCGGCGGGCCTCCTGCCTCAGGTGCGCCGGCCCTATTGGCGGCCGGACGCGGAGGGGAAAGGCTGGTTCGGGCGCGGTCTGGTGCAGATCACCCACAGGCGCAATNNGGGATCGATCTCGTTGGCGACCCGGGCCGGGCCATGATGCTCGACGCGGCGGTGAAAATCCTCGTTGTCGGCATGCGCGACGGGCTGTTCAGCGGGGTGAAACTTGCCGATGTCTTTGACCGAACAGGCGCCGACTGGACGGGCGCGCGGCGTATCGTCAATGGCCGCGACCGGGCAGCGCTGGTGGCGGGCTATGGCCGGGCCTTTTTGGCGGCGCTGGATTAGGCCGGGTGCGGCGTGGGGGAAGAAACGCCCCCTCACCGACAAAATCCGAGGTTCAGCCTTCGGCTAAGCCCTCGATTTTGTATCCTCTCCCCAAGGGGAGAGGAAGCGCCGTCTCATCTAGCGTGCCGGCTTCGGAGCGGCGCCGGACTGCAAACAACAGGATCAATACGATGAAATTGTCGTTTCGACTGCCGTGGGCCTTCGCCCCGGAACAAGGAGCCGTGCCCGAAAACAAGGCTGTCGGCGTGCAGGGTCTTTCGCTGGTGGCGGGCGAGGGGGAGGCGCGGTGGACCGGGCGGTCCTATGCGGCGCTGTCGCGCGAGGGTTTCATGAAGAACCCGGTGGCGCATCGAACCGTTCGGCTGGTGGCGGAAGCCGCCGCCGCCATTCCCTGGCTGGCCTATCGCGAGACGGAGGAACTGGACCGACACGCGGCGCTTTCGCTGCTGGCGCAGCCGAACGCCCGCATGGGCGGGGCGGATTTCCTCGAGGCGCTCTACGGCCACCTGCTCCTGTCCGGCAATGCCTATGTCGAGCCGCTGACGATCGGCACCCGGCCGGCCGAACTGCATCTGCTGAGGCCCGACCGGGTATCAGTGGTGGCCGGCACCGATGGCTGGCCGCAGGCCTATGACTATCGCACCGGCGCCGCCCGGCGGCGGATTGCGGCAAGCGCCGCCGAGGGCTCCGGCGTGGGCCTGCTGCACCTCAAGCTCTTTCATCCGCTTGACGACCATCTCGGCTTTCCGCCGCTGGCGGCGGCCCAGGTTGCGCTCGACCTGCACAATGCCGCGGCGCGCTGGAACAAGGCGCTCCTGGACAATTCCGCCCGGCCGTCGGGCGCGCTGGTCTACCAGCCCAAGGAGGGCGGCAATCTTTCGGCCGACCAATACGAGCGGCTGAAGACAGAACTCGATGATGGCTATTCCGGTCCGATGCGGGCCGGGCGGCCGCTGCTTCTGGAGGGCGGGCTCGACTGGAAATCCATGGGACTGTCGCCCAAGGACATGGACTTCGTCGAGGCGCGCAACGGGGCGGCGCGCGACGTGGCGCTCGCCTTCGGCGTGCCGCCCATGCTGCTCGGCATTCCCGGCGACAACACCTATGCCAACTACCAGGAGGCGAACCGGGCGTTCTACCGGCTGACCGTCCTGCCGCTCGTTTCGCGCACCGCGGCGAGCTTTTCCGGCTTCCTTTCCGGGCTCTACGGCGAGCCGCTCAAGCTGGTGCCGGACCTCGACCAGGTGGCAGGTTTGGCCACCGAGCGGGACGCGCTCTGGGCAAGACTGGGCGCGGCGGATTTCCTCACCGAGGAGGAGAAGCGGCAGGCGGTGGGCTATTGAGGGGAGGGCGCCGGACTGGCCCAATCCTTCGAGGCACTTGCAGAGCGCCACAGGATGAGAGGTGATGCCGGCGCGCGCAGCGTGTCGGCGGCGATGCTCGCCACCGCAACCTGAATCAAAAGATGAAGTCATTGAAGCGGCTTATCCCCCGTCTGAATCAACCTCTGAAAAGCGGCGCGCAAGTGATTCAATCGACTCGGCAAAAGCCTCGCACCTAAAGCACTGCATGAAGCCGCTTCGGGTGGCTTTCGCTGCGCTTGGCCGATGCGGACGAGCGTTTGCCCCGACAGGTGGCGGGCGCTGTGAGCAGGTCGGTGGCCAAGCCAATGCCGTTCAGATCTTTCTTATTTTAGCGGTGGGAGATTAACAAATGACTGACTTCAGCCATGACGGTGGTCTGTGGAGCGCGCGGGTGATCGGCGCCATTGCCGGCTCGGCGATCTCGCTGGTCTACCTCCTGCCTGAGGGACGACGCGAGGCGGCGATCCGCTTTCTGACCGGGGTGACCTGCGGCATGATCTTCGGCGGACCGGCGGGCTTGTGGATCGTGCGAAAGCTCGACGTCGCGGCCGGACTGTCACCGGCGGAAATCATGCTGGCCGGCGCGACGGCGGCGAGCCTTTCCGCGTGGTGGGGACTGGGGCTGCTGGTGCGGCTCTTTGCCCGCTACGGCCAGCGGCCGGGCGGGTGAGGGGCGTTACGGAAACGCCGAAGCGCCGCGCCCGCGCGAACAAACATCATTCATCTCGAGGAGAATGCCATGCACGCTTATCGAGGGCCTGTCTCGCTGACGGAAAAATTCGTCAACCTGACATTGAAGGGGGTGGAGGGCGACGGGTCGTTCTGCGGCTATGCCAGCCTGTTTGGCGAGGTCGATCTCGGGCGCGACGCGATCGCGCCGGGGGCGTTTTCCGCCTCGCTTGCCAAGCGCGGCGTCAAGGGCGTGCGCATGCTGTTCCAGCATGACCCGGCCGAGCCGATCGGCGCCTGGCGGGTCATCCGCGAGGACGCCCGCGGGCTCTATGTCGAGGGGCAGCTGTCGTTTGGCGTGGCGCGGGCCCGCGAGGTGCATGCGCTGATGAAGTCGGGGGCGCTCGACGGGCTGTCGATCGGCTTTCGCACCGTGCGCTCGCGGAGCGACAAGGCGAGCGGCGTGCGCCGCATTCTCGANGCCGACCTCTGGGAGATCTCGGTGGTGACCTTCCCGATGCTGCCGGCGGCACGGGTTTCGAACGTCAAGCATGCGCGGTTCTTCCGCGACAGGGAAACCGAGCTC
>DBUL01000048.1 GCA_002307905.1 Rhizobiaceae bacterium UBA1291
TCAGCGACCACCGAGCATTCCATCTTGTGCGAGATTGCGGTGATGCCTTCGACCAGCATGCGGCTCTTGTGCTGGAGCTCCGGCTCTTCGGTCGAGAGCGAGCGGATGAAGGACTGGTCGATTTTGACGATGTCGACGGGAAATCGGTTGAGGTAACTGAGAGAGGAATAGCCGGTACCAAAATCGTCAAGCGCGATGCGGCAGCCGAAACGGTTGAATTCATCGAGAATGGTGCGGATCTGCGGATTGTCGTGCAGCAGGGTTGCTTCGGTAATCTCGATGACGAGACGGTGCGGCGCGATGCCGTAGCGGGAGGCCAGCGCCGCAAGCCGGATCGGCAGGGTCTGCTCGAACTGCAAGGGCGAGAAGTTGATGGCGATATAGGCGTCGTTGTCCCCGGTCGCCTGGGAAATCACCACGAGATTGGCGAGTGCTTTCTCCAGAATGCGGTTGCCGATGCGGGTAATGGCGCCGGTCTCCTCGGCGATCTTTATGATGTCGCTGGGGGGAATGGTACCCTTTTGCGGATGCTCCAGCCGCAGCAGAGCCTCGTAACCGACGACAGAGCCGCTTGCGAGATCGACGATCGGCTGGAAATAGGCCTCGAACCAGTCCTCTTCGAGGGCGATCTCGATATCGCGTTCGATGGCTGCACGCTGGCGCGCATTGTCCTGGATCAGCGGATCGTAGAGCAGGGCGCCATTCTTGCCGTCACGTTTCTTGCTGTACATGGCCATATCGGACTTCTGCAGCAGTTCGGCGGCATTGCTGGCATGACGCGGATAGAGTGCCACGCCGATGCTGGCACTCAGGCGGACCGTGGCGCCGTGCACGTGCAATGGCTCATCGAAAATGGCGCAGAGGCGATGGCTCAGCTCCAAGGCGTCATGCTCGACCTTGGCCGACCGCAAGAGGACCGCAAATTCGTCGCCGCCCAGGCGGGCCGCAACTGCGCCGGACGGAAGCAGCGGGCGCATCAAATCGACCAGCATGCGCAGCACCGTGTCGCCGGCCTGATGACCGAGATTGTCGTTTATCCATTTGAAACGGTCGAGGTCGACGAAGATGCAGGCAAGTTCTCCATCCATCTCGTCGGTTTCGCGGATCTCCGTGTCGAGGGCGTTTTCGAAACCCTGCCTGTTCATCAGGCCGGTCAGATGGTCCGTGATTGCCTGGCGGTGATTGCGCGCCTCGGATTGCTTCAGGGCCGTCACATCGGTCATGACGCTGAGCGAGAGGCCGGTCTCGCCGGCGTTGCCTTCCTTGTTCGCTTCGACGATCAACACGTCCATCAGATTGCCGTCCGCACAGACGAATTTGCTCGTGCTCTCGACCACCGCGTCCTCGCGGCTTCTTCGCCGTTTGCGCTCGAGATAGGCGGCGCGCGCGTCCTCTTGCACGAGTTCAGCGAAACGCTTGCCAAGCACATCGCTGCGCTCGTAACCGGTGGCCAGCAGCCAATAGTCGCTGACGCCGGTGATGCGGTCCTGCTCATCGAGCGAGAACAGCATGGCGGGTGTCAGGTTGTAAATATTGGTGGCGCGCCGATGGGCAATCTTCAGCTCCTGCTCCTCCTGCTCGAGCTGGATTTGCATGGCATTGAAGCTCTTCGCCAGCCGGCCGATCTCGTCGTTGGACTGCCAGTCGACATGATGACGCGAACCGAGTTGACGCGTCGCCTCGATCGCTGCGGTGAGCTTCATTAGCGGCTGAATGATCATCAGGCGGTTGCCGAAGATCGCAGCCAGAACGAGGCCCAGCACGGCGACAATGAAGATGCCGATCAATATGGCTTCGGAATCGCGCAGCGAGGAAAGCGCATCGAAGCGGCCATAATAGATGGTAATCGTTCCCACCTGCCTGCGACCGTCGATGCCCTGATAGAAAATCTCACGTGACTTGGATTCCACGCCGCTCTTCGGCCAGGTCGGCAGGGGCGGCATGGAGACATTTATACCGCCCGAAAGATCGCGTACCTGGACCTTGCTCACGGCATTTGCAGAGACGATCGTCGTGGCGATCTGCTCGACGCTTTCGCGGTCGAAGTCCCACAACGGCTTGGCCAGCGCCTGGGAGTTCGTGGCTAGCAGGATTTCCACGTGATCCTGCAATTCCTTGGCGGCGCGATCCGATGAGAGGGAAAGAAACAGAGCAAAGAGCGGCACCACCAGGATGAAGACGGTGGTGGCGACGATCGCCAGGAATCGCCTCTCGATCGACCGGGTCATGCCGCGGTGGCTCCATCACATTTATGACGGCCTTCGATCCCAGCCAAGACGATATGCATCCCCGATGCCCCTTAAGATGAGGATGCATGCTGGCACGTATTGATTAAATCTCGTTAAAGGATAGCTCGTAAATCTTGTACAAGCTGAAATTGCCAAAAAAGTCCGGAGACAAAAAAATCCCGCCTCCGGGAGAGGCGGGATCAATACGGGGCAATCGTTTTTCCGTATCAGATCAGGCTTCTTCGCCCTCTGTACCTGCTTCGCTTTCTTCGGACAGACCGCCCGCAGGAGCGACGATCGTGGCGATCGTGAAGTCGCGGTCGGTGATGACCGGGCTCACGCGTGCCGGCAGCTTGACATGCGAGATGTGGATGCTGTCGCCGATCTTGTGGCCGGCGAGATCGACCGTGATGGATTCCGGAATGCCGTTGGCCGGGCAGTGCAGTTCCACCGTGTGACGAACGATGTTCAGAACGCCACCGATCTTGATGGCCGATTTCTCTTCGTTGATGAAGTGAACCGGAACTTCGACGGTGACCTTGCTGTCTGCCGAGACGCGCAGGAAGTCGACGTGCATGGTGAAGTCACGGACCGGATCACGCTGGTAGTCCTTCGGCAGGACGTTGATCTTCTCGCCGTCGACATTGATCACAGCGACAGTGGTCATGAAACCGCCTGCGTGGATGCGCTTTGTCACTTCGTTGGTGTCCAGCGAGATGGCAATGGGGGCCTGCTTGTCACCATAGATAACAGCGGGAATCAAACCGTTGCGGCGAAGTTCGCGGGAGGACCCCTTACCTACCCGTTCGCGTGCTACGGCCTTGAGCTCGTAAGAAGCGTGGCTCATGGCTTTTCCTTTCAAGTTGTCTGGAGAGTCTCGCATGCGCTAATCTGTGGCGCCTGTCGAAACCGGGGCTCCCGAAGGAACCTCATCCGCGTTGCCTCCAAGGGTGTCTACACGGACGGGCGCGCTATAGAACAGAAGTGCCGAAAAGGCAAGCTCCGACCGGGGTATTCCCCTAAATGCGCTGGTTTCGCGCTATCTGGGCCGGCTGATCGCTCGACCGTGCCGGGTGGGCGTCACGAGGCGAACCGGAGGCCCGCGTTAAGCTCACCGATGCGAGTGGAGGGTACCCCACTGGGTCGCGTGTCGTCCGAATGCGCCGTTCCAATGCGTGGGACATGCCGGCTCTCGATATGTGTCTCAGATTTGCGACAGATTGTGCGGCGAATGCGCGAACCGCCTTGTCTGGGACAATCGCGATTGAAAGATCTCTCCTTCGCATGCATGATCGCTTTGGGAGGAGCCGATGCGCCAGCAATCCAGCCACTCGGACTTGGTCTATGCAACCGCGTCACAGCATTCCGCGGCTGCGAGTTCGCCCATCGCCGCCTCCTGGCGGCGCTGCCTGGACCTTCACCAGCTTGCACCGGAAGAGGGGCGCAGGCCCGTCCTCGTCGACGAGGCGGCATTTCGCGACGCCCGCGAGCGCATGGAACATCTCGTCACGGCCTGCGCCGACGAGGTGGACCGTCTCTACCAGACCGTCGGCCGCTCGGGTTGCTGCATCGTGCTGTCCGATCGCGACGGCATCGTGCTAGACCGGCGGGGCGCTGCCGGCGACGACGCCGACTTTCGCGAGCTGGGTCTGTGGCAACAGAATCTGTGGAGCGAGGCGAGCGCCGGCACCAATGGCATTGGCACGGCGCTCGCCGACGAGCGCGCGGTGATCATTCATCGCGATCAGCATTTCCTCAGCTCCAACATCGAACTGAGCTGCGCGACGGCGCCGATCCGCGACCACAGGGGGCGCGTGACCGCAGCACTCGACATCTCCACCTGCCGCAGCGACGTGACCGAGATGACGCTGTCGATCCTGTCGCATGCGGTCCGCGACGTTGCCGCCCGCGTCGAGACGATCCTTTTCCGCCAGGCCTTCCCCGGCGCGCGCATCATCATGGTGCCCAGCGCTCATGCCGCGACCGTGGCCCTCATCGCCGTCGACTGTGACGACCTCATTCTCGGCGCGACGAAAGCGGCGCGCGCCGCGTTGAAACTCGACGACCAGCGCATTGACCAGGGCCTTCCGGCTGCCGATGCCCTGCGCGAAAGCAGGGGCGAGGCGAGTTCCGATCTCGACTGCGCCGAGCGCGCGGCGCTCAGGCGGGCCTTGTCGCGCACCAACGGCAATGTCTCGCAGGCGGCCCAGATTCTCGGCATCAGCCGCGCCACCCTGCATCGCAAGATCAAGCGTTTCTCGCTGCAATAGGCCGCGGTTTCCCATATGTCGCATTTCTGAAACAGTGTGCATTGCGGTATGGGCCGGGGTCCCTATCGCTCACGGTCTTTGCAGGCAATCATCGTCTCACGGGTCCGCTGGAGGGACCTTTCTCAGGGAGGATGACATCGTGAATATTCAGGTTCAGACCGTGGCGGGTACGCCTTTCAAACTGAAATATGGCAACTTCATCGGCGGGCAGTGGCGCGATCCGGTCAACGGCCGCTACTTCGACAACATCACGCCGGTGACCGGCGGCAAGCTTTGCGAGGTCGCCCGCTCGGACGAGCACGACATCAACCTCGCCCTCGATGCCGCCCATGCCGCCAAGGACAAATGGGGCCGGACTTCGTCGACGGAACGCTCCAACATCCTGATGAAGGTGGCGCAGCGGATGGAGGACAATCTCGAACTCCTGGCGCGCGCCGAGACCTGGGACAACGGCAAGCCGCTGCGCGAGACCATGGCCGCCGACATTCCGCTGGCGATCGATCATTTCCGCTACTTCGCCGCCTGCATCCGCGCCCAGGAGGGCACGATCGGCGAGGTCGACCACGATACCATCGCCTATCACTTCCATGAGCCACTCGGCGTCGTCGGCCAGATCATTCCGTGGAATTTTCCGATCCTGATGGCCGCCTGGAAGGTCGCTCCGGCACTGGCCGCCGGCAATTGTGTGGTGCTGAAGCCGGCCGAGCAGACTCCGGCCTCGATGCTGGTGCTGATGGAACTGATCGGCGACCTGCTGCCGCCG
>DBUL01000195.1 GCA_002307905.1 Rhizobiaceae bacterium UBA1291
GCCGCCTTGGCCACCGCCTCGTCGGCGCCATCGATCAGCCGCTCGGCCGTGGCGCGCAGCTTGCGAAACAGTTCGAACTGGTCGCGCATCTCCTGCGTCAGGTCGTCGAGCAGCGCCGCCAGCCGATCGAGCGGCGACAGCGCATCGGTGGATTTCACCTCCAGCGCCGCCGCATCCGCCGCGCCTACGCTCTCCGGGCCACGCCACCCGTTCGCGNNCCCGAGCACAATGTCTTGCCCGTCATCCATGATATTCTCCTCGTGTCGAGGGGTGCGGCATCGTCTCTCCGCTGGAGGGAGAGGCAGCAAAATCGAGGGCTTGGCCGACAGGCCAAACCTCAGATTCTGCCCGTGACGGGGTCCCCGAGGGACGCAGCCGGCATATCCATCATCGTTCCGAAGCGCCCTCACCCTGAGGTGCCCGGCCCCGCCGGGCCTCGAAGGGTCCAGCCCGCACCCAACAAAAAGGCCCGGTTCCCCGAGCCTTCGCCAAATCCCTTGCGCCGGTCCTGCCTGCCGAGGCATCCGCCCCGGCCGCAATTTTCCGACTATGGCTGAACCCTATCAAACGACCGTCACGCCGTCAAGGTATTTATTCCTATTTAAGTGAATTTTTTCCTTGGTCCGCTGCGCCGTTCCTAAGCGCCCCGGCGCCCCGGCAAGGCTACCCGAGGAGTCGCCCGCCGCAGCCCGCACCTTTACTGGACAATCAGCGATTCTGTCTTGCGCACCTTCAAGCCCATGGAAAGCCTGGAGCAGATCGGCAGGGTCTCGCCTTCCAGCACCGCGACGATCGAGCGGCCGGCCTTGGGGTCGCAGAACAGTTCGACCACCCCGTCGGGAAGGCATTGGATCACCCGTTCGCGGCCGTCGGTGGTGCGGCGGATGAAGAAATCGCGACGGCGCTTGAAGTCCGGCGTGGTGTCGGAAAAGACCTTCTCGCATTCCTGGAAGGAGCTTGCCGCCTTTTCATAGTAGGTCGGCTCGCCGGCAAGGGCCAGCGCCGGAAGGCCAAGAAGGCCAAGCGAAATCAGGATCATGCGGCGCATCGGAGCAACTCCATGGGATTCGTCGGATCTCACACTAGCGCCCGCGGCCCTGCCGCGAAACCGCCAAATCCGGTCCTATCGAAGGCCACGGTCACGGCAGTATCTCTCCCCTTGTGCAGGGAGAGCGCTCGAAGCCCAGACAGAAAATGCCGCCCCTATTCCGCCGCCCCGCCATACTGTTCCCAGGCGGCCATGGCGTCGCCGGCATACATCAGCGACGGGCCGCCACCCATGTAGACCGCCATGCCGAGCGTTTCCTCGAATTCGGCGCGGGTGCAGCCGAGCTTGACCAGCGCCTCGGTATGGAAGCCGATGCAGCCGTCGCAACGGGTGGAAATGGCAATGCCGAGCGCCACCAGTTCCTTGGTCTTCTTGTCGAGCGCCCCGTCCTTGCCGGCCGCCTGCGCCATGGCCGAGAAGCCGGCCATCACGTCGGGAATATCCTTGCGCAAGGTCCTGATACCGCTGGAGATCTGCTTGGTGATGTCGTGATAGTTCTTGGACACGGGGGACGCCCTTTCGGTTCAAACACATATGCCCCCATGTATGTACGACACTCCGTAGATACACAAGAACTGCGGCGACAATAATTGCCGGCGCGACAATCCACCCCAACCGGGAGACACCGACAAAAGCGGCCGGTGTCTCCTCCGTGTCCCAGTATTCCCATACAAAAACGGCGGCCGGGGATCGCTCCCCGGCCGCCGGCCCCTTACCCCCCAGGGCCCCACGCCGTCAGGCGCTTTTCCGGACCGGCGTATAGCCGGCCTCGCGTATCGCTTCCTCGGCTTTCACCACATCGCCCTCGACCGCCACTTCGTGGGCCTTGAGGTCGATCGTCACCGCCGCGCCCGGCAGCGCTTCATCGAGCGCCTTGGCGATCGCCTTCTCGCAATGGCCGCAGGTCATGTCCTCGACCTGAAACAGATGTGTCACGCTCATTCCTTGTCCTTTCCTGGCAGTTCCTCGCATCGCCCCTTCATGCACCTTTCCATGGTGGGAAGGTCAAGGAGAAAAACGCGTGGCCCGCTCAAGCCCGGCCCGCCAGTCGCGTAACGTTGCGGCGCGGCGAGGGCTGCGGCTCCCGCGCCGTCTTGCCGCCGGAGAGATCGGCCAGGATCGGACAATTCGGCCGCTCGTCGCCGTGGCAGCAGTCGGCCAGTTCCTTCAGCGTCGCCACCATGGCCTGCAGGCCGGCGATCTTCTCCTCCAGTTCGCCGATATGGTCGAGCGCCAGTTTCTTCACCTCGGCGCTCGTGCGATCCCTGTCGGCCCAGAGCGTCAGGAGTTGCTCGGTCTCCTCGAGCGAGAAGCCGAGCGAACGGGAGCGCCGGACGAAGCGCAGCCGGTGCACCTCGTCCTCGCCATAGACGCGGTAATTGCTGGCCGTGCGGTGCGCCGGGCGCACCAGGCCGATCTCCTCGTAATAGCGGATCATCTTCGCTGAAACGCCCGAGGCCTCCGATGCCTCTCCGATATTCATGCCTTCGATCCTTGTTACCTTTGGCCACTTGCAAGATCGGTCACCCGCGCCCGCTTCAGCCGCAGCGCATTGGTCACGACGAAAACGCTCGAAAGGCCCATGGCGCCCGCCCCGATCATGGGCGACAGCAGCACGCCGAAATTCGGGTAAAGGATGCCCGCCGCCACCGGTATCAGCAAGACGTTGTAGCCAAACGCCCAAAAAAGGTTCTGGCCGATATTGCGGATCACCGCCCGGCTGAGCTCGATCGCATGCAGTGCCGAACCGAGATCGCCGCCGACCAGAACCACGTCGGCGCTTTCGATCGCAACGTCGGTGCCGGTGCCGATGGCAATGCCGGTATCGGCGCTGGCGAGCGCCGGCGCGTCGTTGATGCCGTCGNNGCTTTCAGGTCGTTGATCACCGCGACCTTGCCGTCCGGAAGCACCTCGGCCACCACCTCGTCAATGCCGGTGGCCCGGCCGATCGCCCCCGCCGTCGCGCGGTTGTCGCCGGTCACCATGACCACGGAAAGACCCAAGTGCTTCAAGGCCTTGATTGCCGCGATGCTGGTCTCCTTCAGCGGATCGGAGACGGCGAGCGCGGCGGCGAGTTTTCCGTCAATCGCCACGTAGAGCGGCGTCTTGCCCTCGCCCGCCAGCCGCCCCGCCACCGTGGCAAAAGGCGAAACGTCGAGCCCGAGCTTGACCATGTAGCGGTCCGCGCCGGCCGCGACCGTGCGGCCCGAGACCTTGCCGGTGATGCCGTAGCCGGCCACCGCCTCGACACCGTCCGCCGTCGCAATGGAAAGCCCGCGCGCCTCGGCATGCCTGACGA
>DBUL01000013.1 GCA_002307905.1 Rhizobiaceae bacterium UBA1291
GTATTCAATGCGATTTTTGGCGAGTTCCAGTTCCATGTTGCGGCTGTCGGCGTCCGTCTTGGCCGCTCTGAGTTGTTCCGCCAGCAGGGCGTCTGCCGTCACGTCGAAGGCAATGCCGATGATCTTCTTCTTGCCGTCCCTGCCGACATGGACCTGTCCGACAGAACGGACATAGCGCAGCTTGTTGTTGGGCAGGACAATGCGCTGGATGGTGTTGACGGTCGTGCCGAAACTGGTGGCGCGGTTGGTAGCAAGCAGTATCTCCTGCCGATCGTCCGCATGGAGCGCCGACAGCCATTGCTGCCGCGTCACCGGCTGGTTGCTGAAAGGCAGATTATACNNCCAGACGGCGTTGGTCGTCACCGGGTCGCCTTCCCATATCCCGCAATTGTACGATGCGAGCGCCAGATCCAGCTTGTGCGAGAGTTCCGAGAGTTCGTGTTCGCGGCTGGAAAGCTCGTCGAGCGCCAGCTCGAGCTCGGCATTCTTGATGTCGCTGGTCGCCTTCGCTTCGCGCAGGGTCTGGGTAAACAGCGTGTCCTTGGTGACATCCCAGACGATACCAGTCAGCCGCCTGGGGTCGTTCTCGCCGTTCGAATAGGCGCCGACCGAGCGCAGGTGACGCGTTGTGCCGTCTGGAAGAATGACCCGATAGGCGATGTCCCAGGTGGGGCTGGCTTCGGCGCGCATGTTCTTGGAGAATGCGGCTTCGACGCCCTGGACGTCTTCGGGGTGAATGACCGAGTACCAATGGGAAATGCTATCGGAGCCGTCTTGGGCCGGAAGCCCGTGCAGGGCTGCTGCCCGCGCGTCCCACGACAGCAGAGCCTCGGCTTCGTTCGCTTCCCAGATGCCGATATTGGCGGTTTCCATGGCGAGGTTGAAGCGCCGCGACAGATCGAGCAGCTTTTCCTCGCGTGCCTTCGACTGCGACTTGTGGCGGTTGCGTTCGCGCAAGAGGTGCAGGGTGAAGGAGACCGGCACGATCATGCTGATGCCGGCGGCGAAGCCGCTGATGTGGTCGAGCAGCACAGTGACGGCAATAATGCTCAGGCTGGCGATCAGCCCCATGACAAGGAATACACCCGCGCCGGGCATGCGTGCCCAATGGCTCCGCCAGGTTCTGTCGAAAATGATCAAGTCAGGAGTGTCCCCAGGTTCTTTGGGAAATCTTAGCCGGTCGCGGTTAATATAGAATTGAATCGACAATAGTGTCGTCATGCGACTAAATTCGCCCGGGCGACGGCGATTTGCAGCAACGCCGGTCCGTGCGCAAGTGTTCGCCAAAGTCACGCGAAGCAATCTGCGCTTGCTACGGCTGGTTGAGCGTCGCGGTATTTGCGTTCATCAATCGCACCGAAAATGTCACTGTTGCGGGCGATTTTTGCCACATTCTGGAGGCCTACTTTGAAACACGTCCTGAAACTGTCGAAAGTGGCGAAGGTACCCCGNNGACCCCGCATGCGTATGATGATTGCACTGCTTCTGGCGACCGCGAGTTTCTTCTCGCCGCTCAGCGTGCTGGCGGCCAGCAACGATGTCGAGGCAACCATCCAGGCGGTGAACGTCGACAACCTGAGCCTGGTATTGGACGATGGACAAACCTATTCCCTGCCTGCGGAGTTCAATTTTGACGGTCTCGAAAGCGGCGTAAAGGTGATCGTGTTCTACACCGAGGTCGATGGCAAGCGGGTCGTCGATGATCTGGAAATTGTGCAGTAAGGCCTGTTTCCCCGGCGCCTGAGGCCGGCCGGAAGGCGCGTCAAAGCCAGTCGATCAGACCGCCGTCGCGGTCGATCTTGAGAATGCGGTCTTGCGGCACATTCATCTCGCAGGCCTTGTCGCCGCTCCAGCGGCCGATGATGCGAAAGACGCTGCGCACGATGCCGCCATGGCTGACACAGACGGTCGGCCGCTCTACGGATGTCAACCAGGCGCCGACGCGCCACGACAGGATCTCGTAGCTTTCGGCGTCCTTGCCCGGCGGAATGAAGTCCCATTTCTGCCGCGCCCGCGCCTCCACCCGTTCGGGCATGAAACGCTGCAATTCGGGGATCGTCGAACCCTCCCAGTCACCAAAGGAAAGTTCGATCAGACGGGGATCGGTGCGATAGGCCGAAGGATCGAGACCCATGGCGGCGCGCACTCGCTCCATGGTTTCGCGGGTCCGGCCGAGAGGCGAGGCGACATAGTCGAACTCCGCCGCGCTCTCGCCCAGTTCCTCCGCAAGACGCCGGCCGTTCTCGCTTGCCTGGCGCCGTCCATTCTCATTGAGTCCGATGTCCTTCTGCCCTTGCAGACGACCCTCGGCATTCCAGTCGGTCTGGCCGTGACGGATCAAATAGATGAGCACGGCATGCGACCTCGAATCGGAGAACTATTCCTTGGCGACGGTGATGTCCGGCGCGTCGACTGCCTTCATGCCGACGGTGTGATAGCCGGAATCGACATGATGCACCTCGCCGGTCACGCCGGTCGATAGGTCGGACAGGAGATACATGCCCGAGCGGCCCACTTCGTCTGTCGTCACGTTGCGCTTCAGCGGCGAGTTGTACTCGTTCCACTTGAGAATATAGCGGAAGTCGCCGATGCCGGAAGCGGCCAGCGTCTTGATCGGGCCGGCCGAGATCGCGTTGACGCGAATGCCGCGGCCGCCCATGTCGACGGCGAGATAGCGCACGGAGGCCTCGAGCGCGGCCTTGGCGACGCCCATGACGTTATAATGTGGCATGACCTTCTCGGCGCCGTAATAGGTCAGCGTAATGATCGAGCCGCCGTCGTTCATGATCTTCTCGGCGCGCGCGGCGACCGCAGTGAACGAGTAGACGGAAATGTCCATCGTCCGGGCGAAGTTGTCGCGCGTCGTTTCGATGTAGCGGCCGGTCAGTTCATCCTTGTCGGAAAAGGCGATGGCATGCACGACGAAGTCGATCTTGCCCCACTTGTCCTCGAGGTTCTTGAAGACGGCATCGATGCTGTCGAGATTGGTGACGTCGCAATCTCCGGCCATGAAGGCGTCGAGTTCCTGAGCCAGCGGTTCGACGCGCTTCTTCAGCGCTTCGCCCTGCCAGGTGAAAGCGATTTCGGCTCCCTGTTCATGACAGGCCTTGGCGATACCCCATGCGATCGAGCGATTGTTTGCGACGCCCATGATGATGCCGCGCTTGCCTGCCATGAGGCCGGAA
>DBUL01000106.1 GCA_002307905.1 Rhizobiaceae bacterium UBA1291
GCGACCACCGGCCGCAGAGCAGGTCCATGCGAACATGCGTGTCGAGCTGCGGCGAATAGGCACCGCCGAGAGGGTAGTAGGCCGCCATGACGAATTGCGCCATTTCCAGCGTCCAGTGCGCCGGCAGGAACAGCGATTTGGAGATCGACGAATAGAGCAGAATGCCCATCAGCAGGAAAATGCCATACATCACGATGCGGCCGACACGCCGATTGAAGGCGTCCACCACCCGCACGTAGGTCTTGATGGCGTCAGGCATGTACGCCACCCGCCTCGGTCACACAGGCCACGGCCGGCCCATGCGGCGCAAACTTTCTCTCTCGTCGTATCGGCATCCGTTCCCCTCTTCTTATAAGACCATGCCAGAAATCGGTATCAGCTCGCTTCGGACGAAAGCATCTCCATGCTGCTCCGCAACAGCCCCGCCAGATAGTCGGCAACGACCCNNGATCATTCCTGACCTCGATCATCACATTCAAATGTCCGTGAGGCAGCGCGTGCAGCCTGAGACTATGGGTAACGCCGTCTTGAGGTCCATAGGGTTCGTTGCGCGCCACCCGATAGGCTCCGCCTGCCGAAGCTGCCAGCATGCAGTCAGCCAGTCGGCTATCAACATCGTGCAGAATGCCGATCTCGACGTCGCGCTGCCTGCCCATGTAGACGGGTGTGAAACTGTGAACGGTAACCACAACGGTCTTTCTGCCAAGCGTCCGGCGCTCGGCCAGGATGGTCGAGATCCGATCATGGAAGGGGACGTAGATCGCCGCGGTACGTGCATAGCGCTCAGCGGGAGACAGGTCGTGATTTCCTGGAATGTCGTAGATTTCGCTCTTCTCCGGCATCGCGGCGAGCGATTCCGGCGGTCGGTTGCAGTCATAGACCAGTCGGGAGAAACACTGATGGACGAGCGTCCCGTCGAGCAGGGCCGACAGGCGCTTGGCAACGTCAAGCGCACCCGGATCCCAGGCGATGTGACTGACCAGCGCATCTGCATCAAGGCCGAGATTGTCGGCCCGCTNNCGCCTCAGTCAGTATGTCCGACCTCATCAGCATGCGGAATTCCCCCCGCGCCTTTACGGCAGCCCTTATCATTGCGAAGAGAATTCTTCACGATTGCGGCGCTGTCAACGGGTTCGTGAAAAATTCTCTTCAAATTGCACATTGACAGAATTGTGACGGCCAAGTTTAAATCGCCAAGAGACTGGCAGAAGACCGGTCCGAGGGGAAAACAGACCTTTGACGAATACGCCGAAGACAGTGTCGGACGTGATCCGCGCCCATTTCGATGGGCTGACGCGCGCTGAGCGCCAGCTCGCGGAGAGCCTGCTCGACAACTATCCGGTTTCCGGTCTCGGCTCCATCACGACGGTCGCAGAGAATGCAGGCGTCTCGACGCCGACGGTCGCGCGCATGGTGCAGAAGCTGGGATACAAGGGCTATCCGGAGTTCCAGGCGCATCTCCATCACGAACTCGAAGCCACCCTCTCGAGCCCGATTGCGAAGCATGACCGCTGGGCGTCGAATGCCCCAGGCACGCATATCCTCAATCGCTTTGCCGAAGCCGTGATGAACAACATGCGCCAGACGCTGAGCGAGCTCGATACCGCAACCTTCGACGAAGTCGCCAAGCTGCTGGCAGACCGCAAGCGCAGCATTTATTTCGTTGGCGGCCGCATCACGGGCGCGCTGGCGGAGTATTTCTTCACCCACATGCAGGTGATCAGACCGAAGACCACTCTGATGTCGTCGAACACCAGCGCCTGGCCGCAGCATATGCTGAACATGAGTGCCGGCGATGTTCTCGTGATCTTCGATATACGTCGCTATGAGGATGATATTGCGACGCTGGCAAACGTGGCCCGGGCCGGCGGCGTCACTATAGTGCTCTTCACCGATCACTGGACATCGCCCGTGGAGAAATATGCACAACACAGTTTCAAGGTCCAGATCGAGGCACCATCCGCATGGGATTCCTCAGTGGTCACGCTGTTCGTCGTCGAGGCCCTGATCGAGGCCGTGCAGAGTTCCGCCTGGGACGAAACCCGCGAACGCATGAACACGCTGGAGGGACTCTTCGAGCAAGCCCGGCTGTTTCGCAAGCCACGCTGAAAGAAAGCAAGGGGGGAGAGGAGAAGACAGAAGCACGAGCCAGGATATTCATATGCGGCATGCGAAGTCGCGGAAAATCATCAACCGGGCCCGTCACATAACTATCATGCAAGCTGAATAACAGTCCGCATCGCTCTAGTAGAACCAACAAGGAGAAATCCAGTGACCACTCATCTTCGCCGCATTCTCTCGCTGTCGACCGCCATGGTCGTCGCCTCCACCTCGCTCGTCTTCGCCGAACCGAGTGCCGAACTGATCGAAGCCGCCAAGAAGGAAGGCATGCTGACCACCATCGCCCTGCCCCACAGCTGGTGCGGTTATGGCGACGTCATCGCCGGTTTCAAGGCAAAGTATCCGGAAATCCAGGTCAACGAACTGAACCCGGACGCCGGCTCGGCTGACGAAGTCGAAGCCATCAAGGCCAACAAGGACAACACGGGCCCGCAAGCTCCGGACGTCGTCGACGTCGGTCTCGCCTTCGGACCGCAGATGAAGGCCGAAGGCCTGCTGCAGCCCTACAAGGTCTCGACCTGGGACGAAATCCCGGACACCATCAAGGACGCCGAAGGCTACTGGTATGGTGACTACTACGGCGTATTGTCCTTCATCGTGAACAAGGACCTCGTCGAGAACACCCCGGCCGACTGGGCCGACCTTTTGAAGCCGGAGTATGCCGGCCAGGTCGCACTCGCCGGCGATCCGCGCGCCTCGAACCAGGCCATCCTTGGCGTCCTCGCCGCCGGCCTGCACAAGGGAGCCAAGCCCGGTGAAGAATCCGGCAAGGCTGGTCTCGAATATTTCGCCGAGCTGAACAAGGCCGGCAATTTCGTTCCGGTCATCGCCAAGGCCGGCACCATCGCCCAGGGCGCCACCCCGATCGCCATCGCCTGGGACTACAACGTACTGGCATGGCGTGACGAACTTGCCGGCAACCCGCCGGTCGAAGTCGTCGTCCCGAAGACCGGCGTNNCTCGCTGGCGTCTATGTCCAGGGCATCTCTGCCTACGCTCCACATCCGAACGCTGCCAAGCTCTGGATGGAATATCTCTATTCGGACGAAGGCCAGAACCTGTGGCTGAAGGGCTATTGCCACCCGGCACGCTTCAACGCCATGGTCAAGGCTGACAAGATCCAGAAGGAACTTCTGGACGCCCTGCCGCCGGCTGAAAGCTACGAAGCCGCCGTCTTCCCGACCGTGGAAGAGCAGAACGCCAACAAGACGGTTGTGACCGGCGGCTGGGACAGCGTCGTCGGCGCCAACGTCCAGTAATCAGGCCAACAGCCTGTTGCCCCGGCCCGACCCGTTCGGGCCGGGGCTTGCGATACCTGGAGCACCCGCCATACTGTGGCCCAGGTGCACTCACGCCCTTAGCGAAGATCCGCGAACATGAACCAAGCCCCTCCCGCGCGCCGACTGCGCCTGCCGCTCACCTGGCTGGGCCTCCTGCCATTCGTGGTCTTCGTGACGATGTTCCTGGTGCTGCCGACGATGCACATCGTCATCGGCGCCTTCCAGACCCGTGACGGCGCGTTCACGCTTCAGAACCTGATCGATCTCAACTCAGGTACCATCCCCTCGAGCTATTGGATCTCGATCAAGATCTCCGTGGCCTCTGCGGCGCTGGGAAGTCTCATCGGTTTCGCCATGGCCGCCGCCGTGATCTTCGGCGCGGTGCCACGCTGGATCAAGTCGCCCCTTCTGACTTTCTCCGGCGTTGCCTCGAACTTCGCCGGCGTTCCGCTCGCCTTCGCCTTTTTGGCAACCTTCGGGCCTGTCGGCCTGGTCACGGTCTTCATGCGCAACAATTTCGGCATTGTCCTCCAGCGCGATCTCGGCTTCAACATCCTGAGCTTCTGGGGCCTGACAATCACCTATCTGTTCTTCCAGATCCCGCTCATGATCCTCATCATCACGCCCGCCCTCGAAGGCCTGCGCCGGGAGTGGCGCGAAGCCGCCCAGGTGCTCGGCGCGACCACCCTTCAATACTGGCGCATGGTTGCCCTGCCGATTCTCTTTCCCGC
>DBUL01000240.1 GCA_002307905.1 Rhizobiaceae bacterium UBA1291
ATCCGCGCCGGACTTATCTGAGCGGCGACATCAGTTGACCGAGACTTTCGGGATATAACCCAGAAGCCCGACCAGCGTGTTCACCGCGCCCATCTGTGCATGCATCTCGATCATTGCCTCGATGTATTCGAGATGCTGCGCGCCTCCGGTGATTGTTCCGGCCTTGATGTCTTCCGGCAATGCCTGGAACAGTTGACCCGCCTTTTCAACGAGCTGCCTGTGAAGCCGGATGGCATTCACCGCCAACGCCTCGATGTCCGAACTTGGCAGCCCGCGCGTGAGCCCGATGACCGGGCGCAGTCCACATGTGTCCGACACTGCTGAATCTTTCAAATCCATTGGTGATCCAACCCTTAGATATTGTCTGCGGTGCGCCCCCGCAAACGTTAATCTCTGATCCCAAGCCGGGGGTTGGAAACTGTACTCGGACAGTCCTGCGACCTTTAGCACCGGAGCACCTGGACATACGTCGCAGGCCCACCGGCCAATGGCCAGAGGATTCTGATGTCGAAACGGCCGACATCAACCACCGAGTAGAGGTTTCCACACCCCGGGACAGCGCGTACTGCCTTGTCCGCCGTTATAGAAGGTGGATGCCGCTTTCGCTAGAGCGATGGGAAAACAATCACTTTGCAGATGTGCAAATATATCACGGGCTGCCTCCGATTCCCGTCAGGTCGATCCGGATCCCAGCCTTGTTCGCATCGGAGGTGACATCCTCGGCTGGCACTGCGAATTCGGCTTCGTTCTCTGGAAGGCCGGCCTGTGTGTCGGCGCCATCGCGTCGGAGCAGTTCCGGTTGGGCGAGCTTCACATCATCCGGACCATCAGCGCGGAATACGGCCGTCCCCTCGAAATACCCTGTCTGCCAGGCGATGATCGCGTCATCGAAGACCTGCGGCAGAACATCTTTCGCTGTCGGGCTTCCATACCACGTGGTGACGATCCGATAGACCTTGGCGAACAGCGCGGTGCCCATACGGATGTTTTCACAAGCGTCGATAAGATCGGGCTTCAGTTGTCCTGCCTCAATGATGCCGAGCCCCGCGGGATATTGCGTGATGCCAACACGCACGGTGTTCCGGCCGAGATTGTCTCGGATCAGTGAGAGGGCCTCGTCCGGCGTCGTTGGTTTCGGCACAAGCACGATGCGGTTTCCGGAACGAACGGTAATGGCCAGCGGATCCTGCGACCCTGCCCGCTCGATGAACATTTCGACGATCTCTGGCGTCAAAGCCCTGTCAGCGCATTGCTGAATAAGAACAGCATCGATCATCTGGTCATTCCTGTTGATTGTGATTGAAGGCCGTGACAATCGGCACGCCGAATAGTCTCGACCAAGCGAAAGCGCTCGCCTGCTGTATGGCAATGATCGACGTGGCTGATGTCCACCAGCCATTGCCGGTCGCCACGATGATGTCGGGAGCTTGAAGCATCGACTGCAGGATCGGCCAGAGGATAAGCTGCTCGTAGCAGATCAGCGGAGCGATCTTCATTCCCGAGACATCGACGACCGGATTGGCAAAGAAGTCAGCGCGCGCGCCGCCGCGCTGGCCCATCCACTCTCGCCACGGCTGCCACATTGAAAGAGGGACCGGCATGCGCTCGCGATAAAGAATGCGGGCCTCAGCATCCGAAATAGCCACCATGACATTGTCGTAGCCGGCCGCATCGATGACCGCGGCACCGGCGATCACGGTAACGTCGGTTCCGTGCAGGGCATCTTGCCAGAGTCGCGCCACGGTCGGCGTCCAGAAGCCCAGTACGCTCTCCGGTAAAACCACAAAGCTGGCCTCTCCCGCCTTTGCCCGGACTGCTGCGATCAGATCAAGATGATAGCTGAGCGAGCCGTCGCGACCGAGATTTTGCCCGAGCGCAAGATCGACCCCTTTCCAGCCGTCTGGTACCTTTGGCTGCGTCCAGTCCGTGGCGGACCAGGCGTATAGTCCCAACAGGACTGCGACCGCGATTTGCCACCTTCGACCTGATATGATGACCAACAGGATCGCGGTCGCGCCGAGGCCAAACCATCCCCATCCTGGAAACAGGATGCCGGCGGCCGTCAGCGGATGCGCCCATCCGGTGATCCCAAACGGTGGCAGAGCCATCAGCACCAGGGCCACGGCAGACCGTACCGCCCGCACCCTTCCCGGTTGCCTTGTCCAGAAGAGGGCATGCGCCAGGGTAAAGCTTGACGACGCCATCACCCACAACAATAGGCCTGGCCAGAGATCGGCGGCGTAGAAGTTCGCGACACCCTGCGGCAGGCCTCGAGATGCAGATAGGAAATAGCCTGCTGAGACGGCAGCCGCGACCAAGCGCGATGGCGACTGCGCCCAGAGCAACGGGAAGAACATGGCGCCCGGGAGGGCCATCATGTTTCCGCTCCAGGCGATGGCGCCCACCGCAATCGACAGACCGATCAGGATCGGTCCGCGCAAGCAGTCAGGGATCGAAGGTGAGGATCTGCTCGGCAAGTCCGAGGAGCCCGCTGATCGGGACCGGTCCAAAGTATCGGGAGTCATAGGAGCTCGCAAAGGATGAGTGGAGAAACACGTGACCCGGCGGCACGATGCCTCCGGAATAGGGGATGATCGGACGGCCCTGCCCGTCGCTCGCGCGGACCAGAGACGCGTTGAGAACAGCGCCGTCGATCGCGACGGTGTTGCCGATCTCGATGTGCTGGCCGGGGAGTGCTGCAATGGTCTTGATGAGGGGCGCAAAACCGCCGGCGCACAGTCCGCGCCGGAGATAACCGCGCTTCCATGCATCTTCGAGTTGCGGCGTGGGCGGAGGGCAGATGAACACGAGATCACCGACGATGGGGTCTCTGCTTAGAGGCTCGATGCGCCAGATACCAAGCGGTTCGCTCGGGGTCAGGTTCAGCCTGATGCCGCTGATAAGTCCGATCCCGGCAAGGGCCGCCATGACGCTCACGCTCGCAGTGACAAACACCATCATCCCTCGCCTGCTCATTGCTTGATGACCGGCGTCTGACGCTGAGCGAGCCTTAGGTCCTCCACCTGTCTCAGCGTTGCCACCGTGCGCTCATGGGCCGACAGTAGCTGGGCGGTCCGCATCACCGGCCAGGCTTCCTTCAGGTTCTCCTTCTCCTGAGGTGCCAGCCCTTCTGAGAGCTTGTCGAACAGTTGGCCTTGTGGACTCTGCGCGGCGTTGGTCAGCAGGGTCCGCTCGCCGAACCGCTCGGTCACCGCCTTGTTAAATCCGTCGATTTCGGCCTTGGTTTCGCGATTGCTGATCGCGTATGCCGCAGCAGTGGGAAGATCGTTGCGGTCGATCGCGTCACGCACCCGTTCCAGCACGGATTGAGCCGCTGGCGATAGTGCCGGGATGTCAATCGAGACGCGCTGGCGCAGCGTCTTCTGTTCACCCTCTATCCGCTGTGTGGCCGTCTCGCGGATGCGAAGGTAGGTTTCGATGTCGCGCTTGAGTGCCGGCACGTTGAGTTCCGCGACCCGACGGTCTCCGCGGTCAGACTTGCCAGCGAGGATGCCGGTCTTGCCCTTGAGCGGTCCGACAGACGCGGGCTCGACAGCAAGCTTGTCGAGCGTCTGCATTGCCACCTGTTTGTCAGCGAGGACCGCGTCGAAGTTCATGGCTCGGAAGGCGGTTTCGGGATCGGCGAACACATAGCGGAAGCGGGTCGAGACCTCCTCCCATTGTTTCTTCACAGCAGGATCTTCGGCGACCTTCCGATCGACGGCGTCGCTCAGTGGGACCGGGAACAGTTTTACGCCTGACACCATCGGGCGGGTCTCCTTGTTCGTTTGCGATTTCAGAGTTTGCAGCAGGCCGAGACTTGTCCCCGCAGCTCGAAGTCGGACGGCCAGATCGGCAAGTTTGGAGCTCTGGCGCAGCGTCCAGTCGAGCCGATCGCGAAATAGGATTCTGGCGACATGGACGATGTGCAGGCCACGGTTTTCGGCAAAGGCTAGTGCGGGTCGGTAGAGCGTGCCGCGCTCGTAATCGAGCGTGGTCTCCTTGGCATTCCTGCGAGACAGGATTTCCGTCAGACCACCGGCTTTGGCGAGGGAACGGCGGCCATAATAGAGGGCCAGATCCTCGCGGTGGCGAGTCATGGCGACATAGGTGAGATGGCGATCGAGCGAGAGGCTTGCCAGCACTTTCACCCGGTCGACCGTCGCACCCTGGCTCTTGTGGATCGTCGTGGCATAGCCGTGATCGAGATTGTTATAGAAGCGCTGCTCGACCAACACCTGACGCCGCTGATCGCCCTCGCCCACCACGACGGATATCCGGTTCGGCGCGGCCTCGACGACACGGCCGATCATGCCATTCTTGACGCCAAGCGAACCGTCGTTTTTGAGGAGGACGATCTGGTCGCCGGTATCGAAATGGCGGATACCATCTGCCGTCTTGAAGGCATGGCCTTCACTGAGAATGCCGCGCTCGACAAGCTTTTCGCGCGCCATGGCATTCAGCATGCGAACGTCGCGACGCAGATGCGCCAGCATCAACATGGACTTTGCCGGAGCGTAGTCGCGGTTCCAGTCGGCAATGAGGTTTTCGACAGCCTGAGCCTTCAGCTCCGAGCCAAGCACCCGGCCCTCCGAGCGATAGGCAGCCAGCGCTTCGCCAACATTGCCGCGCGCGAGATCAAGCGAGGCCTTGCGCATCCATTCCTCGCGCTGGCGATAGATCGTTTCGAGTTCGGCGTAACCGACACGATCGGCAATGGCCCGAAACGCTGCACCCGCTTCGATCGGCTGGAGCTGCTCGGGATCGCCGACCAGCACGATTCTCGCCCCTGCCCGGATAACGGCATCGACGAAGCCGGCCATCTGTTTTGACGCGACCATGCCGGCCTCATCCATGACAAAGACAGTTTTGTCGTCGAGGACGTCAAGACCCCTACTCCAGCGCAGCTCCCACGACGCAAGCGTCCGGGAAACGATCCCCGCTTCCTTCTCCAGACCTTCTGCCGCCTTTCCGGCAAGCGCACCGCCGACGACGCGGTATCCGGCTAGTTCCCATGCCTCACGCGCAGCCTTCATCATTGTGGTCTTGCCTGCACCCGCGCGGCCAACGACGGCGGCGATTCGGGCAGATCCCGCGATGCGCTCAATGGCCGCCTTCTGCTCTTGCGACAGCCGCGCGTTACGGCGGAACGTTGCATCGAGGACAGCGGGTGTGACGCTGTGCGTTTCCTTACCCGACAGCCACATGGCCTGCCGAGCCATGGTCGCCTCCAGCCGGATCATCGCCCGCGTCGTGTAGCGGGCCGGCACCTTGCCACCGGTGGCAAAGTCGATTGTATCGCGCTGCAAACGGAGCACATCCGGGGTCTGGATGATGCGCGCCATCAGCTGCTGAAACGTCCCGGGATCGTCGATATAGCGATGCAGTACCTTGGCAACATCGCGTTCATCGAAAACGCTCTTCTCGCGGGTGATCAGGTCAACCACGATGCCGGGATTGCGAATAATTCTGCGGGCATTCTCACTGCGGCGCTGCTCGTTCAGCTCAATCCGCTCAAGCTCGGGACGAAGGCCCTCGATTTCCGCCTTGCGCTCAATCGCCTTGGTGCCGGCGCCGAGATGGATGGTCGGCTCCAGGTCGATGCCCTGCTTCTCGTAGGAGCGGCCATCGAGACGAAGCTCGATACCGCCGAGCGCCAGGTGATCGTTCGGGCGTTCGAACCAACCATCGCGCAAGATGTTGAAGTCGTCCGTCGAGCCGGCCCAGAGTTCGTAGGCGATCTTACCGGTTTTGGTGCGAAGTGGTTGGCCGTCCTCGCCAATGACCGCGACCTTCTTTGCCCCAAACCCATCCTCGGTCAGCGGGCGCAATGTGGTCATCAAATGGATGTGCGGATTGCCGGGATTGTCGTGGTAGACCCAGTCGGCAACCATGCCCTTGGCGAGGATGTGTCTTTCCACGAAGTCGCGCACCAACGCGATGTTCTGCTCAGGCGTGAGCTCCAGCGGAAGAGCGATGGTCAGGTCCCGGGCAAGCTGTGCGTCGGAGCGCTTCTCGAACGCCTCGACCTTGTTCCAGAAGGCTTCGACCGCTCCCGAGACCGACCGATCGGCGATCACCGCCCGCACCCATTTCGGGGCATCAGCGGGAAGCACAAACTCTTCGTGCAGCAGGCCCTCTTTGCGGGTGTAGTCGATGGTACGGGCCTCGCGCTCGTATTCCATTTTAGCGCAGTGCCGGTAAGCCGCAGAAAGCACGGCACTGCGGCCGTCACCACGGCTGACAATACTGGCTGAGAAATGGGCGATGGCCACGGCGATGAACTTCCCGAAGTTAAACCTTAGTTCGTTGGAAGCGGCGGTCCAGCCTGGCCCCGCCAGGACCTGATGCAAGCACGTAGCGTCAGCGACGTATAATTGCNNCATCGCCCTTGGCGATCTGCAGATCTGCAGATTCCTTTTCCTGGGCATCCGGGAGAAGTTTGGCGTCGCAGCAGCAACGCCAAACTCTAAGGAGAGCATCCGGAATGAAGAAGCCATCGTCGAAGATCAGGGAAGAAATCGCCAGATTGCAGGACCAACTGAGAGCGGCCGAAACACGCGAGGCCGAACGCATCGGCCGGATCGCTCTGAAGGCCGGGATTGGTGAGATCGAGATAGACGAGGCTGAGCTTCAGGCGGCCTTCGAAGAGATTGCAGGACGGTTTCGCGGAGGTCGGGGGGCAGCAGCGGCGAGAAAAAACGCCAGCGGCGGCAGGAACGGCAGCAAGACCACCTCGACGCTCGCGTCTGGCGCGGATGCGGGCGGGCCTAGCGAGGCTTGAGCGGATGGCGAAGGGGATGACGACGGAAGCACGCAAAAAGGACACGCGCGAGAAAATCGAGCTCGGCGGCCTGATCGTGAAGGCGGGCTTGCGCTACGAGAAGCGCGCGCTGCTGCTGGGGCTGCTGATTGATGCAGCCGAACGAACCAAAGGCGACGAGGTGGCGCGCGCGCGGCTGACCACGATCGGGGCGGAGGCGTTCGGTCATGACGGTAAATAGGTTTTTGCTGTCAATCTTGCCGGCGGCCATCATGCTCGTCGCCATGTTCGCAACATCCGGCTTCGAAAACCGGCTCGCTGGCTTTGGATCATCGGCGCAAGCGAAGCTCTTGCTTGGCCGCGCCGGTCTCGCCCTGCCCTTCATCACGGCCGCCGCAATCGGCGTCATCACTCTGTTCGCGGCGAATGGATCCGCAAACATCAAGACAGTCGCGCTTAGCGTGCTTGCCGGAAACGGCGCGGTCATGGTCATCGCAGTCGCCCGGGAAGTAATCCGGCTCGCCGGTATCTCCAGCAGCGTGCCTACGGGACAATCGGTCCTCGCCTATACGGATCCAGCGACGATGGCTGGCGCGAGCGCAACATTGTTAATCGGAGTGTTCGCGGTGCGTGTTGCCATCAAAGGCAATGCCGCGTTTACACAAGGACGGCCAACGCGTGTTAGTGGCAAACGGGCCGTGCATGGAGACGCTGCCTGGATGAGCATGCTGGAGGCCGGGAAACTGTTTTCCAATGCTGGCGGCATCGTCGTCGGCGAGCGATACCGCGTCGATCGCGACAGTGTCGCGGCGATGGCGTTCCGCACTGACAGACCGCAGAGTTGGGGTGCCGGCGGCAAGTCTCCGCTGCTCTGCTTCGACGGCTCATTCGGCTCATCGCACGGTATCGTTTTTGCCGGCTCCGGCGGTTTCAAGACAACGTCCGTGACGATCCCGACCGCACTGAAATGGGGCGGCGGGCTCGTCGTGCTTGATCCCTCCAGCGAGGTCGCTCCAATGGTGATCGATCATCGGCGAAAAGCTGGCCGCAAGGTGATCGTGCTCGATCCCGCAAACCCCGCGACCGGCTTCAACGCCCTCGACTGGATCGGCCGCTTCGGCGGCACAAAGGAAGAGGACATCGTTGCGGTCGCGACATGGATCATGACCGACAATGCACGGGCTGCCTCGGCGCGCGACGACTTCTTCCGCGCATCGGCCATGCAGCTGCTGACCGCCCTGATCGCCGACGTCTGCCTGTCCGGGCATACGGGCGCAAAGGACCAGACGCTGCGCCG
>DBUL01000081.1 GCA_002307905.1 Rhizobiaceae bacterium UBA1291
TGGCGCTGCTCGGCGGCCTGCGCCTGGCGTCGCGCTTCGTGCTGACGGCGCAGATCCTCCGCCTGCTGTCGCTGGACGATCGCCGCCTGCGCCATCTCGCCTTGCGTCCTGGCGGACCGGTCGAGGGCGGCGAGTGCACGGCTGATCGCCGCTGCTCCGGCGGGGGCGCCTGTCTCGCTCGCCCCTTCGCCGTGGCTGGCGGCGAATTCGGCCTTGCGCAGCCCGACATAGTCAATGCCGACCACCTGGCCGTCGCTGAGAATGGGCTCGTAGATCGTGTAATAGGCCTCGCCGAGGATCTCGGCCTCGCCCCGGAAGGCTTTTCCTTGGCGTAGAACCGTTTCGATCACCGCCTCCGCGCTCAAACGCGTGCCGACGGCGCGGCTGCCGTCTGGCTTGGTCACATTGGTGGCGATTCGCAGGTCTTCGAGAAATATAGTCGCGGTGCCCCCGGCCTTTTCGCGGACGGCGTCGACGATGGCGGTGTCGTCGTTGATGCGGGTGTCGCCGTAATAGAGCACGCCGTCGCGGACTTGCGCATCGCCGCGCTGGCGGAGTTCGGTCTGGAGAATCTGCAGATTGTTGTCGAGGCTGTGCTGGGCAAGCGCCAGCATCTCCATCTCGGTGGCGCGGGCGGCGATCTCGGTAAGGGTCCCGGCGATCCGGTCCTGCGACACGGCGGCGCTCCCTGCAATCCGCCTGGCAGACGGCGTAAGCGCCACCACAGCGATCACGATCGCAACAGCTGCGGCGACTTGCCCTTCAAAGACCGTCATTCCCAGCCGATCGCCAATAGGCGGTATGTAGCGCCACAAGGCAATGCCGAGAAAAGCCGCTCCTGCAAGCATCAGCGTCGGCGCCGCTGCCGAAAGGCTCAATGCGCCGGGCCTCTTCAAGATCCTCATGCCATCCCCCGCGACAAACCAGCGCGACGAGCCGTCCCTCCCGGACCTGAAGCGCCCGCCGCACAGATTTTGGTCACAGATGATTATGCGGAAAGAGGGAAAGGGGCCTACCGATCCTTTCGTCGCGGTTTGGCGCTCTTTTGGGGATCTTCGGCGGAGCTGATCAGCGAGGATCAGCAAAGCAGGGAAGAAAAAGGGCCGACGGCCTCGGCCCGTCGCCGTCCCGCCCCCGTCGGATCATCACTGTGGAATCACTTGCCGGCGCTCGCGCGCTCCAGGACGGGGATGCACATTTCCAGGTCGTGCGACGCCAGGTGAGCATAGCGCATGGTCATCGACAACGTCTGGTGGCCGAGCCACATCTGGACACGGCGGATATCGATGCCGCCCTGGACCAAGCGGGAGGCGCAGGTGTGGCGCAAGATGTGCGGCACGACGTCCTTGTCGTCGCCAAGGCCGACCACCTCCTTGGCCTGATGCCAGGCCGTGCGGAAGCGTTGCTGGTCGATGTCGCTGAACGGTCCGGGCTTGCGCCGGTCCGATGCGGTAATCGCCAGCGCCGCTCGGCGGGTGAGTGGGACAGAGCGGCTTCGGCCCGATTTGGTGACCCAGAAGGTCGCGCGCGTGTCCGTGAGGTCACCCCAGCGCAGGTCCAGCCCTTCGCTCAGACGCGCACCAGTGTCGACCAGAAAGATGCAGAATCGAGCGTAAAGCTCCGAATGGGACCGGATCTGCGAGAAGAGGGCGCTTTCCTCGTCATGGTCGAGAAAGCGGATTCGCCCGGCACTTTCTTTCTGTCGCTTGAATTCCGGCAAGCTGTGAACGTCACCCATCTTGTTCGCCTTTCGCAATAACTTGCTTAAGGCCGCCATCTTTCGATTGATGGTGGCATTGCTGTTACCGCGCTTGCGCAACTTGCCTATGAGTTCATCGAGCATTTCCTGGGAGAAGACAGAAAAGCTCGGGACTTCGAGGAGATCGTTCAACTCTCCGATGAAGTTCGTCACATTGTATTTGTGACTACCATTATTCCACAGGATGTCTCCGTATTTCCCGAACAGGATCTTCAGAGACGTTTCCTTCACCTCGCTCGGTGAGCTCGATAGCCTGTACTGGTAATGACGCTCGTAAGGCGACAGACTCGCCTGCGTGTCAAAACGCATTCCGCTCGTGTGCAGACTATTCAAAGCCTCACGCTCCTTGTTAACGCAACGTCCCCCAGCGTCACCAAGTAAGCGAATTACAATAAAGCAACTTCTCAACTAGGCAAGCGCGTTCACACGGCATCTCAACCTACGGCAGCGCGCGGTCGATGTCGTTCCAGTGCTTTTCCGTCAAGTCCTGCCAACTTTCGTCTGATCACGAAGCCGGTACCGGACCTGTCAGGCAATGAGGAGACCCGGCCAGATGGCCGGGTCTCCCTTTTTCGAATTAGCCGCGATCAGAACGAACGCTGCAGGCGGACGTAACCGGTCCACACGGCGTCGGCGGCATCTTCATCGAAGTAGTTGGCGGTGGTCTTGAACGCCAGGCCTTCGGCAATCTGGTAGTCGAGGGTTACACCCGCGGTCCAGGCGTCGTTGCCGTCGATCAGGTCATAGTCCCAGAAGTACTGGGCGGCCGGGGTCAGCTTCAGCTTGTCGGTCAGCTTGACTGCATATTCGCCGGCTACGGTCCACTGTGCGAGGTCGTAGTACTGGTTGACGCCGGAGGAGTAGGTACCGGCAACGCCGAGGGTGCCCGGGCCGATTTCGGCTTCGACGATCAGGCGAACGGCGCCTTCTTCGCGAGCGAAGTCATAACCGCCGAGCAGGGCTGCAGTAGCAACGCCGAAGCTGCCGCTGACCATGGCTTCGATGCCAACGCCATCATTTTCACCAGGAGCCGAGGCGAACAGTTCGTCGACGAATACACCGGCGGTGAAGGCGTCGGTCGAATATTCGTAACCGATTGCGTTCAGACGGTTCGAACCCAGGGCATCGGTTTCGCCAGACAGGCCGATATCCCAGTAGTTGTACATGTAACCGACCTTGAAGCCGCCAACGGTGATGTAGGCTTCGTCGATTTCGAAGGCGCCGCCATTATAGTCTTCTTCAGCCCAGGTACGCAGGGCGATGAAGGAGCCGATGGTGCCGACTTCCGAATCGTTCTTGGCAGCAAACGAGAGATAGGCGCGGGTGCGAGCATCCAGGCCGAAGTCGTTGCCGTCCGGGTCGTTCTCGACGTGTTCCCAGTTAAGCTGTGCACGAACGTAGCCGCC
>DBUL01000134.1:0-278 GCA_002307905.1 Rhizobiaceae bacterium UBA1291
AGCTCGCGCAGGACGCGCTGGTGGTGGGGCTCGACCGCTGGCCGACGAGCGGCATTCCCGACAATCCCGCCGCCTGGCTGATGGCGACCGCCAAGCGGCGCGCCATCGATGCGCTGCGCCGCGCCCGCATGATGGAACGCAAGCATGACGAGATCGGCCGCGATCTGGAGCTCGAACAGGACAGCACGATCGAAGCGATCGAGGCGAGCATGGACGACGACATCGGCGACGAACGCCTGAGCCTGATCTTCACCGCCTGCCACCCGGTGCTTTCGACC
>DBUL01000134.1:368-7946 GCA_002307905.1 Rhizobiaceae bacterium UBA1291
CGCCGGCGAGGACGCGATCCGCCCGCAACTCTGCGCCGAGGCCATGCGCCTTGGTCGCATTCTCGCGCGTCTCTCCCCCGACGATCCGGAAGTGCACGGGCTGCTGGCGCTGATGGAAATCCAGTCGTCGCGGCTTGTCGCCCGCAACGGCCCGGACGGCGTGCCGCTGACGCTCGAGACACAGAACCGGGCGCACTGGGACCAGTTGCTCATTCGCCGGGGGCTCGCGGCGCTGGAGCGTGTTCGTGCACTCGGCGGAGAAGACGGCCCTTATGCCCTTCAGGCGGCGCTGGCGGCCTGCCACGCCCGTGCCCGGCGCTTCGAGGATACGGACTGGCGGATGATCGCCGGGCTCTACGACCGGCTGCTGGAGGTGCTGCCCTCCCCTGTGGTGGCACTCAACCGGGCGGTGGCGCATGCGATGGCGCATGGACCGGAGCGCGGGCTGGAACTGCTGGATGCGTTGGGGAACGAGCCGACGCTCAAGGGCTACGCGCCGCTTGCGGCGGCACGCGGCGACTTCCTGCTGCGGGCCGGACGACGGGCGGAGGCGCGGGAGGCGTTCGAGAAAGCGGCACGGCTCAGCCGCAACGGAGCCGAGAAGGCCTTTCTGCTCCGGCGGACCGAGGCTTGCGCACCAAGCTGAGAACCGGACGCCTGAACGATAAAAGCCGGGGGATCGCTCACCCGGCTTTTCAATGGCATTCCCTTACGGGAAGAACCTTACGCTGCTTCAGCTTCGGCTTCGGCGGCGACGCGGGCCTTGTCGGCTGCGCCCTTGGCATCGACGTCGCGCTCGACGAATTCGATGACGGCCATGGCGGCATTGTCGCCCTGGCGGAAGCCGGCCTTCATGATGCGCAGGTAGCCGCCGTTGCGGGTGGCGTAGCGCGAAGCGATGGCGTCGAACAGCTTCTTGACGGCGTCAAGGTCGCGGATCTGCGAGATGGCCTGACGACGAGCGTGCAGGTCGCCGCGCTTGCCCAGCGTGACCAGCTTTTCGACGATCGGGCGAATTTCCTTCGCCTTCGGCAGGGTGGTGACGATCTGCTCATGGGTGATGAGCGAAGCAGCCATGTTGGCGAACATCGCCTTACGATGGCTGGCGGTACGGTTCAGCTTGCGACCGGCTTTCTGGTGGCGCATTGCTATTCTCCTTCTACGCAGGCTCGCGCTCTATGCGGCGCCCTGCCGTTTCCTGACACATACAGGCATCCGCCTGCAGTTTGACTGGAAAGGCAGAGGTGAACCTGCCTTTTTGTTTCTTAGTATTGGTCTTCGTAGCGCTTGGCGAGATCTTCGATGTTCTCGGGCGGCCATGCCGGCACTTCCATGCCGAGGTGCAGGCCCATGGAAGCGAGAACTTCCTTGATTTCGTTCAGCGACTTGCGGCCAAAGTTCGGAGTGCGGAGCATTTCTGCTTCGGTCTTCTGAATGAGGTCGCCGATATAGACGATGTTGTCGTTCTTCAGGCAGTTGGCCGAACGGACCGAAAGCTCGAGCTCGTCGACCTTCTTGAGGAGGGCCGGGTTGAACGCGAGTTCGGTGACGGCTTCCTCTTCGACTTCCTTCTGCGGCTCGTCGAAATTGACGAAGACGCCGAGCTGGTCCTGGAGAATGCGGGCCGCGAATGCAACAGCATCTTCACCGGTGATCGAACCGTCAGTCTCGATGGTCATGGTCAGCTTGTCGTAGTCGAGAACCTGTCCTTCGCGGGTGTTTTCCACCTTGTAGGACACCTTCTTGACCGGCGAGTAGAGGCTGTCGACCGGGATGAGACCGATCGGAGCATCTTCCGCACGATTACGCTCAGCCGGAACATAGCCCTTGCCGTTGGCAACGGTGAACTCCATGCGGATCTCAGCGCCCTCGTCGAGGGTGCAGATCACATGATCCGGGTTGAGGATTTCGATATCGCCAACCGTCTGAATGTCACCGGCGGTCACAACGCCCGGACCCTGCTTGCGCACGACCATGCGCTTCGGATCATCGCCGTCCATCTTGATGGCGATTTCCTTGATGTTGAGGACGATGTCGGTCACGTCTTCCCGCACACCCGGGATCGACGAGAACTCATGCAGCACGCCGTCGATCTGGACGGCGGTTACAGCACCACCACGCAGCGACGACAAGAGAACGCGGCGCAGCGCGTTGCCGAGCGTCAGGCCGAAGCCGCGTTCCAGCGGCTCGGCGACAAGGGTCGCCTTGGTGCGGCCGGACGAGGTGAACTCGACCTTGTTCGGCTTGATCAATTCCTGCCAATTCTTCTGAATCATTATTTTACCTTCCGTTCGTCGCCACCATCCAATCGTGGCTACCGAGCTAACACCAGAGGAGCGCGTCTGCGCTCATCGGCGGGATGAAAGATGATCAGACGCGACGCTTCTTGCGCGGGCGGCAACCATTGTGCGGGATCGGGGTAACATCACGGATCGAGGTGATCATGAAGCCCGCAGCCTGCAGAGCGCGCAGAGCGGATTCACGACCCGAACCCGGACCGCAGACTTCCACTTCAAGCGTCTTCATGCCGTGTTCCTGCGCCTTCTTGGCGGCATCTTCAGCGGCGATCTGGGCGGCGAACGGGGTCGACTTGCGCGAGCCCTTGAAACCCTTGGCACCAGCGGACGACCAGGCAATGGCATTGCCCTGTGCATCGGTGATGGTGATCATGGTGTTGTTGAACGTCGAGTTGACGTGGGCAACGCCCGACGAGATATTCTTGCGTTCGCGACGGCGTACGCGGGTGGCTTCCTTGGCCATGACTTCCCTTTCGTTGATCTAAACACCGCCGTAGTTCCAGCGGCTACACCTTCGAGGCAATAGGACACAGGCAGTAGGCAGCAGCGAAAACCACTACCGCCTACTGCCTACCGGCCAATGCCTCAAAAAATTACTTCTTCTTACCAGCAATCGCCTTTGCCGGACCCTTGCGAGTACGGGCATTGGTATGGGTGCGCTGGCCACGGACCGGCAGGCCACGACGATGGCGCAGGCCACGGTAGCAACCAAGGTCCATAAGGCGCTTGATGTTCATCGCGGTATCGCGACGAAGATCGCCCTCGACCTGATAGTCGCGGTCGATGGCTTCGCGGATTGCCAGAACTTCGGCATCCGTGAGCTGATGAACGCGACGCTCGGCCGGAATACCGACCTTCTCGACGATTTCAGCAGCGAATTTCGGTCCAATCCCGTGAATATAGGTCAGCGCAATAACTACGCGCTTCGCGGTCGGGATGTTGACGCCAGCGATACGTGCCACGCCTATTCTCCTTGCTTCCAGTTGCCATCCGGCAAGTGGTGTCTCGTTACACGGCCGTTTGAGGCCGCAATTACAAATAAGGTTCTCAACAAGTCAAAACGATCGAACCCGGTCTTCCCGAAGGAAGAACGCGCCGATCGCATAATTGCCGCGAGTTGGCGCGCTATTTAGCGGAATCAGTTGCCGAAAGCAACCGGCTCCGCGAAGATTCTTGAAACCCGCCAAACTCAGAGCTTGGCGAGAATTGCCTCGATGTGCGCAGTGACGGTACCGATCTCGGCCATGCCGTCGACCGATTCCAGCTTACCCTTGGCATAGTAGTAGCCGATCAGCGGCGAGGTCTTCTTGTAGTAATCCTGGAGACGCGTCGTCATCGTCTCGGCATTGTCGTCGGGACGGCGCTTGAACTCCGTCGATCCGCACTTGTCGCAAACACCCTCGACCTTGGGCTTCTGCAACTGGTCGTGGTAGCCCGTGCCGCACTTCGCACAAGTGTAACGGCCCGAGACACGATCGACCAGCACCGAATCATTGACCTGCAATTCGATGACGACATCAAGCTGCATACCCTTGGCCGCAAGCATCGCCTCGACCGAGTCGGCCTGAACGAGGGTGCGCGGATAGCCGTCGAGAATAAAGCCTTTGGCGCAATCCGGCTCATCGATTCGTTCGGACACGATGGCATTGACGATCTCGTCGGAAACGAGGTTCCCGGCATCCATGACCGCCTTTGCCCGTTTGCCGACCTCGGTGCCGGCGCTCACGGCGGCACGAAGCATGTCGCCGGTGGAGAGCTGCGGAATACCGTAGTTTTCTNNACTATACGCTGTGCCTGGGTACCCTTGCCCGCTCCCGGCGGTCCCAAAAGAATAAGTCTCATCGTCCCCTCTTTCCTCCACGCAACTTCGACTTCTTGATCAGCCCCTCATACTGCTGGGCGATCAGGTGGCCCTGGATCTGTGCTACAGTATCGAGGGTAACGCTGACAACAATCAAAAGAGAAGTACCACCAAGGGCTAATGGCACGCCGGTGTTGGCGACCAGAATCTCGGGGAGGATACAGACGAAGACAAGGTAGATGGCGCCGACCGTCGTGATGCGCGTCAGGACGTAGTCGATGTATTCCGCAGTCCGGTCGCCAGGACGAATGCCGGGGATGAAGCCGCCATGCTTCTTCAGGTTATCGGCCGTATCCTTCGGATTGAAGACGATCGCCGTGTAGAAGAAGGCGAAGAAGGCAATCAGGGCGCCATAGAGGGCCATGAACAGCGGTTGGCCGTGGCCGAGCGCCGTGACGATGGTCGTCGCCCAAGGAGGCAGGGTAGAGGTGCCGGCAAAGCCCGCAGCGGTGGCCGGCAGAAGCAGCAGTGAAGAGGCGAAGATCGCAGGAATGACGCCGGCGGTGTTGAGCTTCAGCGGCAGGTGCGAGGTGTCGCCCTGGAACATGCGGTTGCCGACCTGGCGCTTGGGATACTGGATCAGCAGGCGGCGCTGGGCCCGTTCAACGAAGACGATCAGCCCGATCACGCCAATGGCCATGAGAATGACCGACAGGATAAGCAGAGTGGACAGCGCGCCAGTACGACCGAGCTCGAGCGTTCCGGCTATGGCAGTCGGCAGGCCAGCGGCAATACCGGCGAAAATGATCAACGAAATGCCGTTGCCGATGCCGCGCGAGGTGATCTGCTCACCCAGCCACATCAGGAACATCGTACCGCCGAGCAGCGTGACGACGGTGGAAATGCGGAAGAACCAGCCCGGATCGACCACCATGCCTTGCCCGCTCTCGAGGCCAACGGCAATACCGTAGGCCTGGAGTGTGCCGAGCAGCACGGTGCCGTAGCGGGTGTACTGGTTGATGATCTTGCGGCCCTGCTCGCCCTCTTTCTTGAGGTTCTCGAGCGTCGGAACGACCGAAGTCATGAGCTGCACGATAATCGAGGCGGAAATATACGGCATGATGCCGAGGGCAAAGATCGCCATGCGCTCGACGGCGCCGCCGGAGAACATGTTGAAGAGGCCCAGAATACCACCTGCCTGCCCCTGGAAGGCAGCGGCATAGGCTTCGGGGTTGAGGCCGGGCAGCGGAATGTGAGTGCCCAAGCGATAGACAAGCAAGGCGGCCAGCGTGAACCACAGACGCTTCTTCAGATCCTCCGCCTTGGCGAAGGTCGAGAAGTTGAGGTTCGAGGCCAATTGTTCCGCTGCAGAAGCCATGAAATTCTCCGCAAAACCAAAACCGGGGGCGCACGTTCGCCAGAACCGGAGGCTATCGTCCAAAATTTTTAAGAAAACCGGGCGTCGGAGAGATTGCGCAGCAATCGCATGCCTCACCCTTGTTTTCCAGAATATCCCGGAAGACGAAACGACGTCACTCCGTCCTGGGATTGTGAGGCTCACATATGGGAGCAAAATCGCCCGGTGTGAAGCACCCCGGGCGATCTATTCAAGACTTATTCGGCAGCTTCAGCAGCAGCAGCGAGCTGCTTGATCGAACCACCAGCCTTTTCGATCTTTTCGACGGCGGCCTTCGACGCACCGGCAACCTCAAGGGTTACCTTCGTCGTCAGTTCGCCACCAGAGAGAACGCGAACGCCGTCCTTGGGGCGACGGATCACACCGGCTGCCTTGAGAGCAGCTGCATCGATCGTTGCCTTCGGGTCGAGCTTCTTGGCATCGATGGCGGTCTGGATACGACCGAGCGAAACGGTGGCGTAGTCCGTCTTGAAGATGTTGGTGAAGCCGCGCTTCGGCAGACGACGATAGATCGGCATCTGGCCGCCCTCGAAGCCGTTGATGGCAACGCCAGAACGGGCCTTCTGACCCTTGACGCCGCGACCACCGGTCTTGCCCTTGCCGGAACCGATACCGCGACCTACGCGCATACGGTCCTTGCTGGAGCCTTCGTTGTCTTTGATTTCATTCAGTTTCATGATGATTTCCTCCGTCTCACTTCTCGTCGACGACGCGAACGAGATGCTGGACAGCACGGATCATGCCACGAACGGAAGGCGTATCTTCCAGGGTGCGGACCCGGTGCATCTTGTTGAGGCCCAGGCCGACCAGCGTTGCGCGCTGGACAGCCGGACGGCGAATGGGGCTGCCGATCTGTTCGACCGTAACCGTCTTTGCTTCAGTCTTCTTCGTAGCCTTGGCCATGGATCAGACTCCTCTCATTCTTCGGAGGCATTGCCGGAAGAGACACGGCGAGCCTGGAGCGTGGCGTATTTCAAGCCGCGCTGAGCTGCAATGTCCTTCGGATGCACCTGGTGCTTCAGGGCGTCGAACGTGGCACGAACCATGTTGTACGGGTTCGACGAGCCGGTCGACTTGGCGACGACGTCGTGCATGCCGAGCGTTTCGAAGACAGCGCGCATCGGGCCGCCTGCGATGATGCCGGTACCGGCCTTGGCCGAGCGCAGCAAAACCTTGCCGGCGCCATGGCGACCATTGACGTCATGGTGGAGTGTGCGGCCGTCACGCAGGGGAACGAAAATCAGTTCGCGCTTGGCAGCTTCTGTTGCCTTGCGGATGGCTTCCGGAACTTCACGTGCCTTGCCATGGCCGAAACCGACGCGGCCCTTCTGGTCGCCGACGACGACGAGGGCTGCAAAGCCGAAACGACGGCCACCCTTCACCACCTTGGCGACGCGGTTGATTGCGACGAGCTTGTCGACAAACTCGCTATCACGTTCATCACGGTTCTGACGGTCGTCCCGCGAACCACGCTTTTCTTGTGCCATTGTCCTTTTCCTTTTTCTTTTCCGGGTGCAATCGGCAGATTACGAATAATTCCTCCCTGCCCTACGGGCATGGGAGCGAATCCGGGAGTGTCCGGCAATAAGCCGGAAATCCGCCCGAGCGCAAGCCCGGGCGGAAGTTCTTAGAAGTTCAGACCGCCTTCGCGGGCTGCTTCCGCCAGAGCCTTGATGCGGCCGTGGTAGATGAAAGCGCCACGGTCGAAGACAACTTCCTTGACGCCAGCCTTGACAGCCCGCTCGGCCACCAGCTTGCCGACTGCTGCAGCGGCAGCNNTCTTCAGGCCCGAGCGCAGATCGGTGTCGAGGGTCGATGCTGCGGCCAGTGTACGGCCTGCGACATCGTCGATGATCTGAGCGTAGATGTTCTTCGACGAGCGATGTACCGACAGACGCGGACGGCCATTGGCCACCGCCTTGATCTGACGCCGCACGCGATTGGCACGACGTACAAGTGCTTCTTTCCTGCTTGCCATTTCGCGCGTTCCTTACTTCTTCTTGCCTTCTTTGCGGACAATCCGCTCTTCGGCATACTTGACACCCTTGCCCTTGTAAGGCTCG
>DBUL01000022.1 GCA_002307905.1 Rhizobiaceae bacterium UBA1291
TCGCCGAACGCTTCGCCCGTCCGGGCCTGTCCGCAGTGGCCCAGACGTTCGGCTTCTTTGCCGCGGCGGCACTCGGCGGCGTCGTCGTGCTCTATGTCTTCGGCATCGGCTATCTGGCCTTCGGCGCCGGCTTCGGCCTCGAAAAGGCCTTCCTCGGCTCGATGGCCTTCATTCCGGGCGACCTCATGAAGGCCGCGATCGCCGGGCTTGCCGGCCGCGCCGTGATGGTCGGCTATCCGCTGCTGCCGCAAAGAGCGTGAGCCGGGTTTGACCGAGGTCTTCNNTCCCCGTACGCGGATCCTTATTTGACCGGTGCGATCTCGATTCTGGTCGCCGCATACCATTCCGCCACGGTACGGATATCCGTGTCGCTCAGCCCGGCTGCGATTTCCGACATCACCGGATGCGTGCGCTTGCCGGTACGGAAGGCCTTGAGCTGCGTGTCGATATAGATCGCGTTTTCTCCCGCCAGGTTCGGTGCGTCCTCAATCCTGGCGAGACCATCCGCGCCGTGGCAGGCGACGCAAGCCTCGGGCGCCATGTCATCGGTCTTTCCGGGTGCGAGCGAAGCATGCACTTCCTGCGAGGAATACCAGGCCGCCAGATCAGCGATGCTCTGGTCATCGAGGCCCCGGGCGACGACCGACATCATCTCGTGTACACGCGTCCCTTCGCGGAAGGCGGTGAGCTGATGCATGATGTAGTTCGGATTCTCGCCGCCGATGTGCGGCGCGATCGGTATCTTGGCCAGACCCTCGATCCCGTGACAGGTGCGGCATAATCCCGCCTTCTTGCGCCCCGCCGCGGGATCTCCCGTCAGGTCTTCGGCCAGGGCAACCGGCGCGAACGTCTGGGCGAGGAGAACCCCGCCCAGACCGAGTATGGTGATACCCCGCATCAATTGCCTTCGTACCAGATGCGGTAGATGGCGCCGGCCAGATCGTCAGACACCAGGATCGATCCGTCGCGCAACTGCGCAATGTCAACCGGACGGCCGAGGTATTCGCCGTTCTCGTCGATCCAGCCCTCGGCGAAGGGCTCCGCGGTAGCCTTGCCGTCGTCATCTATGGTCGTCACCATCACCCGAGCGCCCACCGGCTCGGTGCGGTTCCACGATCCGTGCTGCGCCGAGAAGATGGCGTTCTTGTACTTCTCGGNNTGCCGGTATAGAAAGTCATGCCAAGGTCGGCGGCATGGGCCACCATCTCGACCGCCGGCATGGTCACCTCCACGGGCACGTCCTGACCCTCATATTCCTTCGTGCGGACCGAGCCGCCGCCATACCACGGATGGCCGAAGTGCTGGCCCAATGCGGTCTGGCGGTTGATCTCGCCGGGCGGAATGTCGTCACCCATGCCGTCGACCTGATTATCGGTGAACCAGAGCTCGCCGGTGACCGGGTGGAAATCATGCCCGACCGAATTGCGGATGCCATAGGTGAAAACCTCGCGTCCGGTGCCATCGGTATTCATGCGGATGATGCCGCCGATGCCCCATTTGGTGTTGGTCTCGAGATTTTCCGGCGGAGCCACGTTGAACGGTTGGCCCAGCGAAATGTAGATCTTGCCATCCGGCCCGATCTTGCAGACGCGGGCCGTGTGGTTGAAGCTTTCCTGTTCCGCCGGGATCAGTTCGCCCTTCTTCACCAGGTTGAAGGCCGCGACATCGGGGCTTTCATAGAAGAACTCGGCAGCGGGGAACAGGAGGACGCGGTTCTGTTCGGCGATATAGAGGAAGCCATCCTTGGAGAAGCATGGCCCATTCGGGATCGAGAATTGCAGTGACGGCGCGAAATCCTTCACTTCGTCCGCCACACGGTCCTTGTTGCGATCCGTGACCGACCAGACCTTGTCCTTGCGGGTCCCGACGAAGACCACGATGCCCTGCGGGCCGACCGCCATGTGGCGGGCATCGGGAACGACGGCATAGAGCCCGATCTTGAAGCCCGGCGGCATCTTGATCCGCTCAAGGTTTTTCTTGATCCCGTCGGCATACTCACCTTTCTGTTCGACGAAGGTGAATGCGGCGGCACCCGTGCTCTGAAAATTCGAAAGCTTCTCCAGATTGTCGGGCACAGCAGGCGTTTGCGCAGACGCAAGGCCCGCCGAAAGGGCAAGCGCTGCGGCGGATGACAGCAGATGTCTCATGATTTTCCTCCCAGATTAATCACAGTCGTCATGCGCACGCCACGCGTTGCGGGGCATGCCGAGGTGCATTCGCATCTTGTCGTTTAATCAGGATAGTCGTAGCGCAAATGCCTCCCAACACGCACTACATGCAGAGTTTAGGAATCGATTTCTTCTCGAGTCAATTGGTTTGTTTGAGAGCACCGGCCAAGAAGAATATGCGCACCTTGGCCTCCAGAAGGCCTTCTTGCGCTCAATGGCCTTCATCCCCGGGCGACCTGCTGAATGCCGCGATCGCCGGCCTTTTCCGCCGCGCCGTGATGGGCGGCTGGCCGCTGCTGCAGCAGCGCGCCCGTGCCTCCTGTGGGGTAGAGAGTGTCCAAAACCGATACGTTTATCCGTGTTGCAGACTGCGAACCTGCCCCCCTAAGATCGCAAGGCTTGGAGGAGTGTCCAGCCGGCAGCCTTCCGATCTTTCGGAAAATCGGCGTTTTGCTCTCGCAAAGGACAACAAGCGCGCTCTTCAACCTTGGGAGGAAGTACCATGAAATGGAATGCCCCTAAATTCGTCGAGGTCAGCTGCGGCATGGAAATCAACCGTTACGCCCCTGCGGACGGCGACGAGCCTGTGCTGTTCTGATTGAACGGTGACGGGGCACGAGGCGATGGCGCAAGTTCGTTTCCTCGTGCTCGGTGCCGCGGCCGGCGGAGGCCTGCCCCAGTGGAACTGCGGCTGCCCGAACTGTCGCGCGGCGCGTGATCCGGCGTCGGGCCTCAAACCCCAGACGCAATCGTCGCTGGCGGTCAGCCCGGACGGCGAGCGATGGGTCGTGTTCAACGCCTCGCCCGACATCCGCACCCAGATCGAACGCAATGCCTGCCTCCATCCCCGCGCGCTGCGCGACAGCCCGATCAGAAGCGTGGTCGTCACCAATGGCGACATCGACCACATCACCGGGCTCCTGACGCTGCGGGAAAAGCAGCCGTTTGCGCTTTNNCTTTTCGCCACGGCGGCGCTGATGGAGACGCTCGGGCAGAACCCGGTCTTCCAGGTGCTCGATCCCGCTCTCGTGCGGCAGCGGACGGTCGGCCTCGACATGCCGTTTTCGCCGCTTGACGGCCTTGAGATCCGGCTCTTCGCCGTGCCGGGCAAGGTGCCGCTCTATCTCGAGGGGAGCGATCTGAAGCTCGGGCAGGAGACCGACGATACCGTCGGCGTCGAATTCAGGATCGGCGACAGGCGCGCCTATTACATTCCCGGCTGCGGCTCTATGCCGGCAACGCTTGCACAGCGGCTCGAGGGCGCCGACCTCGTCTTCTTCGACGGCACCGTGTTCGAGGACGACGAAATGATCCTCGCCGGCGTCGGACAAAAAACCGGGCGGCGCATGGGGCACATGCCGATCAATGGCGACGGCGGAAGCCTCGCTGCCCTGTCGGCCCTGTCGATCGGCCGCAAGGTGTATGTCCACATCAACAATACCAACCCGATCTGGCGCGCCGGGCCGGAGCGCGATCAGGTCGAGGCGCAGGGTTTCGAAGTCGGCCATGACGGAATGGAGGTCACCCTTGCAGCCCACTCCTGACAGAGAACAGTTCGAGGCGCGCCTGCGGGCGATCGGGGCGTCGCGCTATCACGACAAGCACCCGTTTCACCAGATGCTGCATGGCGGCGGCTGTTCGATGATCCAGGTTCGCGCCTGGGTGATCAATCGCTATTACTATCAGAGCCGCATCCCGATGAAGGACGCGGCCTTCCTGTCGCGCTGCGAGGATCCGCAATTGCGCCGCATCTGGCGCAGCCGCATCGAGGATCATGACGGCGGGGTGGACGAGGGCGGCGGCATTCGCCGCTGGCTGAAGCTGGCCGAGGCGGTCGGGCTCGATCCGGATTTCGTCGCCTCGACCCGCGGCGTACTGCCGGGCACGCGCTTCGCCGTCGATGCCTATGTGCATTTCGTCCGCGAAAAGCCGCTGCTCGAAGCCGTCGCCTCGTCACTCACCGAACTCTTCGCCCCGGCGATCCACNNGCGCGCTCTCCTATTTCCGCCAGCGGCTGAACGAGGCGCCTCAGGACGTCAAGTTCGGCCTCGCCTTCGTGCTCGACCATGCCGACACGCTGGAAAAGCAGGATGCGGCAGCCGCCGCGCTCACCTTCAAGACCGATGTGCTGTGGTCGCAGCTCGATACGCTGCATTCGGCCTATGTGGCGCCGGCGCGCATACCGCCGGGGGGCTGGGACGGGCGCGAGGGCGTGACCGGCGCGCTCGACGAGAACCCCTTGCGCGGGGCGGCGGAATGAGCGGCGAAGGGACGGCCCCAAGCGCTGGCGAGAGCCCAGTAGAAACCGCCGAGGCTGGCGGCACCGGCGTC
>DBUL01000161.1:0-2120 GCA_002307905.1 Rhizobiaceae bacterium UBA1291
GGGGCTGTGACGAAGGGAAGGCCGGTGATGGTGGCGATCTCCTCCGCCACCTTTTCGGCAAAGCCGATGGGCGCGTTGAGGCCAGTGCCGACCGCGGTGCCACCCTGCGCCAGTTCGTAGAGGCCCGGCAGCGTCAGTTCGATCCGCTTGATGGCGGAGGCGACCTGGGCGGCATAGCCGGAGAATTCCTGACCGAGGGTCAGCGGGGTCGCGTCCTGGGTGTGGGTGCGGCCGATCTTGATGATGTGGGCNNCGACGACTGGCTCATGTTGACCTGGTCGTTGGGGTGCACCGGCTTCTTCGAGCCCATGACCCCGCCCAGCATTTCGATCGCCCGGTTGGAGATCACCTCGTTGGCGTTCATGTTGGACTGCGTGCCGGATCCGGTTTGCCAGACCACCAGCGGAAAATGCTCGTCGAGCTTGCCGTCGATCACCTCCTGCGCGGCGTCGTTGATGACATTGCCGATCTTTGGATCAAGGACGCCGAGCGCCATGTTGGCGCGCGCCGCCGCCTGCTTGACGATGCCGAGCGCGCGCACGACGGAGAGGGGCTGCTTTTCCCATCCGATCCTGAAATTGCCGCGGGAGCGTTCGGCTTGAGCGCCCCAATAGCGGTCGGCCGCCACGTCGATCGGGCCGAATGTGTCGGTTTCGGTGCGGGTGCTGCTCATCATCGTGTCCCTGTCCTCAATCTGTTTCGTCACGGGATAATTAGCCTTCGCCCGGTCATGGGCAATGGCTGGGCTCAATCTTTGAACGCCGAGTTCATATTGATTTCGCGGCAAGACCCTCTTGCAAACTTCGATAATTCATGATTTCTGGAAATATGGATGCGAAACAGAGTCTCGACGCGCTTTCGGCGCTTGGTCATGAAGGGCGGCTGGCGATCTTCCGTTTGCTGGTCCGTCACGCCCCTGACGGTCTCAACGCCGGTGATATTGCAACGGCGCTCAATTTCCGCGCCAACACTCTTTCGGCCAACCTGACCGTGCTTTCCAATGCCGGGCTGGTGGGCAGCGAGCGCGAGGGGCGGCACATCCGCTATCGCGCCGACCTGGAGGCTATGCGTAGGCTGATGGGCTTCCTGCTCGAAGACTGCTGCGGCGGCTCACCGGAGATTTGTCGTCCGGTCCTCGATGAAATCACCTGTCGTTGCTAGGAGGCTTCCATGACCCTTGATCATTTCAATGTTCTGTTCCTGTGCACCGGCAATTCGGCGCGTTCCATCCTCGCCGAGGCTTGTCTCAATCGCGAGGGGCGGGGGCGTTTCACGGCCTATTCCGCCGGCTCGCACCCCAAGGGCGATGTTCATCCGATGGCGATCGAGCTTCTGAAGCGGGCAAACCATGAAACATCCGGGTTACGCTCGAAAAGCTGGGACGAATTTGCCGCTCCCGGCGCGCCTAGGATGGATTTCGTCTTTACGGTCTGTGACTCTGCCGCCGCCGAATCGTGCCCTGTCTGGCCCGGCCAGCCGATGACCGCTCATTGGGGTGTCCCGGATCCCGCGGCGGTCGAGGGAAGCGATACGGAGAAGTCGCTTGCCTTTGCAGACGCCTATCGCATGCTGAACAATCGCATTTCCATTTTCGTCAATCTGCCGATCGCCAGCCTCGACAGGCTTGCGTTGCAGAAGCGGATCAGCGACATCGGCCGATCCTGAGGCCCAGCGTTTCGCCTTAACATCCCAGAACGATCGGTCTTTCCATCATGTCCACGCTTTCGTCACCATCCCCGCTCGGCTTTTTTGAACGCTATCTGTCGCTCTGGGTCGCGCTCTGCATCGCGGCCGGAGTCGGCCTCGGACTGTCCTTCTCCGGATTGTTCCGGGCGGTGGCGGCAATCGAATATGCGAGCGTAAACCTGGTCGTTGCCGTGCTGATCTGGGTGATGATCTACCCGATGATGGTGAGCATCGACTTTGCCTCGTTGAAGGACGTCGGGCGCAAGCCGAAGGGCCTCTGCGTGACGCTGGTTGTCAACTGGCTGATCAAGCCATTCACCATGGCCGTTCTCGGTGTGCTGTTCTTCGAGCACATCTTTGCCGGGCTCGTTTCGCCCGAGAACGCGAAGGAATATATTGCCGGCATGATCCTGCTTGGCGTCGCTCCCTGCACG
>DBUL01000161.1:2130-2480 GCA_002307905.1 Rhizobiaceae bacterium UBA1291
ATCAACGATCTGATCATGGTCGTTGCGTTTGCGCCGATCGCGGCCTTTCTGCTCGGCGTCACAGAGGTGATTGTGCCCTGGGAGACGCTGCTGCTGTCGGTGGTGCTTTACGTCGTGATTCCGCTTGTTGCGGGCTATCTGACACGTCGTCAGCTCGATGCCCGTCATGACGGAGAGGCTGTCGCCCGCTTTACCGGAGCGCTCAAGCCCTTCTCGATCATCGGGCTCCTGGCGACCGTGGTGCTCTTGTTCGGTTTCCAGGCGGGGACGATCGTCTCTTCGCCCTTGGTGATCGTGCTGATTGCCATTCCGCTGCTGCTGCAGAATGTGCTGATCTTCGCCATCGCTTA
>DBUL01000161.1:2546-32917 GCA_002307905.1 Rhizobiaceae bacterium UBA1291
GCCGCACAATGTGGCGGCGCCAGCCGCGCTGATCGGCACGTCGAACTTCTTCGAACTTGCCGTTGCGGTGGCGATCAGTCTCTTCGGCCTCAATTCCGGCGCCGCGCTGGCGACGGTCGTCGGCGTGCTGGTCGAAGTGCCGGCCATGTTGGCTCTCGTGGCGATTGCCAACGGCACGCGGCGCTATTTCCCGGCCTGAGCAAGCCCTCTGCCCGGCGAGTCGGCGAACCACGTGTCATATTTGGCACGCGGCCCGGCAAAACGGTGCGGCCAACCGCCTGCCGGTTCTGTGGCCGCACATGTTTCTGGCGGTCGACAATAGAGTTTTACCGAGTGGTTTCAAAGACTTCTAGCGAATTGTCGGCAGACCGGTACTTGTGGATTCGCACAAATCTTAAGCCCGTTGGCTTCGCCGCCTCGGTGCCGACAACTTTTCAATGATAAGCGTTTCGGATAGTGATCCGTTCCCTGAACGGCGACGGCCGGTTCACTGCTTCGCGACGACAGATCTGGAACGAGTGCGAGAATGAAAACCTATAAGACAATCGCGGCAACAGCAGTGCTTGCTGCGATAACGGGCCTCAATGCCTTTCCCCAGGCAGCCGAGGCGGCCACGCTCCTGGATCTGCTGCGCGGCGGGCCAGGCAAATCCAGCGAGAGGCCCGGCTCAAGGACGGTCTTTGAGCCTCAGGCTCGAGGCGGGCTGGAGATGGGCGACCCCGAGCCGCTGCCCAGGGTCGCCGGTCCCCGCTACTATGCCTACAAGGCCGAGGCGACACGTCTGATCGCGATTCCGACTGCCGACACCGACGCGACGACTGCGGCACCGCAGCTGCGGCGCTTTCTCGGCGAAGCCGGTGTGCGTGCACCGGATGAAATTGCCGCGGCCGTCGAGGCCTATTACAAGGAAAGCAAGCCGCTCATCTGGGTAACCGACACGGGCATCACCGATCGGGCGCGGCAGGCAATGGATGGGCTTGCACGGGCCGCTGATGTCGGGCTCGCGCCGGAAGACTATGCGCTCGCGCAACCGGCGGAGACAACCGATCCGTCCGATCCNNAGATCCGGACAAGCTTGCCCGCGATCTCGCCCGGTTCGAGGTGGCCCTGTCGGCAAAGTTGCTCTCCTATATCGCCGACACGGTGCGAGGCCGGATCGATCCGAACAAGATCTCCGGCTACCATGACTTCAAGCGCAAGACGGTCAATCTCAAGCCGCTCCTCAACATGCTGCGGCTGAGCCCCGATGTCGCCGCTTATTTGCGCTCGCGCGATCCGGACAATGTGCAGTTCCAGGCTCTGAGAGCCGAGCTTGCCCGGCTGCGTGCCGACAGCGAGGCTGGCGACCGTCTGGCGATCGCGCCCGACACTCTGCTGAAGCCCGGCCAGAGCAATCCGGAACTCTCCAACATCCTCGCTGCGATCAAGGTCGAAGGATCGGATGAACTCAAGGCCGGGCACGCCGTGGTTCTTGCGGGCTATGCCGGGACGCCGGAGTATACGCCGGAGCTCGTCACGCTGGTCGAGGCCTTCCAGAAGGAAAAGGGTTTGAAGCCGGATGGCGTCGTCGGTCGGGCGACGATCCGGGCGCTCACCGGCCATAGCAACGCCGAGAAGATCGACAAGCTCATGATCGCCATGGAGCAGCTGCGCTGGCTGCCGGACGATCTGGGCCAGCGCTATGTCTTCATCAACCAACCCGCCTATACCGCCTATTNNTCGCGAGCAGCTGGCCATGCGCGTGGTCGTCGGTTCGAAGGCAAACCAGACCTATTTCTTCCAGGACCAGATCGAAACGGTCGAGTTCAATCCTTACTGGGGTGTTCCGAAGTCGATCATCGTCAACGAGATGCTGCCGAAGCTCCGCCGCGACCCGTCCTATCTCGATCGCCTCGGCTATGAGGTCAGCCACCAGGGCCGGAAGGTGTCGTCCACTCAGGTCGATTGGAACACGACCCACAGCGTTAACGTGCGCCAGCCGCCAGGGGGCGACAATGCCCTTGGCGAGCTGAAGATCCTGTTCCCCAACTCGCACGCCATCTACATGCACGACACACCGTCCAAGAGTTTCTTCCAGCGCGACATGCGGGCACTGAGCCATGGCTGCGTACGCCTTGCCGAGCCGCGCGCCATGGCGGCGGCGGTGATGGGCACGACGACCCAGGAAATCGCCAAGCAAATCGCGTCGGGCCAGAACCGCGCGGTTCAAGTGCCGCAGAAGATCCCGGTCTATGTGTCCTATTTCACTGCCTGGCCGACCAAGGACGGCGGGGTCGACTATTTTGACGACGTCTACGGGCGCGACGACGCGACCCGCAAGGCCTTAAAGGCAACCAGCGACGCTCGCGCGCCGCGAGGCTGAGCGACAGAAAGGGTGTGGGGTCCGAGCCCCGCCCTTTTCTACTTGCGCATCAATTCCTGGAGAAGAGCCGGGGTCAGCTCGTCGAAGTGATCGATTTGCCTGTCTGCGCCGAGCTCGGCGATCGGAATGTCCGAATAGCCGAACGGCACGACGATCGACGGGATGCCGGCATTGCGGGCGGCGAGGATGTCATTGACGCTGTCGCCGACCATTACCGCGATTTGCGGGTCGCCGCCGGCCCGTTCAGTGGTCGCGATGATGTGGCCCGGATCTGGCTTGCGCACGGCGAAGGTGTCTCCGCCGGCGATCGCGGAAAAATGGTGGGCGAGCCCCAGCTTCTCGATCAGCGGCACGGCCAGCGATTCCATCTTGTTGGTGCAGACGGCGAGACGGAAGCCGGCCTTCCTCAAACGTTCAAGCGCGTCGACGAGGCCGGGGTAGGGCCGACTTTCGCCCGGCATGCCCGCCATATAGTGGGCGATGAAGCGGTCGAGCAGCGGCTGCAGATCTTCCTCGGCGAGCGGCGCACCGCGTAGCGCGAAGGCGCGGGCTATCATGGCGCGGGCGCCCTGACCGACGAGATGCGTGAGGTCCTCGTAGCCGACCGGCGCAAGGTCGGCCGTGGCGATCGTGTGGTTGAGGCTGGTGACAAGGTCCGGGGCCGTATCGACGAGCGTGCCGTCCAGGTCGAAGACGATCGTGGGATTCATCAAGGTCAAGCTCCGTCGCTTTTTGGGGGCTTACTGGATTGGTTTAGCGCGGTAGGCGAAAACCCGGCAAAAGGCAACTGCTCGAGCGGCTTTGCAAAGGGGCTTTCGTTTGACGGACGAGGCGTGTAAACAGCTGACGACGAAACGGACAGGAGCTTTTGGCGCATGGACGCCCGCGAAATGAAGATTAAGGCTGCGGCTGTGGCTTTGGAGCACGTCGAAGACGGTATGCGTCTTGGCATCGGCACGGGTTCCACCGCCGAGGAGTTTGTGCGGCTTCTGGCGGAAAAAGTGGCGAACGGCCTCAAGGTCGAGTGCGTACCGACCTCCGAGCGCACCGCGCGTCTTTGTGTCGAACTGGGCGTGCCGTTGAAGTCGCTCGACGAACTGCCGCAGCTGGATCTCACCATTGACGGCGCGGACGAAGTGGACGGCCATTTGCGCCTGATCAAGGGCGGCGGCGGAGCGCTGCTGCGCGAGAAAATCGTCGCTGCGGCATCCGCGCGCATGATCGTGATTGCCGACGAGAGCAAGGTCGTCGATACGCTCGGCCGGTTTCCGCTGCCGATCGAAATCAATCCCTTCGGTCAGGTCTCCACGCGCATTGCAGTGGAGAAGACGGCCGAACGGTTGGGGCTCACCGGCCAAATGGCGTTGCGTACCTCCGGCGACGGGCTCTTCATGACCGATGGTGGACACCTCATTCTCGACGCATCATTTGGCCGTATTCCTGATGCAGAGGCCTTGGCTATCGCGCTCAATACCATTCCGGGTGTTGTCGAACACGGGCTATTCATAGATTTGGCCACGCTTGCCATTATTGCCGGTCCGGCGGGCGCGCGGGTCATCGACGCAAAGAACTAGACAGGAGCAATGGATTTCATGGTCAGATTTTCGGGTTTGGGACGTTTCGCATCTGCTACCGTCATTGCAGGTAGCCTTTTTCTGGGCGGCGCTGCCTGGGCTCAGGAAGTGCCGGCCGAGCATGTGCAGGCGGCCCGCGCGGCAATCGCTGCGCTTGGCGTGACCGATCGCTTCGACGACATTCTGCCGGGCGTGTCAGATCGGCTGAAGAGCCAGCTTATCCAGGCCTATCCCAATTTGCAGGACAAGATCTCGGAAACGGTGGATTCGGAAGCGCTGAAGCTCGCGCCGCGTCGAGGCGATCTCGAGCGGGAGGCAGCTTTGGTCTATGCCAAGGCATTCTCCGCCGAGGAACTCAATGCAATGACCGCCTTCTATACCAGCGACGCCCGCAAGAAGTTGCTGAAGGACGGGCCCATCGCCATGCGCGAACTGATGCAGGCCGCGGATATCTGGACAGCGGGCATCGCCCGTGATCTCGNNAGCCATGCTGAAGGAGGTTGGTGCGACCGAGCCGGCGGCCAAGCCCTGATCACACGCTAACGGCAAAGAAACGCTAAGCTCGGAATTCGTTCCGGGCTTTTCTTTTGCGACCCTCGCATCTTATATCAGCGCCACTGTCCGCACTTTGTCTGCAAGGAGATACGCCATGTCCGGTTTTGACTATGATCTGTTCGTGATCGGTGGCGGCTCCGGCGGGGTGCGAAGCGCGCGTGTCGCCGCCGCGCTCGGCAAGAAGGTCGCGATCGCCGAAGAATACCGCTTCGGCGGCACCTGCGTGATCCGCGGCTGCGTGCCGAAGAAGCTGTTCGTCTATGCCTCCCAGTTTCACGAGCATTTCGAGGATGCGGCTGGCTATGGCTGGACCGTCGGCGAGAGCCGCTTCGACTGGCCGGCTCTGGTTGCTGCAAAGGACAAGGAAATCGCGCGGCTCGAAGGTCTGTACCGCAAGGGCCTCGACAATGCGGGCGCCGAAATCTTCGAAACCCGTGCCGAAATTGCCGGCCCGAATAGCGTTCGCCTGGTGAAGACAGGCCAGATCGTCACCGCGGAAAGGATCGTCATCGCCGTTGGCGGCGGCGCCAATCCGCATGCAGCGTTGCCGGGCCATGAGCTTTGCATCTCGTCCAACGAAGCCTTCAACCTGAAAGAACTGCCGCGTGCGATCGTGATTGCCGGTGGCGGCTATATCGCGGTCGAATTCGCCAACATCTTCCACGGTCTTGGCGTTGAGACGACGCTGATCTATCGCGGCGCGGAAATCCTCAGCCGCTTCGATCAGGACATGCGGCGCGGCCTGCACGAAGCGATGGCGGCCAAGGGCATCCGCATCCTATGCCATGACATCATCGAGCAGGTGAGCAAGGGGTCCGACGGTCGGCTGGTCGCGGCCACGAAGAACAGTGGCGAACTGGTTGCCGATCAGGTCATGCTGGCGCTTGGACGCGATCCCTATACCGAAGGACTTGGGCTCGAGGCGGCGGGGGTCGAGATCAACGAGCGCGGTGCGATCGTTGTCGACAAGTACTCGCGGACCAATGTTGCGAGCATTTTCGCGCTCGGCGACGTGACCGACCGGGTGCAACTGACGCCGGTGGCGATCCACGAAGCGATGTGTTTCATCGAGACCGAGTACAAGAACAACCCGACCTCGCCGGATCATGAGTTGATCGCGACGGCGGTCTTCTCCCAGCCGGAGATCGGTACCGTCGGCATGTCCGAAGACGAGGCCGCCAAGCGCTTCGTCGACGTCGAGGTCTATCGCGCCGAGTTTCGGCCGATGAAGGCGACGCTTTCCGGCCGCAATGAAAAGACCATCATGAAGCTCATCGTCAATGCTGCCGACCGCAAGGTGGTGGGCGCCCATATCCTCGGTCACGATGCCGGGGAGATGGCGCAGATTCTTGGCATCACCCTCAAGGCCGGCTGCACCAAGGACGATTTCGACCGGACCATGGCGGTCCATCCGACTGCGGCGGAAGAGCTGGTGACGATGTACAATCCGAGCTACCGGATCAAGAACGGAGAGCGGATATAGGTTTGGACGTATTGGCTTAAGCGAAAGGCAGGGGCGTGAACGAAAAATGCCCCGTCAATGAGACGGGGCAATTCATGCGGAAGGAACCTCGGACAAGCGCCATGGCGCCCGACCGGCAATACACAAACGCCGGAACGCGATGCCGGTTCCGTCAAAATCAAAGAATTTCTTCAGGTCAAGGCCAGGACCGGTGCTGCCAGCACCATCAGCCCGATACAGGATGCGACCGCAAATTTCAGTCGCCGGATACGCCTCGTACGAACTCCACTCCAATCATACGCCATCGAACAGATCCTCATGATCGCTACTAACACGCGGGTACAGCCAACATTCATGCCGCTCATAGATCTCGAGGCTGGCGTGAAGCTTGCTGCAGGCATTTCAGGCGCGAACGCTCTCATCACGTCCAAGAATTAGAATATGACAATTTCTCGATGGACGCCAGCTTCCATCGAGCCGCGGCGCGAATCGCCAGAATGCCTGGGTTAATCGTTTTGAATCAGTGATTTGCCGCGTTCACGACGCGATCGCTGAGTTTTTCGAGCGCTTGTCGGACAGCCAATCGATCGCCGGCTTCCAGAGCGTCTCGCGAAAGGCCGGGCGGAAAAACCCGAGATGGCCGATTGGCTGGCCGGTAGTTACAGGAGATACGCGCACGCGCTCTACGGGCGCGTTCACATAGGCGCTGAGGATCGCTTCCTGGGCCTTCGGCGTTCCCCACGGATCGTCCTCAACGCCGATGGAGAGGATCGGGGTTCGGACTTCCGCAAAGCGGCGGGCCGCATCCATCTTCGTGTCCGCAAAGAAATAATCCGGCGAGCGGCCCCAGCGGGCCCATTGGCGGAAGACCGTGCCGGGCAGCGTCTGGCCAAGTCCGGTCCAGCCGGGCACCCTGCCGGTCAGCAAGGCGAGGGGGACGCCGACAAGATTCATCGTAGCAAAGACCTTGTAGGGTTCGGCGGTGTAGGCCCAGTGCCCCGACATGACGGCCACCATCAGGTAGCGGTCGAACCGGTTGGCGCGGTTGCAGAGCCCGAGCCCTTGGCCACCAAAAGACTGGCCGACGCCCACCATCGGGTGACCCGGCGCAATGCCTTCGAGATGGTCGACGGCCGCGGCCATGTCCTTTTCCGCCCAGTCGGCCATGCTCGGCCTCGCCTTCCAGCCGCGCGGAATGCGGGAGCCCGCGACGCCGCGGTAGTCATAGGTCATGGCAGCGCGAAAGCCGCGATCGGCCACCAGATGTTCGGCAAAGCGGGCGTAAATGCCACGCGGTACGGCCGCGGCGGAGGAGATGAGGGCGAGGGGACCGTCACCGGTGCCACGGAACAGTGTTCCGGCGAGAGGAAACCGGTCCTCCGCGGCAAACGTCACCTCTTCGCGCGCGATCCCAATCCGATCCTGCATGGCTGATCTCCTCCATCTCCACGCCTTGCGAGCGAAAAGCTTACGTTTACGTCCATGTAAAGGCAAGCGGGTCTTCAGCGCCGTTTTGGCTCGTGCATGGTGAGACTTGGCGAGACGCGTGCTCGTCTTATTGCCAAAGATAAAGAATCGTCGCGCCTAGGGCTTCAAGTTCGGCTTTGCAAGGCAAATATTAGGGTCTATAAGCCCCCGATCCAAAGCGGCCGGGAGGAGGCCGTCCTATTTCGAACAGCAGGTGACGATCATGGCACAGAATTGGACCCCGAGCAGCTGGCGCAGCAAGCCGATCAAGCAGGTTCCGGCCTATCCGGACCTGGGCGCCCTTGCCGATGCGGAAGCGCGTCTCGCCAAGTTTCCGCCACTCGTCTTCGCCGGCGAAGCCCGTCGCCTGACCAAGGCGCTCGGCAATGTCGCCGAAGGCAACGGCTTCCTGCTCCAGGGCGGCGATTGCGCCGAGAGCTTTGCCGAGCATGGCGCCGACACCATCCGCGACTTCTTCCGCGCCTTCCTGCAGATGGCCGTCGTCCTGACGTTTGGGGCGCAGCTGCCGGTGGTCAAGGTCGGCCGTATCGCCGGCCAGTTCGCCAAGCCGCGCTCGTCCGACATCGAGAAGCAGGGTGACGTCGAGCTGCCGAGCTATCGCGGCGACATCATCAACGGCATCGAGTTCACGCCGGAATCGCGCATTCCCAATCCGGACCGGCAGATCATGGCCTATCGCCAGTCGGCGGCGACGCTCAACCTGCTGCGCGCCTTTGCCATGGGTGGCTATGCCAATCTCGACAACGTGCACCAGTGGATGCTCGGCTTCATCAAGGATAGCCCCCAGGCCGAGCGTTATCGCAAGCTCGCCGACCGGATTTCCGAGACCATGGATTTCATGAAGGCGATCGGCATCAGTTCCGAGACCAATCCGAGCCTGCGCGAAACCGATTTCTTCACCAGCCATGAAGCTTTGCTGCTCGGCTATGAAGAGGCGCTCACGCGGGTGGATTCGACCTCGGGTGACTGGTACGCCACATCCGGTCACATGATCTGGATCGGCGACCGCACGCGCCAGGCCGACCATGCCCATCTCGAATACTGCCGCGGCATCAAGAACCCGCTCGGTCTGAAGTGCGGCCCGTCGCTCCAGGCGGACGATCTCTTGAACCTGATCGACATCCTGAATCCGAACAACGAGGCCGGTCGTTTGACGCTGATCTGCCGTTTCGGCCACGACAAGGTCGCCGAGCACCTGCCGCGCCTCATTCGTGCCGTCGAGCGCGAAGGGCGCAAGGTGGTCTGGTCGTGCGATCCGATGCATGGCAACACGATCACGCTCAACAACTACAAGACCCGTCCATTCGAGCGCGTCCTGTCGGAAGTCGAGAGCTTCTTCCAGATTCATCGTGCGGAAGGAACGCATCCGGGCGGCATCCACATCGAGATGACCGGCAATGACGTGACGGAATGCACCGGCGGCGCCCGTGCCGTGACGGCCGAAGCCCTCCAGGATCGCTACCACACCCATTGCGACCCGCGCCTCAATGCCGACCAGGCGCTAGAACTGGCCTTCCTGCTCGCCGAGCGGATGAAGGGTGGCCGCGACGAAAAGCGGATGATGGTGGCGAACGGCTGAAGCTTACCTTCAGATAAGCGCATTTGACCCACCGGGCCGGCTTCACCAAGCTGGCCCGGTCTCTTTTTTGCCAGGTTGGGAGCGCTGAATGGATGAGTTAAGAACCGGGGCCTGTCTGTGCGGTGCCGTCAGCTTGCGCACGCAGGGGACGGTCAGCGAGGTCGTGTTCTGTCACTGCTCGCAGTGCCGGCTCCAGACGGGTCTCCATTACGCCGCCACCGACGTGGCGCGGGATCGCCTGAAGGTCACGGGTGAGGACATGGTGCGCTGGTATCGGTCGAGCGATGGGGCCCAGAGGGGTTTCTGCAGCACCTGCGGTTCGGCGCTTTTCTGGCTGCGCGATGGCAGCGACCATATTTCGGTCATGGCGGGAGCGTTCGACGAGCCGAGCGGGCTGGTCGGCGGCTATCACATCTTCTGTGCGGACAAGGGCGATTTCTACGAGATCGGCGCCACACTGCCGGCCTATCAGGCGGGCAGGCCCGCCTCCGCCAGCAGCGGCTGAGGAGTCGCTGCGCTCACGGAGATACCCAGCTCGTCGATCGCGTGGTGGAACGCCTGATCCAGTGCCGCGAATTTTGCCGACTGCCATTGAAAATAGTCGCCGACGAAACGGTGCGACAGCCAGAGCGATCCGCGTCGGCGCGGCAAATCCCAGCCGAGCAGGCCTTCGGTCTCGGCCTTCTTGAACATGCGCTTCAGGTTCGTTGCCGAGATCATGTAGACCTCGCCGAGTTCGGGGAGCGACAGGCGGCCGATCTCGATCCTGTCCGCCGGGTCCGGAGCGCTGGGAATCCGGGCGATAAGGCCATGGAGTACCATGCCCCCGAGATCCGACCAGAGGAAATGGCCGATGCTGTCGGGGGGATCGCGCCAGATGGGATCTTCCGCCAGACGGGCGGCGGAAAAGGGCTGGGCGATGCGGAAGATGCGTGGATCGACTGAGGCAAGCTCTTCGCGCTTGCCGCCGTCCAGCCGGTCGAGGCAGGCCATGTGCCCCATGAACCAGCCACTCATCGCGTCATAGGCGGCTTCGGTGGTCTCCAGTACGCGCACGCGGCGGTCCGGGATATTGGGCACGTCGCGGAGGAACTTGTAGGCGACCAGTTCAGCAAGGAAGGAGGTCGCCGTGTTGCGGCTTTCGGCTCCAAGCTTCATGACGATCTCGACGAAGCGGGTGGCGGTCAGTCCCGACAAGGGGTCGTCGTCCCGGCGCTGCAAGGACAGGGCGAACAGCGAATGAGTCATCAGCCATTTACGATGCGATGCCTTCAACCGCGACAGGCGTGGCGTGCGCAGGTGTATGCCGATCAGGTGTTCGGCTATCTGTTTCTCGATCGTCGGGAACAGCGGGTGGGCGGCGATCTCGGCGCGGGTCAGTGGCCGCATGGCTTTTCACGCTTTGCTAAAGGTCTTGAACATCTTCGGTCTGCAAGCAATCGGGGCCGGTATATTGGCGCAGCAAGCAAACCTGGCTGCTGGCTAAACAATTTCCTTATCCGTTTTGTGTCAATGGCCGGTTTACGCAGCCTTGGCAAGCTGGGACCGAAGAGCCGTCACGGCGGAGAGCCGTATTCGGCAGCCTCTGCGACGTCTTGCCTGCTCAGCTGGATGGCGTTTCCAACCGCTCCGACTGTTCGGGGAAGAAGCGCCCGGTCCCGAAGCCTTCGCCGAACATCTGGTCGTGCTGCAGGTAGCGGTATTCGCGGATCAGCGGGTCGATCGGTTCGCCGGACGTCGCCCAATCCGGGTGGGCGCGATCATTGCGCTCGATCAGCTGGTGGCGGTCCACGACGGCATAGCGCTCGCTAAGCCGACCAAGCACGCCGGTATAGAAAGCGTGACGGTAGCCGGCCAGGTGAACCACGTAGTACGGCAGCTGCGAGGGGCTGACCGAACCAAGGTCCTTCTGTACGCCGCGCTTTGACGACCATATGACCAGCGGCGTTTCGTGTTCGCGTTTCATCACGCTGACCGAAGCCTTGCGGGTGGCGACCACGTCCGGCATGTATCCGGTCTCGGTGTAGACATGGCCGAGCGGCGGCAGGTGATCGCCGAACAACACGATAATCGTCTCGCGGCGACGCTTCTTGGCCCAGTCCATCAGGGCCTGAAGGCTGCTGTCGGCTTCGCGGACGCCCTGAGCGTAGGTGGCGAGGCTGTCGCGGTTTTTCTGCGTCAGCGATGCCGACTGCACATCGACCGTATTCTTCGCGTAGCGGTTCTTCTCGTAAGGACCATGGCCTTGCAACGTGACGGCAAAGAAGAAGAACGGCTCCTCGGTCTGGTCGGCGGTGCGAATGATTTCCTTCGTCAGGGCCTCGTCGGAGGTGAACGCGCCACGCTTGTCCATGACCGGCATGTTCTCTTCCGACATGAACGACTGGAAACCGAGCGACTGATAGACATTCCCGCGGTTCCAGAACCAGCTCTGGAACGGGTGGAAGGCTTGGGTCACGTAGCCCTTCGAGGCGAAGAAGGTGGCGAGCGAGGGCAGGGGGCGGCGCACATACTGTTGATAGGGGATGCTGCCATAGGGCAGGAAGGCATTGGAAAACCCGGTCAGCGCCTCGAATTCGACATTCGCTGTCATGCCGCCGAATTCTGGCGAGAACAGATGGCCGGATGAATTGGCGCGGATCGTTGGCATCGGATCGGGTGAGAACGTCGTCTTCGAAAGGCGCGTCGGGTCCCAGAGCGACTCGCTCATGACCATGATCACATCGGCATTGCGGCCGCCAAAGAAGGTTGCCGGCATCCGCTCCAGGGCGATGTCGTTGATTACGTCGGCGCCATAGCCCTGCGGTGCCTGGACATTGGCCATCGGCACGTTGAAGGCGAAGGCCAGCAGGAAGCCGTTGTGGCGATAGTTCTCTTGCTGGTCCCACATCATGGGGATGATGTTCAGCCGGTCGCGAATATAGGAATATGAACTGGGATTCATCAGCGACAGGAAGCCGCCGATGAGCGGCAGGGCGACGAGCAGCCGGACCAGCTTCGATACGGGTGAAAGCGACGGAAAGTGCCGGCGCCCGAGCACCAGCAGATAGGCGAGCAAGGCCAACAGGGCGAGCACGCCAAGGCCCAGGCCGATGGCCGCAAGGGGCTTGGCAGCGAACATGACGGGGACGAGTTCGGCAATCTGTCGGCCGAAGAGCATATCGCTCGGATAGAGCGGGTCCGACAGGTATTGCTGCTTCTGCAGCGACAGGAAGGCCGGCAGGAGTGCCAGCGGCACGAGGATCAGTGCCGACTGGTAGGCGCGGCCGAAGAGGGCGTCGGTGGCGACGAAAAGAAGAAAGACGGTCAGCACGGCAACCATGCCGGGACGGGCTGGAGACAGCAGATAGTCGGAGACGCCGGTCAGCGTTCCGCGCGCCAGCCACTCGGTCAGGATGATCGTGAGCAGGGCAAGCAAGAGCGTATTGATGTGCCNNGCCTGACCGTGAAGCGCAAGGCGACGGCGCGCTGCGAGCGTGCCGCAATCCGGCCCTCGTTGACGGCACCTGCAATGGACACTCCACGCTCGGAGACAATCTCAGCCAACGCACTCTCCAGCAATCGAAAGAAGCTTAATAAATCTGTCGCACAGCTGTCACATAACCGTCATGAACGCTACATGAACCGAGCCTGCCGGCCGTTTGTTTCCGCAATTTTACCGTCCTATGTTGCAATGCGGCACACTGCTTTGGATCCCCGACATTGCGAAGGTGAGCGCCACGCGCTAAACGATGGTCATGAGCGAAAATCAGACCCGTCCCGACACCCTTCGCATCGCCATTGCGCAGCTCGATCCGACTGTCGGCGACGTCGCCGGCAATCTTGCCAAGGCCCGCGAGGCCCGAGCTGAAGCCGCATCGCAAGGCGCGGAGCTTTTGCTCCTGACCGAGCTGTTCATTTCCGGCTACCCGCCGGAGGATCTCGTGCTGAAATCGGCCTTCCTCAGGGCGTGCCGCGTGGCGGTCGAACAGCTTGCCGCCGACACAGCCGATGGCGGCCCCGGTGTCGCGATCGGGTTCCCGCGGGAGGACGAGAAGGGCCGCTACAATTCCGTTGCCGTTCTGGATGGCGGCAAGGTCATTGCGACCCGCGACAAGATCGATCTGCCGAACTACGGCGAGTTCGACGAGAAACGCGTCTTCGACGCCGGCGAGATGCCAGGTCCGGTCAACTTCCGGGGTGTGCGTATCGGGATCCCGATCTGCGAGGACATCTGGGGGGATCTCGGTGTGTGCGAAACGCTGGCCGAGGCCGGTGCCGAAATCCTGCTCGTTCCGAATGGGTCGCCCTATTTCCGCGAGAAGGTCGATATCCGCCACCAGGTGGCGCTGAAGCAGGTGATCGAGTCCGGTTTGCCGCTGATCTACGCCAACCAATTGGGGGGGCAGGACGAACTTGTGTTCGACGGTGCGAGCTTCGCCTTCAACGCTGACAAGACCCTTGCCTTCCAGATGAGCCAGTTCGAGGCCACCCTTTCGGTCACCACCTGGAAGCGCGCAGCCGATGGCTGGCGCTGCAGCGAAGGGCCGATGTCGCGCATCCCGGAAAAGGAAGAGGCCGATTATCGCGCCTGCGTGCTCGGGTTCCGCGACTATGTGAACAAGAACGGTTTCAAGAGCGTCGTGCTCGGCCTTTCAGGCGGCATTGATTCCGCGATCTGTGCGGCGATTGCCGTTGATGCGCTCGGTGAAGAGCGGGTGCGGGCGATCATGCTGCCCTACCGCTATACGTCGCAGGAATCGCTGGCCGACGCCGCCGCCTGCGCCAGGGCGCTCGGCTGCCATTATGACACCGTGCCGATCGCCGAGCCGGTCGAGGGTTTTCTTTCGGCGCTCTCCGACATGTTCGAGGGCACCGAAAGCGGCGTCACCGAAGAGAACCTGCAGAGCCGCACCCGCGGCACGATCCTGATGGCGATCTCCAACAAGTTCGGCTCGATGGTCGTGACGACGGGCAACAAGTCGGAAATGTCGGTCGGCTATGCGACGCTCTACGGCGACATGAACGGCGGCTTCAATCCGATCAAGGACCTCTACAAGATGCAGGTCTATGCGCTGGCCGCGTGGCGCAACAAGCATGTGCCGCCAGGCGCACTCGGCCCGTCGGGTGAGGTGATCCCGGCCAATATCCTCTCCAAGGCGCCTTCGGCCGAGCTTCGGCCCAACCAGACGGACCAGGATTCGCTGCCGCCCTATCCGGTGCTGGACGATATCCTCGAATGCCTGGTCGAGAAGGAAATGTCGGTCGAGGAAATCGTTGCGCGTGGCCACGAGATCGCCACCGTCCACAGGGTTGAGCATTTGCTCTACCTCGCCGAGTACAAGCGCCGCCAGTCGGCGCCGGGCGTGAAGATCACCCGCAAGAATTTCGGACGAGACCGGCGCTATCCGATCACCAACCGCTTCCGCGACCGTTGATCCCAGCGTCTGCGGCCTGACGAGGGTGCGATGCGCAGTTCCGTCGAGATCTACAGTATCCGCAGCCGCACGCACCGCGTGGTCTGGCAGTCGGATCAACTGGTCGAGGCACCCAACTGGAGCCCGGACGGCGCATCGCTGATCATCAACGGCGACGGTCTGCTCTATCGCCTGCCGGTGGACGGCAGTGCCGCGCCGCAGCGAATCGATACCGGCTTCGCTACCGACTGCAATAACGACCACGGCATTTCACCCGACGGCCGATGGCTCGTGGTGTCGGACAAGGTGGAGTACGGCAAATCCTGCATCTACATCCTGCCGGTCGAGGGTGGCGAGCCGCGCCAGGTCACGCAGAACATGCCCTCCTACTGGCACGGCTGGTCACCAGACGGCCGGACGCTGGCCTATTGCGGCATTCGCGACGAGATCTTCGACATCTACACGATCTCCGTCGATGGCGGGGAGGAGGCCAGGCTCACCTTCGGCGAGGGGCGCAACGACGGTCCGGACTATTCGCCGGACGGGAAATGGATCTATTTCAATTCCAGCCGCTCGGGGCGGATGCAGATCTGGCGCGTGCCCTCCGAAGGCGGGGCGGCCGAGCGGATCACCGACAGCGCATTCGGTGACTGGTTCCCGCATCCCTCGCCGAAGGGCGACAAGGTCCTGCTTTTGTCCTACGGCCCGGATGTCTTTGACCATCCACGCGATCTTGACGTGCGGCTGCGCCTCATGGATCCGGACGGCGGAAATCTGGAGACATTGTTCGAACTGTTCGGCGGGCAGGGCACGATCAACGTCCCGTGCTGGTCGCCGGATGGCGAGGAAATCGCCTATGTGCGCTATTTTCCGACAGCCGGGTGACCTTGCCGCGCGTCGGGCCGCTTGCCTTGCGAGCCACGATCTGTAGTAACTGTCCGCGTCAGGTGCCTGCCTTTCACGGCGGGAGAATCGGGAATTCGGTGCGGCGCCATGCCAAGTCCGGAACGTGCCCAACGCTGTGACGGGGACGGCCGCCGCCGGGAAGGATCTGGAATCCTTTCAGTGATTTGCCACTGGTTGTTCAACCGGGAAGGCAGGGGTGGCCGGAGGATCCGGAGTCAGAAGACCGGCCTGACACGATAGGCTTTGCCCGCGCGGACGGCGGGCGGTCGTGCGCATTGTTGGGGATATGACGATGCACGATGAACCGAACGACCATCTCGTCCGGGCTGGCGCCTTTTCGAGCGAAGAGCGCGAGGCCGTCTACCGGGCGATCCGTACCCGCCGTGACGTGCGCGACCAATTCCTGCCAGATCCCTTGCCGGAAGAGCTGATCGCGCGCCTTCTGGAGGCTGCCCATGCGGCGCCTTCTGTCGGCTTCATGCAGCCGTGGAATTTTCTCGTGGTGCGGGACGCCACGCGCCGGGAGGCGGTGTGGCGTGCCTTCGCCAAGGCCAATGGCGAGGCGGCCGAATTGTTTTCGGGCGAGCGGCGCGACAGCTATATGCGGCTCAAGCTGGAGGGGATCCGCAAGGCGCCAGTCGGCATCTGCGTCACCTGCGATCCGACCCGCGGCGGTCCTGTCGTGCTGGGGCGCACCCACAATCCGCGGATGGACAGCTATTCGACCGTCTGTGCCGTGCAGAACCTGTGGCTCGCGGCGCGGGCCGAGGGTGTCGGCGTCGGCTGGGTCAGCATCTTTCACCAGGAGGACATCCGCGCCCTGCTTGGCATACCGGCCCATGTCGAGGTGATCGGCTGGTTCTGCGTCGGCTATGTCGACCGGCTCTACGACCAACCGGAACTGGCGCTGAAGGGTTGGCGGCAAAAGCTGCCGCTCGAGGAGCTTGTCTTCGACGAAGTCTGGGGAAACCTGCGGCAGCCTGATGCGACGTAAGCTTTTGATCGTATTCTGCAGCAATGTCGCTCTCGACCGCTATGTTTAACATGCGTTAAATATCATGGGCTAAAACTAGCCCTGCCTGGGAGTTCTCTCCACCAATTGCATGATGCAAGTATTGCGCACCGAATGGCTCGGTGAGGCTGTTTCCACTCTTCATAGGCAATTGGGGTCATCATGAATCTTCTCAAAATCCGCCTCGGCAAGGCTGTTTCGGCTGGCATTGGCGCTCTTGTGCTCGTCAGTGTCTCGGTGATTGCCATTTCCGATATAGCCGGTCAGCGGCAACTCGAGGCGGTCATTGGCCTTTACGAGGAAGAGAGTAAGGCCGGCATGCTGCTGCGCGAACTGATCGCCAGCCAGAAGGACGTGGAACTGGCGATCGTCAGCACTCAGGAATCCCTCACCGACATTTCGGCGACACAGGGCCTGGACGGCCTGGACGACGGCTTCCTGCTTGCTGAGCAGGAGGGAGCGCGCCTTGCCAAACTGATCGAGCGCATCAACGACCTGGCTGTCGCATTGCAGGCCCCCGAACTCGTTCCCGCCATGAAGCTACTCTCCGACCGCTATGGAGACTTTCATAAAGCAGGTGTCCAGATGGCCAATGCCTTCATCGCCGGCGGACCGGCGGAGGGCAACAGGCTGATGGGCGGCTTCGACGGCTTCTCCGATGCCCTTCAAAAGGAGATCGAGGCCACGGGCGCCATTGTCGCAGCGGTCGTGGATCGGGAGACGCGCAAGGCCGGGGCGGACATCACCGGGGCCCGCGAGCAGTCGCGTGACATGGCTTTCGTTCTGGCGGCGCTCGGCGTATTCGTGCTTGCCTGCGGTGTCGGGCTTGCAGTCTTCGTCATGCGCCGGCTGCTGAGCCCGCTCAACCGGGCAACCGCCGCCATGAACCGGCTGGCAGAGGGACATGTCGATGTGGAACTCGCCGGGGTCGACCGTGCCGATGAGATTGGCGATCTCGCCCGCGCGTTCAGGAACTTCCGCGAAAACCTCATCGCCCGTCGCGACGCCGAGGCAGAAGAACAGCGCAATCGCGACCGTGTCGCCGAGATCCAGTCGATGAGTGATGCGGAACGGATTGCCGAACTCAATCGTACCAAGACGGCAGTCGATGCCCTTGCTGAGGCCCTTGACCGGCTGGCGCAGGGGGATCTGGCGTCGCGGATCACCACGAGTTTCGACGGCGAATATGATCGCCTGCGGACGAATTTCAACCAATCGGCAGACCGGCTCCAGGCCGCCATGGTCGACATCACGGGCGTTTCGCACGAGATCCGCTCCAGCTCGGCCGAGATGCGGTCTGCTTCCGACGACCTTGCTCGCCGCACCGAACAGCAGGCTGCAGCCCTCGAGCAGACGGCTGCCGCCCTCAACGAGATTACCACGACGGTCACCAATTCGGCGGCGATCGCCGACAGTGCAAGCCGCAAGGTCGCGGAGGCCAACCGGCAGGCACAGCAGTCGGACCAGATCGTCCGCAGCGCCATCGCCGCAATGGGCAATATCGAGGAGAGTTCGTCGCAGATCGGCAAGATCATTGGCGTCATCGACGAGATCGCCTTCCAGACCAACCTTCTCGCGCTGAACGCCGGCGTCGAGGCGGCCCGCGCCGGTGACGCCGGCAAGGGTTTTGCGGTCGTTGCCCAGGAAGTCCGCGAGCTTGCCCAACGTTCGGCCAATGCAGCGAAAGAAATCACCGCTCTGGTCGTGCGAGCGAGCGAGGCTGTCACCTCCGGCGTTTCGCTGGTCAACCAGTCGGGTGAGATCCTCAGCCTGATCCAGGCGAATGTCACGGAAATCAACAGCGACATCGGCGCGATCGTCACCGGAGCCCACGAACAGGCCACCGGCCTGTCTGAAATCAACGGTGCCATCAACCAGATGGATCAGGTGACCCAGCAGAATGCGGCCATGGTCGAACAGTCCACCGCTTCCGCCCACAAGTTGGCGCAGGAGGCAGAGGAACTCTTTACCCAGTTGGGGCAGTTCGAGATCGGCGGCGGTCGACGCGCATCGGTACCGTCTCGGGCCCGTGCCGCCTGAGGGTAATCCAGTCCGCGACAGAAACCAGGAAACGGCCGGGCTCTTGTCCGGCCGTTTCCGTTCATCGCCGGGTCGGACCAGCCATCAGCCGCGGGTTGGCGGCTATTGCTGGATCGGCTGAGGGCCGGGCAGGGCAGGTTTTCGCAGATCGATGTTGTTGGTCGTCGTCGGCAGGAAGGTCGGACCAACCTGGCGTACGGAGGCGGCTTGCGGGTCGTAGATCCGCTCCGGCGGCTGTGATGCTGCCGGCGGAGAATACTGGTCCGGCGTCGAGTTATTCGAGCTGGATGGCCCGATCTCCAGAACAGCCTTGTCGTTGCCTCGGACGGATCTGCCTTGCACGCCCTGGTTCTGCATCCGGCGATGATAGGCGGCAAGATCGCAGCCGCAGGATGGGTCCTCGCCGCTTGGCCGGCTCAGGTATGCAAATGCGGTCGGCAGCATCCGATAGGGCCGGCCGGTCTCGGCGGAAACCATGTCGGCGCTCTCTTCGGTGCGCATGGCGTGGTAGTAGAGTTCCGTCTCAGTGTCAGGGCACATCTGCTCGCAGATCTGGATGTCGCGACGGAAGTTGAGCGGCGAGGTGTTCGACGAAATGGGGAAGAAAGCGCCGTCGCAGGTCCTGACGCACAGTGTCCGTAAGCTTCCATGCCTGGCATATGCCTGGAAGAGGCCGGACTGGTCGCCCTCTGCATAGTTTCCCGGTGCGGCGCCCGGGCGGGAAAAGCTGTGCGGCGAAGGCTCCGGCGCTTCAGGCTGATCTGTTTCATTGCAGTGGTTGGCTTCGAGTGCTGCCAGCAGTCGCTCCCGCACGGGATTGATGCCAGCGCCTCCTTGGCGTAGCGCGTCGCGTTTGTCGGATAGCATCCGTTTGTTGCTTTCCATGCGCGTCAGGGCCGCGGAGAGCTGTCGGCATTGGCTCGTTCCGTCGGCCCGGTATTCAACGATGGCACCATCGCAGCGCAAGCGCCGCATGTCATAGCGTGCCTTGCGGATTTCAATGTTCTGTCGGGCAATGGCGCTGGCGTAGCGACGCATCTCGCTCGTGTCGGCGACGACTTCCGGCTGGGAGGCGAGTTGCAGGCGCAAATTCTCGCAGACCACCGAGGCCCGCGCCGCCATCGGCTGCAGGGTCAAGGTGACGGCAAGCGTCAACAGCAATCGTGTTCCGCGTCGGTGCAAGTCGCGTCCCCGTTCGGCGTGGTTCAACGTACGGATTACGTTGGAGGCCTAATAACACTTTCACTCTAGTTTGCGAGAGTGGAGGCGCCAATCAGGAACACGAATCTGTGTTAATGCCGAAGCGCCGCGGCAGGCGTAGCGCTTCGGCAAAGGGTTGAGGAGGGGTCAGGCGGCGCGTGCCGGTTCGAGAGCGGTCGGTTTGGCCAGCACAGGTCCGTCGATCTGTGCAACCGCCTTCATCCGCTGCAGCAGGTCCTGTGTCACCTCCCAGGCAACTGCGACAGCATAGACCGAGCCGATCTTGTGTGGTTCGGCAATGCGCTCGCCAGGACATCCCATCCGTCGGAACATGCGTTCCAGGAACACGTCCGTCACAGTGACGATATGGCTGAGACCGGAGGAGAGACCAAGCTCGCCGACGCCGCACATCAGTTCGGCCGCCGCGATGGTTACCTGGTTCGAGGCGCGGTCCTGCGAGATCTCCGGCTCGATGCAGAAGCGGCTCGATTCCCAGATCGCCCCGCTGCGGATCTGCGGGCGCCCGCCCAGGAGTATGGGGAAGGTGTCGTCGAGCATGTTGGGACCGAGCGTCGGCAGCAGCCGGAGCGACCCGCGCAACATGCCCTCAGGCGAATAGGACAGGACGTAGATGGGATTGGCATCGTCGTAGTGGTCGATTTCCCAGTCGTCCCTGACCGTCACGTCCCACTTGAGCAGATCGTGGAAGACGCGCTTGCGCAGCCGGTGCATGGCGGCGATTTCCTGGGGAAAGTCATTGCGATTGGCGCCAGTGATGATCCGGATCATTCCAGTCTCCCTTGTTTGTCGAGGCGACTGAAAGATGGCGAAACGCGCAAAAATTGAAACTGTCGGTAGCGACAGGTCGCGATAATGCAATTATGGATTATATTGGGCGAAGCGAAGTTCAGGCCGCTCAGTGCAAGTCAGGGCCGGGGAGCAATCCGCGCCAGGCGGCCTCGGCCACCGCTTGGGTGTTGGACACGACATTGAGTTTTCGCCGGGCGTTCGACATAAAGTAGCGTACCGTGCGCTCTGTGATGCCGAGGATGACGGCGATTTCCCAGTAACTCTTGCCGGCCGCTGCCCAGTAGAGCGCCTGCCGCTCGCGCCGTGTGAGCCGCAGAGCGGCCCCTTCAACCGTTCGATCGGCGCGGTTTCCTTTGATCAGGGCGGCGTGGAACTCGATGGCGAGCGCCTGCAGGTCGCGATCATGGAGCCGACGGAACCGACCCCATTCGCAGGCTTCTGTGTCGATATGGATCGCCAGCAGGGCCTGCCGACCTTCGCGCGAGATCAGCGGATAGGCGACGCCGGTCGGACTTATGGCGAGGCTTGCGGCAATCTTGTCGAGGCCGTCGCGGGCGGGCGTGCCCGGGGGCAGGTGGTCCCAGTCAAAAGGTCGGATGGCCGCGAGCGCCTGACGCAGCGGCGGTTCGTAGACGTGCGGCCCGAGCGCACGCACTGTGCTCACCGCCGCCGGGTCGAAGGTGTGGCACAGGCGGTGTGGCTTTATGCCCCCCGGCGTGCAGACAGCGTCGATATAAAAAAGGTGGTTGATCCCGAAGGCGACCTGCATTTTCTTGAAGAACAGGAGCGGGCGCACGACCTTCTGGTCCTGCAGCCAGTCCAGCACGTTGAAATAGCCGTCCTGGTTCGTCATTCCTGAAACCCTATAATAATACGGGCCAAGAGTGTTCGCCGAGGGCCGCGATGTCCAGCCGGTATTTCGGATGGTGGGCGGCCCGGTGAGGCCGCTTTATTTTGCATCGGGCCTCGCACTGCCGCGCACCAGCTGCAGGTCAGGACCTTATCAGTCCGGTTGCGACGCCTCTACGACGGCCAGCGCCGCCATGTTGACCACGCCGCGTGAGGTGACCGAGGTGGACAGGATATGCGCGGGCAAGGCAGCGCCGAGCAGGATCGGGCCGACATGCAGGGCATCCATCATCGTGCGGATAATGCCGAGCGAGATGTTGGCCGCATCAAGGTTCGGGAAAACCAGCAGATTGGCCTCGCCGGTCAGGGTGCTGTCTGGCATGGCGCGCTTGCGTAGGGCTTCGGACAGGGCCGATCCACCCTGCATCTCGCCATCGACCTCGAGTTCAGGCGCCTGGCTGCGGATGAGCACCAGCGCCTCACGCATCTTGCGGGCGCTTTCGGAATCGCGCGAACCGAAGTTCGAATGGGTGAGTAGTGCTGCGCGCGGCGTAATGCCGAAGCGGCGGATTTCCTGGGCCGCCAGAATCGTCATCTCGGCGACTTCGGCGGCAGAGGGATTGTAGGTCACAAAGGTGTCGGTGAAGAAGATCGCTCCACGCTGCGAGATCAGCAGGCTGAGGCCGGAAAAGGCCCGGACGCCTGGCTTTTTGCCGATGATCTGGGCGACGTCTCGCAGATGCCGGTCGAAGCGGCCTTCTACCCCACAGATCAGGGCGTCGGCGTCGCCGCGTCGGACCGCGAGCGCGCCGATCACGGTGCTGTTCGTGCGCACGATGGTACGGGCGGCCTCGGGGTTGATGCCAGCGCGGCCGACCAGCGTGAAATAGTCCTCTACATAGTCGCGATAGCGCGGATCGTCCTCCGGGTTTACCAGATCGAAATCGACGCCCGGACGGATGCGAAGGCCGAAGCGCTGGAGGCGGCTCTCGATGATGTGCGGGCGGCCGATCAGGATCGGCTTGCCGCTGCCTTCCTCGAGCAGGACCTGGGCGGCGCGCAGCACGCGCTCGTCCTCGCCCTCGGCGAAAATCACGCGCTTGTCGGATGCCTTCTTCGCCGCTGCAAAGATAGGCTTCATGACGAAGCCGGAGCGGAAGACGAAGCGGTTCAACTGATCGAGATAGGTATCGTAGTCGGCGATCGGCCGGCGGGCGACGCCGCTTTCCTCGGCCGCCTTGGCAACGGCGGGTGCGATGCGCAGGATGAGGCGCGGGTCGAAGGGCGAGGGGATCAGGTAGTTCGGGCCGAAGGTCGGGGACTCGCCGGAATAGGCGCGGGCGGCGACTTCGGAAATCTCTTCGCGGGCAAGGGCTGCGATGGCGCGCACGGCCGCCATCTTCATCTCCTCGTTGATCGTGGTTGCGCCGCAGTCGAGCGCGCCCCGGAAGATGTAGGGGAAGCAGAGGACATTGTTGACCTGATTCGGGAAGTCGGAACGTCCGGTGCAGATCATTGCGTCGGGACGCGCTGCACGGGCGAGGTCCGGCATGATCTCCGGCGTCGGGTTGGCAAGTGCCATGATCAGCGGCTTTTCAGCCATTTTCGCCAACAATTCGGGCTTCAGGACGCCAGCGGCCGAGAGCCCGAGGAAGACGTCTGCGCCATCGATCGAGTCGGCCAACGTGCGCTTGTCGCTCTCTTGCGCATAGACGGATTTCCAGCGGTCCATCAGCACTTCCCGGCCGACATAGACCAGGCCCTCGATGTCGTGCACCCAGATGTTCTCGCGCCGCGCGCCGAGGATGACCAGAAGATTGAGGCAGGCGAGCGCCGCCGCGCCGCCGCCGGAGGCGACGATCTTGACGTCCTCGATGTTCTTGCCGGCCAGTTCCAGCCCGTTGAGAATCGCGGCGGCGACGATGATCGCTGTCCCGTGCTGATCGTCATGGAAGACCGGGATATTCATCCTGTCGCGCAATTGCTGCTCGACCTCGAAGCATTCCGCCGCCTTGATGTCCTCGAGATTGATGCCGCCGAAGGTGGGTTCAAGGGCGGAAATGGTCGAAACCATCGAGTCGACCGTCATGGCGTCGATTTCGATGTCGAAGACATCAATGCCGGCAAACTTCTTGAATAGAACCGCCTTGCCTTCCATCACCGGCTNNCGTTGGAAATGACGGCGACCAGATTGGCGCGTGCGGTGTAGTCGGCCGCAGTGTCGGGTTCATCCCGTATGGCCAGACAAGGGGCAGCGACGCCGGGCGAATAGGCAAGCGCGAGGTCGCGCTGGTTTCCCAGCGGCTTGGTCGCCTGGATCTCCATTTTCCCCGGTCGCGGATAGCGATGGTAGAAAAGTGCCTGTTCGTCGAGGTCGGCCGTGGCGGCTGCCGGCTTGGTCTGGTCGTTGGTGTCCATGTTTCTCGTATCCGGTTCGTTCGCTGCTGTGCATTCCTGCATACACCAAATGAACCGGACTGGGAGTACCCGGTCACTGCGCGCACCGATTTTGTCGGGTGCAATGCCTGCCGACAGATGGAAAAGGCCCGGCGGGGGAGCGCCGGGCCTGCCTTCAGTCGCGCCTCAATAGCATTGGTGCGCTCAGATGGAGGGCGACACGATCGATGGTTGAGTCGTGCCACGGTAGCCGTATTTCGACTTGGCGCACTCCTCGGGGGAAAGGCGGGCATATGCACAAGCAGCCTGCTTCTCATTGGCCGGGCGGGTTGTCTGCGAGCAGCCCGCGAGAGCGGCGGTTACAAGCAAGGCGACGAGAATCTTTTCCACGATCTGTACTCCTGGGTGGATGGCTCGATGCTGTCGAGTGCATTGCATCGGCCGCTTGGGAAGTGAACGAATATGATCTATATTGAACACATATGTTCAAATGTCAACAACGTCGTTATATGATGTAACGGGATGATCAATGGTCGGCCGCAGGCCTTGGCTTAGGGCCGCTTGATGGGCTACGAAGAATGGATTCATGAGGGAGTGCGACCGTGAAGTCTGTCGTCCAATGCCGCATCCATGAGGCAGCGATGCGCCTGTTCGCCCGATTGGGCGTGTGCCGGGTGAACGTCAGCGATCTTGCCGAGGAGGCGGGCGTCGCACGCGGTACGATCTACAACGCCATTCCCAACCCGGACCGCCTGTTTGAGGAGGTCGCCGGCGATCTCGCGGGTGAGATGCAGGAACGTGTGCGAGCAAGTATCGACGGCCTTGCCGATCCGGCATGTCGCCTTGCCTGCGGCATCCGGCTTTTCATTCGGCGGGCCCACGAAGAGCCGCAGTGGGGCCGTTTCATCGTGCATTTCGGCTTCAGCAACAAGTCGCTGCGTGGATTGTTGACCGCCTCGCTGGCGGATGAAATGGCAAAGGCGATCGAAACCGGTCGCTACGCAATTGCCCCGGATCAGGTCACGGCGATGGTCGCCGCGATCGGAGGCGCAACCCTGTCGGGGATGATGCTGGTTCAGGAAGGCTACAAGAGCTGGCGCGACGCCGGCAGCGAGGTGGCGGAACTCATGCTCGTGGCGCTTGGGATCGAGCGCACGGAGGCGGCGGAGATTGCCCGGTGTGAACTGCCGCAGCTGGGGCCGGCCTGACGGCACGCTGTCAGGCGCGGATTTGCGGGCTGTCATGTTCCTGAAATACGAGTCTGATTTGAAAAAAGGGCAAAGGCTCGTCAAGCGAGAGGCCCAAGACCGTGAATACAGATTCGGAAATTCGTCACTTCAGAACCCTGTTCATTTCCGACGTGCATCTCGGTTCGAAGGCGGCCAAGGCAGACTTCCTGCTGGATTTCCTGCGAACCCACGAGGCGGAGACGATCTTTCTCGTCGGCGATATCGTCGACGGGTGGCGGTTGAAGCGAAGCTGGTACTGGCCGCAGGATTGTAACGATGTCGTCCAGAAGCTCTTGCGCAAGGCGCGCAAGGGCACCCGCATCGTCTACATCCCCGGCAATCACGACGAATTCCTGCGGGGCTTTCCCGGCACGCATTTCGGTGGCATCGAGGTGGCCGAGCGGATGATCCACGAGACGGCCGATGGCAAGAGATACCTGGTGCTGCATGGTGATGAATTCGACGTTGTGGTGCGCAACGCTCGCCTCGTCGCCTATCTCGGCGACTGGGCCTATGACATGGCGATCAACATCAATATCCTGCTTGCCGCCATCCGCCGCCGTCTCGGAATGCCCTACTGGTCCTTTTCGGCCTGGGCCAAGTTGCAGGTCAAGCAGGCGGTCAATTTCATCGGTGAATTCCAGAGGGTTGTCGCCGAGGAGGCCCGGCGCAATGACGTTCACGGCGTGATCTGCGGGCATATCCATCACGCGGTGATGGAGGACATCGACGGCATTCACTACGTTAACACCGGCGACTGGGTTGAGAGCTGTACGGCGATCGCCGAGCATCCCGACGGACGGTTGGAGCTGATTTCCTGGGGCCACCGCATCGGCGCGTCTGCGAGTACGATCGCTCCTCTTGCCCTGCCGCGTCCGGTGGCGCTTGGCGCAGCGACGGCCAAGGAAAAGGATGCTCAGGCGGCCTGACCTATCCTGCGAGCAGCGCTGTTGTAAGTTCTACGTGGAAGCTGTGGCTTCGGGGTGACTGGTCCCGATAAACGCTTTCTTAAGGATTTCATTGCCGGCCCGTGTGGCTATACTGCGCCTTCAAGTGATTTGCGCCGCTGCCCGGTCTGGGGCGGCTCACGTTGCGCAGGCCGGGGAAGTTGTCAGAACATTGAAGTCCGTACACCCAGAAAGCGCCGCGATTAACATCGACGAACTGTCGAGCGAGAGGCACTGCCTGCGCCTGTCCGGCGCGTGGCGCAACAACAGCCTTGGTGTGCTGCTGCAGAATAATGGCCGACTGGTTCCGGCGGATGCAAGCAAGTCGTTCGAGATCGATCTGAGTGGCGTATCGGACATGGACATGGCGGGTGCCTGGCTCCTGCGCCGCTTTGTTGCGGCTCGCAAGAAGGAAGGCACCGAGGTCACGCTGACTGGCGGAACGCCTGCGATGCGGGAACTGCTGCGCGTTCTTCCCGAGGACGTCAAGCGTCCACCCCCGCCGCCGGCCAAGGGGCCGCTGTTCCAGCGGATGTTTGCGCCAGCAGGCAAGGTCATTGTCGATCTCTGGCTCGATGTCGTGGCGATGATGTTCGTCCTTGGGTCTGCGGTGCACGGAGCCCAGACCAAGCTCGGACGCGCCAGTGGCATCTCGCCGGCATCGGTCGTCAACCAGATGGACCATATGGGTGTCCGGGCGGTGCCGATCGTTGCCTTGATGTCCTTCCTCATTGGCGCGATCATCGCCCAGCAGGGCGCCTTCCAGCTTCGCTATTTCGGCGCGGAGATCTTCGTCGTCGACCTTGTCGGCATCCTGCAGTTACGCGAAATCGGCGTGCTGCTGACGGCGATCATGGTTGCAGGACGCTCGGGGAGCGCGATCACCGCTGAAATCGGTTCGATGAAGATGCGCGAGGAAATCGATGCCCTCAAGGTCATCGGCCTCAATCCGATCGGCGTGCTCGTCTTCCCGAGGCTTGTGGCGTTGACGATCGTCCTGCCCTTGCTGACCATCCTGGCCAACTTCTCCGCGCTTTACGGCGCGGCCCTGGTGGCGTGGAGCTATTCGGGGATCACCTTCGACGTGTTTACTACCCGCCTCCATTCGGCGGTCGACTATTCGACCGTTGCATCGGGTATGATCAAGGCACCGTTCATGGCGTTGATCGTCGGCATCGTCTCGGCGGTCGAAGGCATGAAGGTCGGCGGGAGCGCCGAATCGCTCGGCCGTCATGTCACGGCGGCCGTGGTGAAATCGATTTTCGTCGTCATCCTCGTGGATGCTCTGTTCGCCATGTTCTACTCGGCGATTGACTTTTGAGGGGCGGGATGGACGAACAGACGCAGGTGGCGGACGAGCGTGAAAAGGTGTTGTCGGTCAAGGGACTGACGGTCGGTTTCGGCAGCAAGATCGTGCTCGAAAACCTCGATCTCGATATCTATCGCGGCGAGATCCTCGGCTTCGTCGGAGCGTCCGGCGCCGGCAAGTCGGTGCTGATGCGAACGGTGCTGCGGCTCTTGCCGCGCCGGTCGGGAAAGATCGAGATCCTTGGCTCAGATTATGACACGGTCAATGAACGCGAGCGCATGGAACTCGACACACGGCTCGGCGTCCTGTTCCAGCAAGGCGCGCTGTTTTCGGCGCTCACAGTCAAGGAAAACATCCAACTGCCGATGCGCGAATATCTCGAGCTGCCGCAATGGATGATGGACGAACTCGCTTATCTGAAGCTCGATCTCGTCGGCCTTGAGCCCGATGCGGCGGACAAATACCCGTCCGAACTTTCTGGCGGCATGATCAAGCGGGCAGCCCTTGCACGCGCCCTGTCACTCGATCCGGATCTTGTCTTCCTCGACGAGCCGACCTCCGGTCTCGACCCGATCGGCGCGGCCGAATTCGATGAGCTGATCGCAAGACTGCGCGACACGCTGGGCCTGACCGTCTATATGGTGACCCACGACCTCGACAGCCTGTTTTCGGTCTGCGACCGCATCGCCGTTCTTGGGCAAAAGCGCGTCTTGGTAGAAGGCAGCATAGACGATATGCTCGCCAGCGAGGATCCGTGGGTCAAATCCTATTTCAGGGGCAAGCGGGCCCGTTCCATTCCACGGCCGGCGAACCCGGCAAAATCCGGTAGAGTAACTGACTGATGGAAACCAAAGCCAATTACGCGATCGTCGGATTTTTTGCGGTACTTGTCATCGCAGCCGCCTTCGGCTTCGTCTTCTGGATGGCCGAATACGGCCGCGGAGGGACGCTCGCGCCGCTCACGATCCGTATCCCAGGCTCGGCCAACGGGCTCAGCATCGGTTCGCCGGTCCGCTTCAACGGCATTGCCGTCGGTTCTGTTCGGAGCCTCTACATCGACAAGGATGATCCGCAGTTCTCCGTGGCTTTTACCGAGGTGCGCGCCGATGCGCCGGTCACCGCCTCGACGAAAGCGGTGCTTGAGATCCAGGGCTTGACCGGGGCGGCCTATATCGAACTGTCCGGGGGTAGTGCGACGGACGAAAACATCCTGGCCAAGGCACTCGACACGGGCGAGCCCGCGGTGCTTCTGGCCGACCAGTCGAGCGTCACCAACCTCCTGGCGACTGCCGACAAGATCCTCAAGCGGGCGGATGATGCGATCGGGCAGTTGCAGGGCTTTATCACCGACGCCCGTGACCCGTTGACCAATACGGTGAAGAACGCCGAGACTTTCTCCAAGTCGCTGGCCGACAATGCCGATGGTATCGACAAGTTCCTGCAAAGCGTCAGTGCGCTGTCGGATTCGGTCTCCGGCCTGTCCGGCCGGCTCGACTCGACGCTCGGCGCGGCCGAGAGCCTGTTCAAGGCGCTCAATTCGGAGAAGATCGACAAGATCCTCACCAATACCGAGGCCTTCACCGGCAATTTCGCCGATGCCTCCGACCAGATCGGTCCGGCCATCGAGACTTTCCGCGATACGGCATCGACCTTCCAGAAATTTGGCGAGAATGCCGACAAGACCTTGGCCAGGGTCGACGAGATCTTCATGGCCGTCGATGCCCAGAAGATCAGCAAGGTGATGGACGACGTCTCGGTCGCTTCCGCCGACGCCCGCGAAGCGATCAGCCGATTCAAGGACCTGAGCCAGAGCATTACCGACCGGACCCAAGACATCGACCAGGCGATTACCGACTTTACCCAGCTCGCCAACAAGCTGAACAATGCCTCGGATCAGATCGACGGTATCCTGACCAAGGTCGATGCCTTCCTCGGCTCGGGTGAGGCGGATTCGCTGAGCGCCGAGGCCCGCAATACGCTGGTATCGATCCGCGGCGCCGCCGACAACCTGAATTCGAGGATCGGCCCGATCGCCGACAATCTGGCGCGCTTCTCCAATACCGGGCTCAGGGACATTCAGTCGCTCGTAACCGATACGCGCCAGACGGTGCGTGGTCTCAACGATGCGATTACCAATTTCGATCGCGATCCGCAGCGCCTGCTGTTCGGCGGGGAAAACGTCAAGCAATATGACGGGCGGACGCGCCGATGAAGCTCATCACCGCAATGGGCAAGGTTCAAATGGGGACAAGCGCGATGACGGCACATCGAATGACGGAATGGAGATCGGTGCTGCTTTTGTCGCTGCTGGTCGCGGGGCTCTCGGGCTGCGGCTCGAAAGCCACGAACGATACGTTCGCTATTACGGCGGCACCGGACGTCAGGAGCAGTGGACCGGTTCGTAGCCGGCAGTTGCTGGTCGCCGATCCCTCGGCGCTCAAGGCTCTGGACAGCGAGAATGTCCTCGTGCGCGTCTCGCCCTCCGAGATCCGCTATCTGTCGAATTCTCAGTGGAGCGACAAGCTGACACGGATGGTGCAGGCCAAACTGGTTGAAGCCTTCGAGAACACCGGCAAACTGGCCGGCGTCGGCAAGCCCGGGCAGGGGCTGGCCATCGACTATCAACTGATCAGCGACGTGCGCGCTTTCGAGGTCGACACGGTCGGGGCAGATCGTGGCGTCGTTGAGATCTCGGTCAAGCTGCTCAACGATCGCAACGGTACGGTGAAGTCGCAGAGGGTGTTCAGCGCCAGTGAAACTGCGACAGGCACATCGAACGAGGCCTATATCCGCGCCATGGACCGGGCCTTCGGACGCGTGAGCGCCGAGATCGTTGCCTGGACGCTGGCGCAACTCTAAGGGCATCGTGCCGGTCAGGGCGGCACTACCGCTTGATCGCTCTCCCCCCATTCTCCTCAGCAATAAAAAGAGCCCCGGGCCATTCAGGCGCCGGGGCTCTTCGCTATGGTCATGCTGTCTGGACCGGCTTTGTGCGCCGGCGCCATGGGTCTCAGCTGAACCGGCCAGCTGCGTGGGCCAGCATGGTGTAAACCTTGCCGGTGTCCGAGGTCAGGTAGGACTGGGTCACGGTCTTGTCGCGGTCGGTGCGGGCGACGTCGCCGAGCAGCTTTTCGAAATCTGCAATGTAGCGGTCGACGGCGACGCGGAATTCCGGCTCGCGGTCATACTTGCGCTTGATCTCGTCGAAGGTCTGCTGCCCCTTCAGCGTGTAGAGACGACGGGTGAACACGTCGCG
>DBUL01000198.1:0-27955 GCA_002307905.1 Rhizobiaceae bacterium UBA1291
AGACACTGCCGGCGCTGCGGGAGCAGCTGCGGCCGCCGGAGCAGCGGCCTTGACCGGTTCCGCCGAGACGGCGCCTGCAGCACCTTCGGCAATCTGGCCGAGCAAGGCCCCGAGGCCGACGGTTTCACCGTTGGCGGCAACGATTTCACTGAGCACGCCCGATGCCGGTGCCGGAACCTCGACGGTTACCTTGTCGGTTTCCAGTTCGACGAGTGGCTCATCGGCCTTGACGACATCGCCAACCTTCTTGAACCAGGTGCCGACGGTGGCTTCGCTGACGGATTCACCCAGGGTGGGTACGCGGATTTCTGTGGCCATGATCTCAATTCCGTTGATCAGAGAATGTTTCTGTCGATGGTGTCTCGGCGGTGGGAGGCATCAGCCCCCCAGCGCATCCTCAAGGAAGGCTTCGAGCTGAGCGAGATGCTTGGACATCAGGCCCGTCGCCGGCGAAGCGGCGGCCGGACGGCCTGTGTAACGCACACGCTGGTACTTGGCATCGATATGGGCAAGCACCCATTCGAGATACGGGTCGATAAATGACCACGCACCCATGTTCTTCGGCTCTTCCTGACACCATACCATCTCCGCGTTGCGAAAACGCGAAAGTTCGTTGATCAGCGCCTTCGCCGGGAACGGATAGAGCTGTTCGATGCGCAGCAGGTAGACATCGTCGATGCCGCGCTTCTCGCGCTCTTCGAGAAGGTCGTAGTAAACCTTGCCCGTGCACATGACGACGCGACGGATCTTGTTGTCCTTCTGCAGCTTGATCGGGCCATCCTTGATGATCTCGGCATCGTCCCACAACAGGCGGTGGAACGAGCTTTCGCCGGCCATTTCCGACAGGCTTGAGACAGCACGCTTGTGGCGCAACAACGACTTCGGCGTCATCAGGATGAGCGGCTTGCGGAAATCGCGTTTCACCTGGCGACGCAGGATGTGGAAATAGTTGGCCGGCGTCGTGACGTTGGCGACCTGCATGTTGTCTTCGGCGCACATCTGCAGCCAGCGTTCGAGGCGGGCCGACGAATGCTCCGGACCCTGGCCTTCATAGCCGTGCGGAAGGAGGCAGACGAGACCCGACATACGCAGCCACTTGCGTTCGCCCGACGAGATGAACTGGTCGAAGACGACCTGTGCACCGTTTGCGAAGTCGCCGAATTGGGCTTCCCACAGGGTGAGCGCATTCGGACGGGCGAGCGAATAGCCGTATTCGAAGCCGAGCACGGCCTCTTCGGACAGCATCGAGTTGATGACCTCGTAGCGGCCCTGGTTAGGCGCAAGGTTGGCGAGCGGGATGAAGCGATCTTCGGTTTCCTGATCGTAGAGAACCGAATGACGCTGCGAGAAAGTGCCGCGCTCGCAATCCTGGCCGGACAGGCGGATCTTGGTGCCTTCAACACAGAGTGAGCCAAAGGCAAGGGCTTCGCCCATCGCCCAGTCGATCCCCTCGCCCGTCTCGATCATCTGAGCACGATTGGCCATGAAACGCTGGATCGTGCGGTGCGCCTTGAAGCCTTCCGGGATGGTCGACAGCTTGCGGCCGACTTCCTTGAGCGACTTCATCGGGACGGCGGTCTTGCCGCGGCGTTGTTCGTCGGCATTGTCAGCGGCGCGCAGACCCGACCACTGGCCGTCAAGCCAATCAGCCTTGTTCGGCTTGTAGGACTGCCCCGCTTCGAATTCCTGCTCGAGATTAGCGCGCCAGTCGGCCTTCATCTTCTCGAATTCGCCCTCGGAGATGAGGCCCTCGGCGATCAGGCGCTCGGCATAGAGCTGAACGACGGTCTTGTGGGCGCGGATCGCCTTGTACATCTTCGGCTGGGTAAACGCCGGCTCGTCGCCTTCGTTATGGCCGAAGCGGCGGTAGCAGAACATGTCGATCACGACCGGCTTGTGGAACTTCATCCGGTATTCGGTTGCAATCTTCGCGGCGTAGGTGACCGCTTCCGGATCGTCGCCATTGACGTGGAAGATCGGCGCCTCGATCATCTTGGCAACGTCGGACGGATAAGGCGACGAGCGCGAGAAGGCCGGATTGGTGGTGAAGCCGATCTGGTTGTTGATGATGAAATGCATCGTGCCGGCAACACGGTGACCGCGCAGGCCCGAAAGACCGAGGATTTCGGCCACGACCCCCTGGCCAGCAAAGGCCGCGTCGCCGTGCAGCAGCAGCGGCAGCACCTTGGAGCGCTCGGAAAGCGGAACGATGTCGCCGTCCCAGACCTTGGCGAGTTGGTCCTGCTTGGCGCGGGCCTTGCCCATCACGACCGGGTTGACGATTTCCAGGTGCGACGGGTTGGCCGTCAACGACAGATGAACCTTGTTGCCGTCGAATTCTCGGTCGGAAGACGCACCGAGATGGTACTTCACGTCGCCTGAACCTTCGACTTCGTCCGGCTTGAAGGAGCCGCCCTTGAACTCGTGGAACACGGCACGATGCGGCTTCGCCATCACATTGGTGAGAACGTTCAAGCGGCCACGATGGGCCATGCCGAACACGATCTCCTCGAGGCCTTCCTGGCCGCCGCGCTTGATGATTTGCTCCAGCGCCGGGATAAGCGCCTCGCCGCCGTCCAGACCGAAACGCTTGGTTCCCTTGTACTTGACGTCGATGAACTGCTCGAAACCCTCGGACTCGATCAGCTTTTGCAGGATCGCCTTCTTGCCGTTCGCCGTGAATTCGACGCCCTTGTCCGGGCCTTCGATCCGCTCCTGGATCCAGTGTTTTTCTTCTGGATTGGAAATATGCATGAATTCGACGCCGAGCGTCGAACAATAGGTCCGCTTCAGGATGTCAAGCATCTCCGGAATGGTCGCGTATTCGAGACCAAGCACGTTGTCGATGAAGATCTTGCGGTTATAGTCGGCATCGGTGAAGCCGTAGGCGGTCGGTGACAGCTCGTTGTAGTCCTCGACAGGCGCGGCAAGACCCAACGGATCGAGATTGGCATGAAGATGGCCTCGCATGCGATAGGCCCGGATCATCATGATGGCCCGGACAGAATCACGTGTCGCCTGAAGGACGTCAGCCTCATTCGCCAGCGTGCCGCTGGCTGCGGCGGCAGCGTCTGCTTTGGCCTTGACCTTGGTTTCGATGGCCTTCTCGACCACGCCCCAATTGCCGTCAAGCGCGGAAACGAGGTCGCCCTGAGCGGCGATCGGCCAGTTCTTGCGTTGCCAGGAAGCGCCCGCGGCAGCCTTCTTCACATCGGCCGGATTCTCGGCGAGCGCCTTGAAAAAGGCCTGCCATTCGTCCGGTACGGAAGTCGGATCGTCCTCGTAACGCGCGTGGAGCTGCTCGATATAGGCAGCGTTCGAACCGTCGAGGAACGACGTGATCTGAAACTGCTCGTTGGCTTCTTGCCTTGCCATGGTGTCTTGCGAGCGTTTCCGCCCGCCTCCCGACTTGAGGTGATGACCGGGGACCGGTCTGCCGCTTGCTTGGACCGCCCCGTGCGATCCAGTTCCTAAAACGCCAAATCAGGCAGGCGGACCACATGCATGGTCCCCCTGCCTGGTAGTAGTTAAGTGGTCTCAGCCCTTGAGGACTTCAACCAGCGTCTTGCCCAGGCGAGCCGGGGAAGGCGAAACCTTGATGCCGGCCGCTTCCATCGCCTCGATCTTCGATTCCGCGTCGCCCTTGCCGCCGGAGACGACTGCACCGGCATGACCCATGGTGCGGCCCTTCGGAGCGGTCCGGCCGGCGATGAAGCCTGCCATCGGCTTCTTGCGGCCCTTCTTGGCTTCGTCGATGAGGAACTGCGCCGCATCTTCTTCAGCCGCGCCACCGATTTCGCCGATCATGATGATCGACTGCGTGGCCTCGTCCGCCAGGAACAGTTCCAGGACGTCGATGAACTCGGTGCCCTTGACCGGGTCGCCGCCGATGCCGACGGCCGTCGTCTGGCCAAGGCCTTCGTTCGAGGTCTGGAACACGGCTTCGTAGGTCAGCGTGCCGGAGCGCGAAACGATGCCGACCGAACCCTTGCGGAAGATCGAGCCCGGCATGATGCCGATCTTGCATTCTTCCGGCGTCAGGATGCCCGGGCAGTTGGGGCCGAGCAGGCGGGACTTGGAGCGGTCGAGGCGAGCCTTGACGCGCACCATGTCCATGACCGGGATGCCTTCGGTGATGCAGGTGATGAACGGGATCTCGGCTTCGATCGCCTCGATGATCGCATCTGCGGCACCGGCCGGGGGCACGTAGATCACGGTCGCGTCGGCGCCGGTCTTTTCCTTGCCTTCTGCGACGGTGGCAAAGATCGGCAGGCTTTCGCCCTTGGAGCCGGTCCAGGTTTCGCCGCCCTTCTTCGGATGGATACCGCCGACCATCTGGGTGCCGTAGTAGGCCAGAGCCTGCTCGGTGTGGAAGGTACCGGTCTTGCCGGTCAGGCCCTGCACGAGGACCTTGGTGTTCTTGTTGACGAGAATCGACATTGTTTCCGGTCCTTCAAATTAGCCGTTGATCGCCGCAACGATCTTCTTCGCCGCGTCGTCCAGATCGTCAGCGGCGGTGATCGCCAGACCGGACTCGTTCAGGATCTTCTTGCCGAGCTCGACATTGGTGCCTTCGAGACGCACGACGAGCGGAACCTTCAGACCGACTTCCTGGACGGCTGCGACAACGCCCTCGGCGATGACATCACACTTCATGATGCCGCCGAAGATGTTGACGAGAATGCCCTCGACCTTCGGGTCGGCGGTGATGATCTTGAAGGCAGCAGCAACCTTCTCCTTGCCGGCACCGCCGCCGACGTCACAGAAGTTCGCCGGCTCTTTGCCATACAGCTTGATGATGTCCATCGTCGCCATGGCGAGACCGGCACCGTTGACCATGCAGCCGATATTGCCGTCGAGCGCGACATAGGCGAGATCCCACTTGGAGGCCTCGATTTCCTTGGCGTCTTCTTCGGTCTCATCGCGCAGCGCGCGCACGTCGTCATGGCGGAACAGCGCATTGCCGTCGAACGACATCTTGGCGTCGAGAACGCGCAGGTGGTCATTCTTCATGACGATCAGCGGGTTAACCTCGAGGAGCGCCATATCCTTCTCTACAAAGGCCTTGTAGAGCGCCGGGAAGAGCGACTTTGCGTCTTCGGCGGCAGCACCGGTCAGCTCGAGAGCCTTGGAGATGGCGGCGATGTCGGCAGCCGTCACGCCGGCTTCCGGGTCGATGGCGATGGTGTGGATCTTCTCGGGCGTGTCATGGGCGACAGCCTCGATGTCCATGCCGCCTTCGGTCGAAACGACGAAGGCGACGCGGCCGACGGAGCGGTCGACCAGCAGCGAGCAGTAAAGCTCGCGAGCGATGTCGGCGCCGTCTTCGATGTAGAGGCGGTTGACCTGCTTGCCGGCTTCGCCGGTCTGGGCCGTCACCAGCGTATTGCCGAACATTTCCTTGGCGTGAGCCTTGGCTTCGTCGATCGAGAAGGCGAGGCGAACGCCGCCCTTGGCGTCGGGGCCGAGTTCCTTGAACTTGCCCTTGCCGCGACCGCCGGCATGGATCTGGCTCTTGACCACGTAGAGCGGGCCGGGAAGCGACTTGGCGGCCGCTTCGGCTTCTTCCGCCGAGAAGATCGCCACACCTTCGGCAACCGGTGCGCCATAGCCCTTCAACAGAGCCTTGGCCTGATATTCATGAATGTTCATCGTCTAGTCCCTAGTTCTGGGCCGAGTGGCGGTTACTTGAGGGCGGGGGCGATATTGATGCAGGCTTCGCAGAGGCCGGCCACCGCGCCGACGGACTTCTGGAAGGCTTCTTCTTCGGCCTTGTTGAATTCAACTTCGATGATGCGCTCCACGCCCCCGGCGCCGATGATCGTCGGCACGCCGACATACATGTCCTTCACGCCGTACTGGCCCGAAAGATAGGCGGCGCAGGGCAGGACGCGCTTCTTGTCCTTGAGGTAGGATTCGGCCATTTCGATCGCCGAGGCGGCCGGCGCATAGTAGGCCGAGCCGGTCTTCAGCAGACCGACGATTTCGGCGCCGCCGTCACGGGTACGCTGGATGATTTCTTCGAGACGTTCCTTGGTGACCCAGCCCATCTTGACGAGGTCGGTGAGCGGAATGCCGCCAACGGTCGAGTAGCGGGCGAGCGGCACCATGGTGTCGCCGTGACCGCCGAGAACGAAGGCGGTGACGTCCTGAACCGAAACCTTGAATTCTTCCGAGAGGAACAGGCGGAAGCGGGCGCTATCGAGAACGCCAGCCATGCCGACAACCTTGTTGGCCGGCAGGCCGGAGAACTTCTGCAACGCCCAGACCATGGCATCGAGCGGGTTGGTGATGCAGATCACGAAGGCGTTGGGGGCATATTTCTTGATGCCGGCGCCGACCTGTTCCATGACCTTGAGGTTGATGCCGAGCAGGTCGTCGCGGCTCATGCCCGGCTTGCGGGCGACACCGGCGGTGACAATGCAGACGTCAGCGCCTTCGATGGCGGCATAGTCGCTGGAGCCGGTCAGCTTGGCATTGAAGCCTTCGACCGGCGAGGACTGGGCAATGTCGAGGCCCTTGCCCTGCGGGATACCGTCGGCGATGTCGAACAGGACAATATCGCCCAGCTCCTTGAGGCCGGCGAGATGCGCCAGCGTTCCACCAATCATTCCAGAACCGATAAGAGCGATCTTGTTGCGCGCCATTGGAGTGCTTCCTTTTAGATCCAAAACCAAAGCTGACAGCTATATTTAGCCGGGCATTGTGAAAGATCGCATAACGACAGTTGAGTAAAACTGCAACTCATTATTTCGGGGGCAGTATTTTCAATCGGTTAGATGATAAAACTCTTACGTAAACGTCAAATAAATGAACCAAATTCATAAGCAATCAGGCGCGGTTCCCGACGTGAAGCGCCAAATAGTCGGCGCTGCGCATTTCAAACAGCCGTGAGACAGTACGATCAAATTCGAAACCTTCAGTACCTTTTTTCTCCGTGAGAATTTGCTCCGGCATCGCGGCGGCAGATGCGAACAACCGAACGGTCGCGTCGTAGAGTGAATCGACAAGAATAATAAAGCGTTTCGTCTCGTTGCGCTTGGACGGCCCGAGTTGCGGGATATGGTCGATGAAGACGACATCGAACCGGCGTGCGATCTCCAGATAATCGGAGGCGCCGAGAGGTTTCTCGCAGAGCTCTCCGAACGAGAAGCGCGCGGCGCGGCCGACGGCACGCGGCACAGGTACGACACGCCCCTTCATCTCGATCTCGGTCGGCACCTCGGGGCGTCCCTCCGTGATCCGCTGCCAGGCCAGGTTCATCAGACGGTCCGCTTCCGCATCGAGCGGCGCCACATAGACGGGCAGGCTCTCAAGCTTCTCCAGCCGGTAGTCGGTGGGAGAATCGAGCGTCGTCACCTCGACGTGGCGTTGCAGCAGCGCGATGAAGGGCAGGAACAGGCCGCGGTTGAGTCCGTCGCGGTAAAGATTGCCGGGCTCGACATTCGACGTGGCGACGAGCGTGCAGCCCCGGGCAAAGAGCTCGGTGAAAAGCCTGGATAGAATCATGGCGTCGGCAATATCGGTGACGGTGAACTCATCGAAACACAGGAGTTCGGCCTCCTCGCGCAACGCGGCAGCCACCGGGGGGACAGGGTCGGCTTGCCGTGTCTCGCCGTTCTTCAGTTTGATCCGGTGGGCGTGAATACGGGCATGCACGTCGGCCATGAATTCGTGGAAATGAGCACGCCGCTTCTTCTCGACCGGAGCCATCTTGAAGAACAGGTCCATCAGCATGGTCTTGCCGCGACCGACGCTGCCATGAACATAGAGGCCGCGGACCGGCTGAAGCGGCTTGCGTTTCTGCGCAAACATCCAGCCGAGCGCACTCTTCTTGGCGGCCGGCCTACGCTGCTTCATCTCCTGGAGAATGCGGTCGAGGTGATTGGCCACCAACATCTGGGCCTTGTCGGCCTTCAGCGTGCCGGCCTCAGTCATCGAACGCAAGTGCTCGGCGACGCTCATCGCATAGTCGGGGATGGGCTGCATGCGCAGGCTCCGCTTGGGCAGACCTGCGGCGTCGCCGGAGCGACCGCCGCAGGGCCTATGAATGGTGGAGATTTAGCGGCTGAGACTGATCGGCTGACCGGTATTGGTCGTGCCGTCATAACGCGCGTCGGCGGTCTTGTAGAGGCGCCCGAGCACATTGCCGCTGCGGTCCTTGAGGACAACCTGCCGGCCGGCGACTTCCCAGGACCCCATGGCCGTCAGCGGACCAGCGCATCCGCGCGTACCGCCACGCGAACCACTGCCGAGATTGGTCAGCGTCAGGAACATGTCGCACGAGGCGCCGGCATTGGAAACACGCCAGTTGCCGACCATCGATTCCTTGGTAACGTCGAGAGCCGTAGCAGGAACAGCGTCAATGGCGGCGGTCTGGGTTCCCGGAGCGGGGGCGGCAGGGAAGCCCGACGGCGAGGTCGTACCGGGCGGCGGTAGTTGTCCCGACTGGACGGAGGGAACGGGTTGAGCTTCTAGCGGCGGGAGGGTCGAGGAACTGGATTCAAATCCGCTGTAGGACGTACGCTGGCAGCCCGCCAGAGACAGAAGGATCGCGACGCCAGTCGCCGCATGTTTCAACTTCATCATCACACTCCCGGTTGACCGCGTAAGGCCGGTTGTCGTCCCGAAACAAGGCGGAATTATCGCGAAAGGGACGATCAAATCAAGACACTAGCAAATATACGAAACGGCGGGACCTCCAATGGAAATCCTCGCCGGTCCGCAATTACATGGGTCGCAACTGCTAAAATGCAACCCGCATGCTACCTGTCGTGCCGATCATACGCGGCGTTCGACCATCATCTTCTTGATCTCGGCGATCGCCTTGGCTGGGTTCAGACCCTTGGGACAGGTCTGCGCGCAGTTCATAATGGTGTGGCAGCGATAGAGACGGAAGGGATCTTCCAGGTTGTCCAGACGCTCGCCGGTCGCTTCGTCTCTGGAGTCGATCAGCCAGCGATAGGCCTGCAGCAGGACGGCCGGACCGAGATAGCGGTCGCCGTTCCACCAATAGCTCGGACAGGAGGTCGAGCAGCACGCGCAAAGGATGCACTCGTAGAGGCCGTCGAGCTTCTGGCGGTCCTCGTGGCTCTGCTTCCACTCCTTCGCCGGCGGAGGAGAAACCGTCTTCAGCCAGGGCTCGATAGAGCGGTGCTGGGCGTAGAAGTTGGTCAGATCCGGCACGAGATCCTTGACCACCGGCAGATGCGGCAACGGATAGACCTTCACAGTGCCGCCGATCTCGTCCATGCCCTTGGTGCAGGCGAGCGTGTTGGTGCCATCGATGTTCATGGCGCAGGAACCACAAATGCCTTCGCGGCAGGAGCGGCGCAGCGTCAGCGTCGGATCAATATTGTTCTTGATGTACAAGAGACCATCGAGAACCATCGGGCCGCAGTCATCGATATCGATATAATAGGTATCGATGCGCGGGTTCTGGCCGTCATCCGGGTTCCAGCGATAGATTCGGTATTCGCGGACGTTCTTGGCCCCGGCCGGTTTCGGCCAGACCTTGCCTTCACTGATCTGCGAATTCTTCGGAAGAGCGAGTTCAACCATGTCCAGTTCCTCTTCGAGATCAGTAGACGCGGGCCTTGGGCGCGATCTTGTAGGGATCGATGCCTTCGGCGATCAGGTCGGTGTGGACCGGACGATAGTCGAGCTTCACGTCGCCCGCCTCAGAGACCCAGGCAAGCGTATGTTTGCGCCAGTTCTCGTCGTCACGACCGGCGAACGGGCCGCTTGTATAGTCTTCGCGCGCATGGCTGCCGCGGCTTTCCTTGCGCGCTTCGGCGCCGTAGACCGTGGTGATGGCGTTGGCCATCAGGTTGTGCAGTTCGAGCGTTTCGACGAGGTCAGAGTTCCAGACCAGAGAGCGGTCGGTAACCTTGACGTCCGGCAGTTCCTTCCAGATGGCCGAGATGCGGCGGCAGCCGCTTTCCAGCGCTTCCTGGGTACGGAACACGGCAGCGTCTTCCTGCATGGCGCGCTGCATCTTGTCGCGTAGCACCGCCGTCGGCGTCGAGCCGGAGGCGTTCCGCAGGCTGTCGAAGCGCTCCATGATCTTGTCGCAGGCGGCGATGTCGAGCGCCGGAACCGGCTCGGACTTGTCGATCACCTGGCCGGCGCGGATGGCCGCGGCACGACCGAACACCACGAGGTCGATCAGCGAGTTGGAGCCGAGGCGGTTTGCACCGTGAACGGATGCACAGCCGGCTTCACCAACCGCCATAAGGCCGGGCGCAATGCGTTCCGGATTGTTGGCATCTGCGTTCAGCACTTCGCCCCAATAGTTGGTCGGTATGCCGCCCATGTTGTAGTGGACGGTCGGCAGGACAGGGATCGGCTCACGGGTCACATCGACGCCGGCGAAGATCTTCGCGGATTCCGAGATGCCCGGCAGGCGTTCGTGCAAGACAGCCGGATCGAGATGGTCGAGATGCAGGAAGATGTGGTCCTTGTTCTTGCCGACGCCGCGGCCTTCACGAATTTCCAGCGTCATGCAACGCGAGACGACGTCGCGCGAAGCAAGATCCTTGGCCGACGGCGCATAGCGCTCCATGAAGCGCTCGCCNNGCCCAGGCGGTTGGCACCGTGAACCGATACGCACGCCACTTCACCTACGGCGAACAGGCCAGGGATGATGTGATCCTTGCCTTCTTCGTCCATGGTGATGGCTTGGCCATGAATGTTGGTGGCAACGCCGCCCATCATGTAGTGGCAGGTTGGAACGACCGGCACTGGCGCGACGACCGGATCGACATGGGCGAAGGTCTTGGACAGTTCGCAGATGCCTGGCAGGCGACTGTGCAGCACCTCCTCGCCCAGGTGGTCCAGCTTCAGCAGCACGTGGTCCTTGTTCGGGCCCACGCCGTTGCCGGCGATGATTTCCTTGACCATAGAACGGGCAACCACGTCGCGGCCGGCCAAGTCTTTGGCGTTCGGCGCGTAGCGCTCCATGAAGCGCTCGCCGTTGCTGTTGCGCAGGATGCCGCCTTCACCGCGGACACCCTCGGTGATCAGGCAGCCGGCGCCATAGATGCCGGTCGGGTGGAACTGCACGAACTCCATGTCCTGGAGCGGTAGGCCGGCGCGGGCGATCATACCGCCACCGTCGCCGGTGCAGGTATGGGCCGAGGTTGCCGAGAAGTAGGCGCGACCATAACCGCCGGTCGCCAGCACCACCATCTTCGCCGAGAAGCGATGGATTGTACCGTCATCAAGGTTCCAGGCGACAACACCGGTGCAGCGCCCGTCGGGCGCCATGATCAGGTCGAGCGCGAAATACTCGATGAAGAATTCCGCATTGTTGCGCAGCGACTGGCCATAAAGCGTGTGCAGGATGGCATGACCGGTACGGTCGGCGGCCGCACAGGTGCGCTGCACCGGCGGGCCTTCGCCGTAGTTCTGCATGTGGCCGCCGAACGGGCGCTGGTAAATCTTGCCTTCCTCGTTGCGCGAGAAGGGAACGCCGTAGTGCTCGAGCTCATAGACAGCCTTCGGCGCTTCCATGGCGAGATACTGCATGGCATCGACGTCGCCGAGCCAGTCGGAACCCTTGACGGTATCGTAAAGGTGCCACTGCCAGCAGTCCGGCGTCATGTTGGTGAGCGAGGCGGCGATGCCACCCTGCGCCGCAACGGTATGCGAGCGGGTCGGGAAGACCTTGGTGATGCAGGCGGTCTTGAAGCCCTGTTCGGCCATGCCGAGCGTGGCGCGCAGGCCGGCGCCGCCGGCACCGACGACGACCACGTCATATGAGTGGTCGACATACTTGTATGCCTTGCCGTTCTGGGCGGGAGAGTTGATCGGTGCCATGGGATTATCCTACGAATGCGATCTTCAGAAGGGCGAAAAGACAGAGCCCGCCGATCAGGATCGCGAAGAACATGTTGAGCATCAACAGGGCGATCTTGGTGAGCTCCTGATGGACGTAGTCCTCGATGATCACCTGCATGCCGAGCTTCATGTGAATGACGCCGGACAGGACGACCAGGCCCATAACCACGGCGACGACCGGATTGGCCAGCGCGCTCACGACTTCCACATAGGGAGCGCCGCCATAGCAGACCAGGAAGCCGATGAAGAAGAGGATGAGCGGAATATTGGCGACGGCCGTGACCCGCTGACGCCAGAAGTGTTCCGTACCTTCCTTGGCCGAGCCGAGGCCTCGTACCTTACCGAGCGGAGTACGCATATCCATATTCGTCACCTCAGGAACGGACGGCGTAGGCAATCGCCCACACGAGAACGGTCAGCACCACCGAGCCAATGATGTTGGCCTTGGCCAGCTTGGTGGAGAAATGCTTGTCGAAGCCATAGCCGACGTCCCACATCAGGTGGCGAAGCCCGCCAAGCATGTGGTGAAGCAAGGCCCAGGTATAACCGAACAGCACAAGCCGGCCGATGATCGTCCCCATGAACCAGCTGACCCAATCGAAATAGGCAGCACCGGTCGAGGCGGCGATCAGCCACCAGGCAACCAGGATCGTACCGAAATAGAGCGCCGCACCGGTGATACGATGCAGGATCGACATCACCATGGTGGGAATCGGCTTGTAGATTTGCAGATGCGGCGACAAGGGCCGGTTATTTGTCAGATTCGCCATCAGGACCTCGCGGCGTTTCAATGCGTTCCGAATTCTCGGACATCCTCCGGGCAATGCTTTGATCCCGAGCGGGTGCATTGCATCAATCGCGAGGTTTAATCGCCGAAATGACTGACGACAAGCCCATTCGCCCCCCGATTCGAATTTAATCGATTGGGTTGAATAGAACTTTATGCCAAGACGCGATGAATAATGACGTTTCGCCAAAAAAATACGGACGGCAATGACTTTACCGGAGAAATCGGGCATGGTGATCTTAACAGTTTGTTAACCACCGAGATACCGATGGAGAGGCACTCATGGTCACGCGTCTTGCCCGTCCCGTAATGGTTATAGCCGGCACTCTGCCGTTTATCGTGACGGCCACGGCGCTTGAGGCCGGCGAGTACCGTCGCTCGCCGCACTGGTCTGGTCATGACCGCCCCTATCAGCAAAGTATAGTCGGCGGCGCGGGGCTTCCTTCGGTCGTTCCAGGCATCGGAACCTTCGCCGGATCGATTTCCGCCGTCCGAGTTCGCGGCGCCGGGATCTACTTCGCCATTGAGGGATCCCGCGGCGATGTCATCTCATATCGCCCACCGACGGCAAAGATCATCGAGATCAACGCCGAGACGGACGACAGCGCCTGCTCCTACGAGGCCGGCGTCTGCGTTATCCGCCCTAAGTAAAACCCGCTCAGCGGAAGCGCCAGACCGTCGTACTCTTCAATTCGCTGTCCTCAAGAACGCGTGTGACCGGCACCTCATGGGTAGAGAGTGCTTCGAGCCGCTCGTTCGGGCAATAGCTTCGCCCGGGATCGCCGACCAGAACCCGCTTCCCGCCCGCGGCGAGGCATCCGAACCATTCGGTCAGTGAACTGGCAAAATCACGATCATAGAAAACGTCTCCTGCCAATACGATGTCGGCCTCGACGAGGCGGCCGATTAGGTCCTCGCTGGTAAAGCCTATCTCCACGCCGTTTTCGTGCGCGTTGAGCCGAACCGCCGTACCCGCCCAGGGGTCGATGTCGGCGGCAATCACCTCGCTCGCCCCGGCAAGTCTCGCCGCGATCGCGACCAGTCCTGAGCCACTGGCGAAATCAAGCACGCGCTTGCCGCGCACCTCTTCCGGATGATCCAGGATATAGCGGGCGAGCCCCTGCCCGCCAGCCCAGGCGAAGGCCCAGAACGGCGGCGGCAGACCGATCTCCTCGAGATCCGCTTCTGTCTTCAGCCAGAGGTCATGGACCTCGTTGGCGAGCCGCAAGCGGATTTCCGGCACATGCGGTGGCGCCATCAGGCTAGTGTTTGCGCGAATGAAGGTCTCAGGGTCGGTGTTCAAGCCATTTCCTCACCTCGGCGGATTGTCGAGGTCGCCCATGCGGCAGACTTCGAGATATTCCTCTTCCGTCACCGGCTGGACCGACAGCCGCATCGAGGTGACCAGCGCCATCTCGGCCAGCTTCGGATTGGCCTTGACGTCCTTCAGCGAGACCGGCTTCGGCATGTCGCAGACCGCACGGATATCGACGCAGTCCCAACGGGCATCACCCTCGGCGGTTGAATCCGGATGGGAAAGCGCGCAGACCTCCGCGATGCCGACCACTTCCAGCCCCTCGTTCGAGTGGTAGAAGAAGCCCTTGTCGCCGATCTTCATGGCCCGCATGTTATTGCGCGCCAGATAATTGCGAACGCCCGTCCATTCCTCGCCGGTCTCACCCTTGGCCTTCTGCATTTCCCAGGACCATTTGAAGGGTTCGGACTTGAAAAGCCAGTATGCCATGTCCACCTTACGCCTCCGGATTGTTGAAGACCCAGTTGTAGGGCTTGATCTCGACATGGGCGAAGAGGCCGGCCTTGGCATAGGGATCCTCGGAAGCAATCGCCTTGGCGCCCTCGATATCGTCGGCGGCGATCAGCAGCATCGAACCGCAGGGCTTGCCGTCGGCATCGAGGAATGGACCGCCAATTTTCAGCGTGCCGGCGGAGTTGAGGCCGTTCAGCCACTCCACATGGGTCGGGCGCGTTTCCATCCGGACGTTGAGATGTCCGGGCTTGTCGGTGCAGATCACTGCAAACAGCATGTTCANNTCCCTTGGTTCTAACAACGGGTCACTCGGTGGTGATCGGTCGCGACATCAGTTGCTCGATGGCCATCGGAATATCGAGGCTTCCTTCGATAATCGCAGCGACAGCATCGGTGATCGGCATGCTGACTGAAAGCCCCTCGGCCAGCCGCGAGGCGACGGCGGCGGCAAAGGCACCCTCGACCAGCTGGCCCCGCGAGAAATCGATCGGCTCGCCGCGCCCAAGCGCAATGCCGAAACGCAGGTTGCGCGACTGGTGGCTGGTGGCGGTCAGGACCAGGTCGCCGAGTCCGGACAGGCCGCGAACGGTATCTGCCTTGCCGCCCATGGCCGTCACCAGCCTCGACATCTCCGCAAGGCCGCGCGAAATGAGCGCGGCGCGGGCGGAATCGCCCAGCCCCATGCCTTCGACAATGCCGCAAGCGATCGCCAGCACATTCTTCAACGCGCCACCGAGTTGAACGCCGATGCGGTCATCGGAAGCGTAAAGTCGGAAGGTCCGGCCGGAAATCGCATGCGCCAATCGCTCGGCAACGGCGAGGTCGGCCGCCGCGATCGCCATCGCCGTCGGCAAGCCGCTGGCGATGTCGGCGGCAAAGCCCGGGCCGGACAGCGCTGCCACGGGATGANNGTCACACCCTCACGGAGAAAGGGTCCATATTGTGCGGCCGCGTCCGCCTGGGCCTGCGATGGCATGGCGAAGAGCACAATCTCGGCCGTGGCGATCACGTCGGGATCGGCAGAGAACTGCAAGGCGTCCGGCAGGCGGATTCCCGGCAGCGCGGCCTCGTGCACGCGCGTGGCCTGAAGATCGGCGATCAGCGCGGCGTCACGGCCGACAAGCATCGTCTCGACCCTGCCTTCGGATGCCATGACGGCGGCCAGCGCCGTGCCGAACGCACCCGATCCGATGACGGCAATGCTGTTCGTTCCGCTCATGCCCTTGCTCCCCGCTTGCCATAGGCGAGCAAGGCCTTTGCCTCGCCGTCCAGCGGCCAGCGCGAACGCGGCTGGACGTCGAGCGGATCCGCCGCCATGCCGAGCGCCATGCGCTCAAGCCCCGCCCAGGCGATCATCACGGCATTGTCCGTGCACAAGTGGTACGGTGGCGCAACGAAGCGGAAGCCGTGCCGGTCGCACAGCGATTGCAGCGTGCGGCGCAGTTCCTGGTTGGCAGCGACCCCGCCGGCCACCACCAGCGCCGGAACGCCNNATGTCCGAAATATCCTGATCGCTGACCGGGGCGATGCCTTCGGCCGCCTGACGAACGGCAGTCTTCAAGCCGGAAAAGGAAAAGTCGAGCCGCGCCTCGCCGACCAGCGGCCGCGGGAAGGTGAAACGCTTGGCATCCCCGGTCGCTGCCGCCTTCTCGACTTCCGGGCCGCCGGGATAAGGCAGACCGAGCAGCTTGGCCGTCTTGTCGAAGGCCTCGCCCAGCGCGTCGTCGATCGTCGTGCCCCAGCGCTCGTAGTCACCGACGCCGCGAACCAGGACGAGCTGGGTATGCCCTCCGGAAACCAGCAGCATCAGGTAGGGAAAGCTCAGACTGTCCGTCAGCCGAGCCGTCAGCGCATGGCCTTCGAGATGATTGATCGCATAAAGCGGCTTGCCCGTCGCCCGCGCGATCGCCTTGCCGGTCATCAGCCCGACAAGAAGGCCTCCGATCAGTCCGGGGCCGGCGGTTGCAGCAATGGCGTCGATGTCGGAGAGCTTCACGTCTGCCCGCGACAGNNCGACATGGGCACGCGCCGCGATTTCCGGCACCACACCACCGTAGGCGCTGTGCTCGTCGAGCTGGCTCAGGACCACATCGGCCTCGATCAGGCCGGTTCCGTCCTCAAAGCGGGAAACGACCGCCGCGGCCGTCTCGTCGCAGCTGGTCTCGATGCCGAGAATGCGCAGTTTGGAGCCCATTTGCCCTGTTCATTGATTGCGATGACCGGGAAACCCGTCTACGAGGACTGTCGGTAACAACGGATCAGACCGGATGCAAACAAAACCTTTCCGCATCGGCACGCGCGGCAGCCCGCTGGCGCTCGCCCAGGCCCATGAGACCCGCGACCGCCTGATGGCCGCCCATGGGCTGAGCGAAGAGATGTTCGAGATCGTCGTGCTTTCGACGCAGGGCGACCGGATCACCGACCGGCCGCTGGCGGAACTGGGCGGCAAGGGTCTGTTCACCGAGGAGATTGAGGCGCAACTGCGCTCCGGTGATCTGGATCTGGCCGTTCACTCTTCGAAGGACATGCCGACCAAGCTGCCTGAAGGCTTGTTTCTCTCCGCCTTCCTGCCGCGCGAGGATGTCCGCGACGCCTTCATCGGCAAGACAGCGCCAAAGCTGACCGAACTGCCGCAGGGCGCCACCGTCGGTTCCGCGTCGCTGCGACGCCAGGCGCTCATCCGTCGCCTGCGCCCAGATCTGAAGGTCATCACCTTTCGCGGTCAGGTCGACACCCGGCTAAGAAAGCTCGCCGAGGGCCAGGCTGACGGCACGATGCTCGCCTATGCCGGGCTCCGGCGCCTGGGCAAGCTCGACGTGCCGACCGAGCTCCTTGATCCGAAGGACTTCCCACCGGCCCCCGCCCAAGGCGCCATCTGCATCGAGAGCCGCATCGGCGACGACCGGATGACCTCGCTGTTGGCGGCGATCAACGACCGTCGGACCTACGACGCGGTAACATGCGAGCGCGCCTTCCTCGAAGCACTTGACGGCTCCTGCCGCACCCCGATTGCCGGCTATGCGCGCTGCAACGGAGACCAATTGTCCTTCTCGGGCATGATCCTGACGCCGGATGGCTCTCGCTATCATGAGATCGAGATGAACGGAGCCCGCAGCGAAGCGCTCGCGATCGGCCGCACCGCCGGCGAGGCGATCCGCGCCAAGGCCGGTCCCGACTTCTTCGCCAGTTGGAGTTGAGCCATGCGCGTTCTGGTGACGCGCCCCGAACCGGCGGCGAGCCGCACCGCAGCCGAACTCAAGCGGCGGGGCCACGAGCCCCTGCTGCTGCCGCTTACCGTCGCGGAGCATGACAGCGTCGCCTTGTCCAAGGCGCTTTCCCGCCCGCACAGCGCCATCGCCGTCACCAGCGCGGAGGCGATGCGAGCACTGGCGGCCTTGCGCGATACTCCCGCCTCACTTTTTGACATGCCCNNGTCCCGAGCGTCCCGTTCTCTATCTCGCAGGAAGCCCCCGCGCCGCCGGATTCGAAGCAGAGCTTGCCGCAAGGACTATTCCGTTCGAGGTCTGCGAGTGTTATCGCATGCGGCCGTTCAAGCCTTCGCTGTCACAAATGGAGCAGGCGCTCGGCACCGGCCCCGTCGATGCGGTCTTGCTTTATTCCAGCGAGAGTGCACGCCATGTGTTCGAATGCACCGTGCTGGATGCGGACCCGTCCCGCTTTGCTAGCACCCGCTTTCTTTGCCTGAGCGAGAAAATTGTCGACGTCGTGCCGGAGCCATTCCGCTCGCAAGCCGAGGCTGCGGCGGTCCCGACAGAGGCATCACTGCTCTCACTACTCTAATGTCTGGCGCCAAATTTGATCTTCGCCCTTTCCTTCCCCCGCCCGACTGACTAGTTTTAGAGGACCGCAGGGAAATGAAGAGGTTGACATGGTTTCCGGAAAGCAGCCCCGCCGCTCGAAGTCGCCGAATGACCCGGTCACCATCGACCTGACGGCCGAATCGGTTGCCAGTGACGGCACGGCACAGCCTGATCAGGCCGACACTCCGAAGGCTTCGGAGGGCGAAGCGTCATTCGGATCCGTCGAGAAGACCGTCGATGAAACCGATCAAGGGGCAGGCCCCGCGTCGACCACCGATGAGTCCGTCCACACCGCGCCCCGCATATCTGAATCTGAAACCGCTTCCGAGCCGCCGGTGGCGAGCACCGACAAGCCTCAATCGCCGCAGTCCCGGCAGCCAGTCAAGGCCGCGCCTACACTGCCTTCATTGATCGCTGCCGGCATTTTCGGTGGGCTTGTCGCCCTCGCCGGTGCGGGCAGCATGCAATATGCGGGCTATTTGCCGGCAGCCACTCCGGATGTCACACCGCCTGCCCCGCCACCTGAAGATATATCTGTCCTCTCCGCCGAGATTGAGGCGCTGAAAACCCAGATTGCCGGCATTGCCAATGCACCGGCCGCCGCTGCGGACCCACGTCTGGAAGAGCGGCTGGCCGCGCTGGAGACTGCCGTCACCAACCAGGCCAGCACGACAGCTGACACCGCGGCACTTGACGAATTGCGTCAGAGGCTCGTCCAGACCGACGAGGCACTCGCTGACCTCAAAAGCGAGATCGCCGGCAATGCCACCGCACTTAACGAGACCGAGACCCGCTTGAGCGAACGCCTGGCTGAAGCGGAACAGAAGCTCGATGAGCCAAGAACCGACGTCGAGATGGCCAAGGCGATCGCGCTGACCGCACTGAAATCGGCAACCGAGCGCGGCGGCCCTTATATCGCAGAATTGGATGCGCTGGCGAGCATCTCCCCCGACGATCCGATGATCGAAGGGCTCCGCCAGCACGCCGCGACCGGTGTCGCCTCGCGCGCAGAACTCATCCGCAAGTTCGGCGATGTCGCCGACGCTGTTCTCGCCGCGATCCACCAGCCGGACCCCAATGAAGGGATCGGTCAGCGCCTGTTGTCGAGCGCGCTCTCCGTCGTCAAGGTTCGCCCGGTCGGCAATGTCGAAGGCGCGACGCCGGAAGCGATCCTCGCCCGCATGGAAGACAAGCTGCAGAACGGCGATCTCAAGGGCGCCGCGCTCGAATGGGAAAGCCTGCCGGATGCCGGCAAGGCTGTCTCGACCGACTATGTGTCGATGCTCAAGACCCGAATCGAAATCGAGGCGCTGGTTGGCGATGCGCTCGCCAGCGTCGTCAGCGGCAAGAAGGGCTGAGGTAGCAAACCCATGCTGAGAATCCTGTTCTTCATCCTGACCATCCTCGCCCTCGGATTCGGCTTCGCCTGGCTCGCTGACCGGCCAGGTTCGCTGTCGATTCTCTGGCAAGGACAGCTGATCGAGATGAGTCTGATGGTCGCAGCCTCAATGCTGCTCGCCATCGTCGCGTCCGTCATGATCTTCTGGTGGTTCGTTCGCACGCTGTGGACATCGCCGCATTCCGTCCGCCGTTTCTTCCGCGCCCGCACCCGTGACCGCGGCTATCAAGCGCTTTCGACCGGCCTGATCGCAGCCGGCGCCGGCAATGCGGCCCTCGCCCACAAGATGAACGCCCGCGCCCGCGGCCTATTGCGCGCGGACCAGGAGCCGCTGATCCTTGTTCTGGAGGCGCAGACCGCGGTGATCGAAGGTCGACATGACGATGCGCGACGTCTCTTCCAGCAGATGGCGGATGATCCGGAAACCCGCGAGCTAGGACTGCGCGGTCTGTATATGGAGGCAGATCGACTCGGCGCCCATGAAGCGGCACGGCAATACGCCGAAACCGCGGCGGAGGCTGCGCCCTATCTGCCCTGGGCAGCGAAAGCGACGTTGGAATACCGGTGCCGGGTCGGCAATTGGGACGATGCGATCCGCCTGCTCGACCAGCAGCGCGTCGCCCATGTGCTGAACCGCACAGAGGCCGACCGATTGAAGGCTGTGCTGCTGACGGCCAAGGCTGAGGACCAGTTGGAGAGCGAACCTGTCGCCGCCCGCGACAACGCACTCCATGCCCTGAAGCTTGCGAAGGATCTCGTCCCGGCAGCCATCGTCGCGGCCAAGGCCTATCTGCGCGAGGACAATCTGCGCAAAGCTTCAAACGTGCTTGAACAGGTCTGGAAGACCAATCCCCATCCGGAAATCGCCAAAGCCTACCTGCGCGCGCGCAGTGGTGACAGCGCCGCTGACCGTTTGAAACGCGCCGAACGGCTGGAAACGCAGCGCACCAGCAATGTCGAATCGCTGCTGATCGTCGCAGAAGCCGCCCTCGACGCACAGGACTTCAAGAAGGCCCGCGCCAAGGCGGAGGCAGCTGCCCGGATGAGTTCGTCCGAGCGGGTCTACCTTTTGCTCGCCGACATTGAGGAAGCCGAGACTGGCGACCAGGGCCGCATCCGCCACTGGATGGCGCAAGCGTTAAAAGCCGGCCGCGATCCAGCCTGGATAGCCGACGGTTATGTTTCGGACAAATGGCTACCGCTATCGCCGGTGACCGGCCGTCTCGACGCCTTCGAATGGAAGGTGCCCTTCGATCAGCTGGAAGGCCCCGTAGAGGAAGGCGCGGCCAGCAGCGCCGCGATCGCGCTCGAAACCCTGCCGCCTGTCAGTGCCATGGAAATCGAGCCGGCCGCCCCGGTGCCAGCTGCTCCCGCCACCATCCCTGCCCCTGCCGCTGCCCCTGAGATTACCGCACTGGCCGCTCCGGTGACGCAGGCCGTGGATCGAACTGAAAAGAAGGCTAAGCCGGAAGCTGAGCCGTTTTTCGGCCGCCCTCCTGACGATCCCGGTGTTCGCAAGGGCGCCCAGGCACCGGCCGACCCGAAGGCCCGGCTCAGACTGTTTTGAAGGAGAGTGCATGCTGGAACGATTGCAGTCCTTCTTCCAGAGCCTGACCCAATCCAGGGAAGACGAGCCGGCCTTCGCTCCGGACGATCCGCGGGTATCCGTCGCCGCCCTGTGCCTGCAGGTCATGGAAGCGGACGGGGTTGTCCATGACGCCGAGAGGCTCAAGCTTCGCGACCTGCTGCGCGAGCAGTATGCGCTCGACGAGCATTCGATCGATGCGCTTTTGGCGGAAAGCCGCAAGGTCGAGAGCGAGGCGGTCGACTACTACCGCTTCACCTCCGAGCTCAAGCGCACCTTGGATGAAAGCCAACGCACCCAGCTCGTCGGCATCCTCTGGGACATCGTCTACGCGGACGGTACCCGCAGCGAAATGGAAGACCATGCCATATGGCGGATCGCCGACCTGCTTGGCGTTTCAGGCCGTGATCGGGTGCATGAGCGGCAGGAAGCCCAGGCACGCGCCGGCCTTGAGGGCGAAGGCGATGCTTGACGATCCTTCTCGGCGCCGCGGCTGCCTGCCTGTCCTGATCGTGCTCCACCAGGAGAGATCAAGTCCAGGCCGGGTCGGCCAGATGTTGTTGGAGAAGGGCTTTCCACTCGATATCCGCCGCCCCGTCCTTGGCGACGAGCTGCCGATGACGCTTGAGGCCCATTCCGGCGCGGTGGTGTTCGGCGGCCCGATGAGCGCCAACGATCCTGATCCCTTCGTCAGGACGGAAACGGACTGGCTTGCCGTACCGCTCAAGGAGAACAAGCCCTATCTGGGCATCTGTCTCGGCGCCCAGATGCTCGTGCGCCATCTGGGCGGCAAGGTGGAGGCCGAACCCGAGGGCCGCGTCGAAATCGGCTGGTATCCGCTGCGACCGACCGAGCGCGGTCGACTGCTGATGCGCTGCTGGCCCAAGATGGTCTATCATTTTCACCGAGAGGGCTTCGACCTGCCGCACGGTTGCCAGTTGCTGGCCGAGGGTGACGTCTACCGCAACCAGGCCATCCGTTACGGCGACAATGCCTGGGGCCTGCAGTTCCACGCCGAACTCACACGGGCAATGATGCAGCGCTGGGTCGTCCACGGCGCGCACCGTTTCATCATGCCCAACGCCCAGCAGGGCCGCGACCATCTGGAGGGTCGAATGATCTTCGATGCACCACTGAAAGCCTGGCTGTCGGAATTTCTCGACCTGGTCTTTCTCAAGGCCAATCACTTCGCCTGAGTATTGGGCACGTCCAGACTGTCGATCTTTCTCAATTGCGGGAAGCCAAGTGCCCAGAGCGCGGCGACGGCAAGCGTGCCGGCGCCTCCGATCACCACCGCGNNATCGTTCCGGCCCGGAACTCGCCGAGCTCGTTCGAAGCGCCGACGAAGACCATGTTCACGGCATTGACCCGGCCACGCACCTCGTCCGGCGTCCAAAGCGCGATCAGCGTCTCCCGGACATAGACCGACGCCATGTCGGCGGCCCCCATGAGCATCAGCGCCGCGATCGAGATCCAGGCCGTCTCGGAAAGTCCGAACATGATCGTGCCTGCGCCAAACAGCGCGACGCCGATGAACATGAACAGGCCGGCATTGTGACGGATGGGAAAGCTTGCGAGCGCCACTGCCACGATGACCGCACCCATGCCGGGCGCAGCGCGCAGAAGTCCAAGGCCGAGCGGACCGAGCGTCAGGATATCGCGCGCGAAGACTGGCATCAGCGCCACGGCGCCGCCGAGCAAGACGGCAAAGAGATCAAGCGAGATCGCGCCGAGCACCACCTTCTCGCCGAAGATAAAACGGAACCCGGCAAGGATCGTGTTCCACGAAACCGCTTTGGAAGCGCTGCGCTGGGCCGGCTTTTCCACCATGAAGATCAGAAGGGCGGCCGAGGCGAAGAGGGCCAAGGAAACCGAATAGGCGAGGGTCGCGCTGACGCCGTAGAGAAGACCGCCGGCGACCGGCCCGATAATCGACGCCATCTGCCAGGAGGACGAATTCCACGCGACCGCATTGCCGAGGTCTTCCGGCGGCACGAGATTGGGCGCCAGCGACTGAACGGCTGGCGCATTGAAGGCGCGCTCGACACCGAACACAACGAGGATGGCGAACACGATCAAGGGATCGAAGGCGTCGAACATCGTGAGAAGCAGCATTGCCCCGCCGCACAGCGCACTGACGATCATGCAGATTGCGGCAATCGCCCGGCGATTGTAGCGGTCGGCGACCGAGCCGGTGACCAGGATCAGAAGCAGCGAGGGAAGAAACTGCACGAGGCCGATGAGTCCGAGATAAAGCACGTTGCCCGTCTCGTCATACATTTGCCAGCCCACCGACACGGAGAGAATCTGCGTGGCAAAAGCGCCAAGGAAGCGGGCGAAGAAGAAGCGGAAATAGGACACATGCCGGAAAGCGGCGAAACGGTCACCGGACGAGATTGCAGCCATCTGAGGAACTTCCCGTTCGGATGATTGAAAAAGGACCGGAGCCGACACCCCGTTAAACATGATTTCCCATACGTCGGCCCGCGGGACTTGTCGGTTTAGTCGCCAATGTCTACATGTCTGTCAACGGAGAAATGGAGACCTGCATGCTCGCGCTGTTTCAGACGATCGATCTGGCATTGAACCTTTATACTTGGGTGCTTATCGCCAGCGCCATTTTTTCATGGCTCTATGCCTTCAACGTCATCAATTCGAGCAACCGCTTCGTCGCCTCAATCGGCACCTTCCTCTACAACGTCACCGAACCCGCGCTTCGCCCCATCCGCCGCATCCTGCCCGACCTCGGCGGCATCGACATCTCGCCGATCGTCGTGCTGCTCATCATCTTCTTCATCCGCTCCCTGATGTGGAACAGCATCGTTCCCCTGTTCGTGTGATCCGGCCTTACAAGGCCTTTGACGATCACCTGCGGCTTGCCGTCCGTCTCACCCCGAACGGTGGGCGTGATGCTATCGACGGCGTCGAACTGAATGCCGACGGCGAGGCACATCTCAAGGCACGCGTCTCCTGCGTTCCGGAAAAGGGCAAGGCCAACAAGGCGCTGGTCGTACTACTTGCCAAGGCGCTCGGCGTACCGAAATCATCCGTATCTGTCGTATCCGGCGACACCGCCAGACGAAAAATCCTCCGGATCGATGGCGACCCGGAGGATTTGGCAAAACGGATCGACGGCCTGATCGCCGCCTGACCTTACTTCTGGGCTTTATAGCGCTCGATAGCTTCGACGATCAGCGTCTTGGCAACGCTGACATCCTGCCAACCGGCGATCTTCACCCACTTGCCGGGCTCCAGATCCTTGTAGTGCTCGAAGAAGTGCTCGATCTGCTTGAGCGTGATCTCCGGCATGTCGGTGTAGTTTTCGATCTTGTCGTAGCGCTGGGTCAGCTTGTGCGAGGGAACGGCAATGATCTTCTCATCCTGACCGCCGTCGTCTTCCATGATCATGACGCCAATCGGGCGAACATTGATGACGCAGCCGGCAACGAGCGGACGCGTATTGCAGATCAGCACGTCGATCGGGTCGCCGTCTTCCGAAAGGGTGTGTGGCACGAAACCATAATTGCCCGGATAGGTCATCGGCGTGTAGAGGAAGCGGTCGACGACCAGTGCGCCGGCTTCCTTGTCCATCTCGTACTTGATCGGGTGACCACCAACCGGCACTTCAACAATGACGTTCACGTCATCCGGCGGATTCTTGCCGATCTTGATTGCATCAATACGCATTTTCAGCCCCATTGGAGTGTTGAAATCCCGCGTTTCCTAATGGGAAACCAAGTGCTTTGCAACACGGCTTTGGGCGAACCAAGCCCAAGGCATCAGACAGCGCCATTGCGGGCCGTCTAGCCAACACCGCGCACGCGGCAGATCTTTCTGCTAGAAATGGCGAAAGCCAGTAGGGGGATGATCCATGTTGAACAATCGAATGATCAGCATTGCCGCAGCACTTGCCTCCTTCGCATCAGCAGAGACGGCAACCGCCAATGACAGCGTCTATACCGACCTCGATTTCGATGCCTGCCAGACAATCCTCGACGATGAGTTCAGCGACACGATGAAATGCCCCGGCTACCAGGGCCTTGCGGTCTATTTCACCGAGAGCGACCTGCGTCAGGCCATGCAGTACGGACCGGTGCGCGACGAACTGGTGGGCAAGGTCTACGAGTCCTTCGCTCCCTTCAACCGCGTCGGTTCGAAGATCGAATGGCGGCTGGATGCGGCCGGTAAGCCCATCGCCACGATCCTGCGCTGGTATATCGAGAACACGGGGCCGGAAGGTGAACCAACCGAAGAAAGTACCGGCCAGGTTCTGGTGGTCTCCCGAATAGCGCGACCGGATGATGGTCTGAGCTGCGTCATCGGCTATGTAGACGCACTCGAGAACCGGGACGCAAACATGCTCGCACGGCAAATCGCCGACAACGAGGCGCATGATTTCGCCTGCGGCTATCAGGAACGCTTCTGGCGCGGCAAGCGAGGAGAGAAATCCGGTGAACCGACCATCGTCTGGCCGGAGGGCTATCAGCCGGAATGACCCGGCGACTGGCGGTCCTCAGTCCCAGATGAAGCCGAGCTTCTTCAACTGGACGTCGTCGAAGTCCTCCAGGCCTTCGACGGCATCGACACCACCGTTGGAGCGGAAGAAGTCGACCGCGTGCTGGCTGTCTTCCAGGCACCACACGGCCATGCCGTCACAGCCTAGAGACTTCAACAGGCGACGCGCCTCGCCGAACAGCGTGTGGCCGAGGCCGATTCCCTGATATTCCGGCCGCATGTAGATCTCGTAGATCTCGCCTTCCTGCGGAAGCGCGCGTGCCCGGTTTAGGCCAAGCGTCGTATAGCCAGCAATCATACCCGCGACATCGACGACCAGGATTGTAGCCGGCCCTCGTGTCGCCCTGCGCCACCAGGCCTCGCCACGTCGTTCAAGCATCCTGGCGAGCGGTTTATGCGGAATAAGCCCCGCATAGGCATGCTGCCACGCGCATCGGTGCGCCTCGGCTAGGGAGGCGGCATCCTGCGGCTCGGCAGGGCGCACATCGATCGACAACGTCTTCATAACGCTACTTTCGTCCGGCTGAAGGAAGGTGAAACGACCAATACTCTCCGGTCACGTCGCCTCCAGCGCTCTCATCTGGACCATAGCGGAAAATTTAACGCATTCTTAAGGGCCGTCGCAAGCCCGGCCGGCTGCAATACACAAACAAAAACCCCGGCTCGCAAGCCGGGGTCTGATGCAAAAACTGAACGCGACAATCAGGCTTGAGCGGCAGCACGAGCCTTGTCGAACCGCTTGCGGTCGTTGGCATCGAGATACATCTTGCGCAGTCGGATCGATTTCGGCGTGACTTCCATCAGTTCGTCGTCCTGGATCCAGGAAAGCGCACGGTCGAGCGTCATGCGGATCGGCGGGGTGAGCTTGACCGCTTCATCCTTACCGGCAGCGCGGATGTTGGTGAGCTGCTTACCCTTCAGAACGTTGACTTCGAGATCGTTGTCGCGGGTGTGGATGCCGATGATCATACCCGCATAGACCTTCTCGCCCGGTTCGATCATCATCGGACCGCGGTCTTCGAGATTGAACATCGCGTAGGCGACAGCCTCGCCCGCTCCGTTGGAGAGCAGAACGCCATTGGTCCGGCCGATGATCGGGCCCTTGTAGGGCTGATAGTCGTGGAACAGGCGGTTCATGATGGCCGTGCCGCGGGTATCGGTCAGAAGCTCCGACTGGTAGCCGATGAGACCGCGGGTCGGCGCAAAGAAGACCAGACGGACGCGATTGCCGCCGGAGGGCCGAAGCTCAGCCATCTCGGCCTTGCGTTCGGACATCTTCTGCACGACGATACCGGAATGCTCTTCATCCACGTCGATGACGACTTCTTCGATCGGCTCCATGAGCTGGCCGGTCTTTTCGTCATTGTGCATGACGACGCGCGGACGCGAAACGGCAAGCTCGAAACCCTCGCGACGCATGGTCTCGATAAGAACGGCCAGCTGCAATTCGCCGCGACCGGACACGAAGAACGAATCCTTGCCTTCGGCCTCTTCGATCTTCAGCGCGACGTTACCTTCGGCTTCCTTGAACAGACGGTCGCGGATGACGCGGCTGGTGACCTTGTCACCCTCGGTGCCAGCCAGCGGGCTGTCGTTGACGAGGAAGGACATGGTGACCGTCGGCGGGTCGATCGGCTGCGCGGTGAGCGGCTCGGTCACGGACGGATCGCAGAAGGTGTCGGCGACGGTGCCCTTGGATAGGCCCGCAATCGCGACGATGTCGCCTGCATGGGCTTCGTCGATGGCGGTGCGCTCGATGCCGCGAAAGGCGAGAATCTTGGAAATACGGCCGTTCTCGATCAGCTTGCCGTCCTGGCCGATGACCTTGACGGACTGGTTCGGCTTGATCGAACCGGAATGGATACGGCCGGTGATGATACGGCCGAGGAAGGGGTTTGCTTCCAGGATCGTGCCGATCATGCGGAACGCGCCGTCCTCATCGCCCACGCTCGGCTCGGGAACATGCTTCAGAACGAGGTCCAGCAACGGTGCCAAACCCTGGTCCTTCGGGCCTTCCGGATTGACGTTCATCCAGCCGTCGCGGCCCGAACCGTAAAGAATCGGGAAGTCAAGCTGTTCGTCCGTTGCGTCGAGATTGGCAAAAAGGTCGAAGACTTCGTTGATGACCTCTTCGTGGCGGCCGTCCGGACGGTCGATCTTGTTGATGACGACGATCGGACGAAGACCGACCTTCAGCGCCTTGGAGACGACGAACTTGGTCTGTGGCATCGGTCCTTGA
>DBUL01000198.1:27985-42697 GCA_002307905.1 Rhizobiaceae bacterium UBA1291
GGTGATGCCGCGTTCCTTTTCGAGATCATTCGAATCCATGACGCGTTCTGCAACGCGCTGGTTGTCGCGGAACGAACCGGACTGTTTCAGGAGCTCGTCCACAAGGGTCGTTTTCCCATGGTCGACGTGCGCAATGATGGCGATATTGCGAAGTTTCATATAAAGATCTCTGATGGCTGGCGCGCGACAATGAGTGGCGGCGTGTTACTTTGCCGCGCTCATACCCTGTTTTTTGCGTTTGCGAAAGAAAAAAAGGCGCAACCGCCGGGCTTGGTTACCGGCGGTGCGGATTTCGTCTTGTAAACCGATGCTGAAACTAGGCCGCGAGGCCCTTCTTCTTCAGCATGGCTTCAGGGCTCGGCAGCCGGCCGCGGAACGCCGTATAGGCGACTTCCGGATCNNGGCCTTCAGTCTCTCGGCCATGACCGGATCGAAGGCATTGCCCGTTTCCTCGAAGGCAGCAAAGGCGTCGGCGTCGAGCACTTCCGACCACATGTAGGAATAGTAGCCGGCCGAATAGCCGTCGCCGGCAAAGACGTGCTGGAAATGTGGCGTGGCGTGGCGCATGACCAGCGACTGTGGCAAGCCGATCGTTTTCAGCACTTCGGCCTGCACGGCCATCGGGTCCTCGACGGCGCCCCGGGTGTGGAAGGCCATGTCGACAAGTGCCGACGAGGTGAACTCGACCGTGGCGAAGCCGGCATTGAAGGTGCGAGCGGCAAGAACCTTGTCCAGCAGCGCCTCAGGCATCGGCTTCCCGGTTTCGTAGTGCACCGCGTAGGTCTTGAGGATTTCCGGCACCGTCAACCAGTGTTCGTAAAGCTGCGAGGGCAGTTCAACAAAGTCGCGCGACACGCCGGTGCCGGCAACCGACGGATAGGTGACGTTGGACAGCATGCCATGCGCGGCGTGACCGAATTCGTGGAACAGCGTGCGCGCATCGTCGAGCGACAGGAGCGCTGGCCGACCTTCCTCGGGTTTGGCGAAATTGCAGACGTTATAGATGATCGGGATTTCGCCGATCGCGCCGTTTTTGAGCGGCAGCTTGTGCTGCGACTGGAACGAACTCATCCAGGCGCCGGAGCGCTTCGACGGCCGGGCGAAATAGTCGCCGAGGAACATGGCGACCAGCCTGTCGTCACGGTCGCGGATCTCGAACACCCGCACATCCGGATGGTAACCGACGACATCCTTGAGCGGCACCGCCTTGATGCCGAACAGCCGACCCGCCACGTCGAAGCATGCCTCGATGATCTTTTCGAGCTGTAGATAGGGCTTCAGCTCCGCTTCAGAGAAGTCAAACTTCCGGGCCCGCAGCTTTTCGGCATAATGGCGCCAGTCCCAGGGCATCACCTCGTGGTTCTTCCCCTCCTCGGCGATCAGGGCGGCAAGTTCGCGCTCCTCGATCTTCGCCTGATCGAGTGCCTTTTCCCAGACCTTCATCAGAAGCCCGTTCACTGCTTCCGGGGTCTTGGCCATGGTGTCGTCGAGCTTCAGCGCCGCATAATTGGCATAGCCGAGCAGCCCCGCCTTTTCCGCGCGAAGCGCCAGCGTCTCCTTGACGATCGCCCGATTGTCGCTCGTCCCGCCGTTCATCCCACGTGCCACCCAGGCCTTGAACGCCTGTTCGCGAAGGTCACGTCGTGTGGAGAAGGTGAGGAACGGCTCGATGATCGAACGCGAGAGCGTGACGACATGGGAATGGCCCTCACCGCGCGCCGCGGCGACTGTTGCCATGGCCTCCTTCAGAAAATCCGGAATGCCCGCGAGATCCTGTTCGCCGTCGAGTGGCAGGAACCAGGACTTCTCATCGGCCAACACGTTCTGGCCGAACTGCGCGCCGAGGCTCGCGAGCCGCTNNCTCATTGATCGCAGCAAGCCGCTCCTGCTTCGCTTTTTCCAGCTTGGCGCCCGACTTCACGAAACCCTTCCAGTGGCGCTCCAGTACCCGCAGTTCCTCGGTCGTCAGGCCGAGTTCGGCGCGTTTCTCCCACAGCGTGTCGATGCGGCGGAACAGGTCGGCATTCATGCCGATCTTCGAATAATGGCGCGACATCTTCGGCGCGATCTCACGCTCGAGCGCCTGGATGAGGTCGTTGCTATGGGCGCCGGCCTTGTTCCAGAACAGCGCCGAGACGCGTGACAGTTCGTCTCCGGCCGTCTCCGAGGCGACGATCGTATTGGCGAAGGTCGGCGCTTCCGGATTTTTCGCGATCGTGTCGATCTCGGCGTCATGGGCGGCAAGGGCGGCCTCGAAGGCCGGCGCATAGTCGTCGTCAGAGACAGCCTCGAAGCGCGGCAGCCCGTTCGGGCCAGACCAGTCGAAGACGGCGGGATTGACGGACGACGATGTGCTCATGGTGATTTCCCCTTGGCCTGCCTGACGCCCGCGAACCGGGCTCGTCCTCCGATATGGTATTCACGGTGTGGGATTGGCAAGCGCAGCGCAGGCCTGGAACTGAATTTTATGGCCATTCCGTCGCCGGCCTGCCCATCAAGGTCGCATTCGACCTATCGCCAAATCATCGCCTCGACTTTATGGTCCATACTCCCATCAAGCACACGGCCTGCCGGAATCTGCGCCGTCCNNCCGCAACACAGTTTGACCGAACGGAACAAGATGACCAAGGCTCGCATGAGCGAGCGCCGCACTTCGCTGATCGGCGCCCTTCTTACCACCATCGGCCCAGTCTCCATGGCCGTCTACACACCCGCCATGCCTGAACTGGTCGAAGCATTTGGCACGACGGAGAGTGCGATCAAGCTCAGCCTGTCGGTCTATTTCGGCGGTTTCGCTATCGCCCAACTGGTTGCCGGCCCGGTTTCCGATGCCTTCGGACGGAGGAAAGCCACACTCGCCTTCCTGACGATCTACATCATCGGCAGCCTGATTGCAGCCTTCGCCCCGACGGTCGACTTTCTGCTGGCAGGGCGACTGATCCAGGGGATCGGCGCCTCGGTCGGCATCACGGTTTCGCGCGCCATCGTCCGTGACCAGTTCAGCGGGGCGGAGGCCGCCCGTATCTTGAACATGGTCGGCATCATGCTGGCAATCGGCCCGGCCGCCGGGCCGACGCTCGGTGGTCTGGCGCTGGCATATTCCGGTTGGCAGGCGATCTTCTTTCTGATGGTCGCCTTTGGTATCGGCACCAGCCTGACGATCGCCTTTCTGATGGCGGAGACGACTACGCCCGACCGTTTTCGCATCCGCCCGACCCGGCTTATGAGTGCCTATGGCACTCTGATGGCTGATCCACGGGTGCTGTTTTCGGCTCTGGTGCTCGGCGGCTGCATCGGCGCGCTCTACGCGCAGTCGACCATGCTGCCCTTCGTGCTCATCAAACATGTCGGCCTGACACCGAGCCAGTTCGGCCTCGGCATGTTGATGCAGTCCGGTTTCTTTTTCGCCGGTTCCGTCGCCCTGCGCATTTTGGCCCGTCGACTAGGCGAGCGTGGTGCCCTGCGTGTCGGACTGCTGCTGGTCGGTATCGGCGGTGTCATGATCGCTCTTTCCGTGCAGCTTATCGAGCCGACCTTCCTGTCCATCATGGGACCGGTCGCCGTCTGCTCCTTCGGTATTGCCTTCGTCAGTCCCTACATCACCACGGCCGGCCTTGCCCCTCACCCTGAAATCGCCGGTTCGGCCGCGGCCCTGATCGGCTTCATCCAGATGGCATCCGGGTTCCTCGGCGGCGTGGCAGCCGCCATGATTGGCGATCCGCTCACCGCCTTCGGCATCGTCATACCCTTCATGGAATTCATGTCCATCGCCGCCTACCTCGCCTTCCTGCGCGCGCGCCGCCGCATGGAATGAAAAAACCCGCCGCTGCGGCCGCAACGGCGGGTTCTGGGAACTCGATGCCAGGCGATCAGCCCTTGAGATTGCGCTTGGCGAGCGTGCGCAGCCGCAGCGCGTTGAGCTTGATGAAGCCGGCAGCGTCCTTCTGGTCGTAGGCGCCCTGGTCGTCCTCAAAGGTGACGAGCTGGTCGGAATAGAGCGACTGGTCGCTCTCGCGGCCGATAACGATGACATTGCCCTTGTAGAGCTTCAAGGTCACTTCGCCTTCCACATGCCGCTGGCTGAGATCGATCGCCGCCTGCAGCATTTCGCGCTCCGGCGAGAACCAGAAGCCGTAGTAGATGAGCTCGGCATAGCGCGGCATCAGCTCGTCCTTGAGGTGGGCGGCACCACGGTCGAGCGTGATGCTCTCGATGGCGCGGTGCGCGGCGAGCAGGATCGTGCCGCCAGGCGTCTCGTAAACGCCGCGCGACTTCATGCCGACGAAACGGTTTTCGACGAGGTCAAGGCGGCCGATGCCGTTGTCTCGGCCATAGTCGTTGAGCTGCGCGAGGATTGTCGCCGGGCTCATACGAACGCCGTTGATCGAGACCGCATCACCCTTTTCAAAGCCGATCTTGATGATCGTCGCCTTGTCGGGAGCGGACTCGGGCGAGATCGTCCGCATGTGGACATATTCCGGAGCCTCGACGGACGGATCTTCCAGAACCTTGCCCTCGGACGAGGAGTGCAGAAGGTTGGCGTCGACCGAGAACGGAGCCTCGCCCATTTTATCCTTGGCGACCGGGATCTGGTGCTGCTCGGCGAATGCCAGGAGGTCGGTACGGCTCTTGAACGACCAGTCGCGCCACGGCGCGATGATCTTGATGTCCGGGTTCAGCGCATAGGCCGAAAGCTCGAAGCGAACCTGGTCATTGCCCTTGCCGGTCGCGCCATGCGCGATCGCGTCGGCGCCGGTCTTTCGGGCGATGTCGATCAGGTGCTTGGAGATCAACGGCCGTGCGATCGAGGTGCCGAGCAGATAGACGCCCTCATAGACGGCATTGGCGCGGAACATCGGGAAGACGAAGTCGCGGACGAATTCCTCGCGGACGTCCTCGATGAAGATCTCCTTGATGCCGAGCATTTCGGCCTTCTTGCGTGCCGGCTCGAGCTCTTCGCCCTGGCCGAGATCGGCGGTGAAGGTCACGACCTCAGCGTTGAGTTCCGTCTGAAGCCATTTCAGGATGATCGAGGTGTCGAGCCCGCCCGAATAGGCGAGGACGACCTTCTTCACGTCTTTATGCGCTGCCATGATGTAAGTCCGTTCGTGAGCGTTGAGCCGCATCGACCAGGGCCCTTGGTTTGCGGCACTTTTAGCGAGATTATCGCGTCGCGCAAGGGGAAGGGACCATGCGCCACGGCCTGTCCGCGAAAAGCCGAACTGCGCTTTGCTGATTTGACCCGGGCGGGAACCGCGTCCATATCTCTGGTCTACGTGGCAAAGGAGAAGGGATATCGACATGCAACATCCAGCAATCGCCAGCGGCAAGGTGGCCGTCGTCACGGGCGCTGCCTCCGGCATCGGGCTTGCCGCAGCCAAGGACTTCGCCAAGCGCGGCATGTGCGTCGTACTCGCCGATCTCGGCGGCGACCGGCACGCCGAGGCATGCCGAGGGGTCGCGGCACTTTCCGCCCATCCCGACACCGAGGTGGTGGCGATCGAGACGGATGTCGGCAAGATCGACGAACTGGAAGCACTCGAGCGGGCGGTCATCCAGCGTTTTGGTCGGGTGCACCTGCTGTTGAACAATGCCGGCATCCAGCCGGGCAGCAGCCTGTTCGGACCGCAGGCCAACTGGGACAACGTGCTGTCGGTCAATCTGATGGGCGTGATCAACGGCACGCGCACCTTCGGACCGCACATGATCGGCCACGGCGAGCCGGCGCTGATCATCAACACAGGCTCGAAACAGGGCATTACCACGCCCCCCGGCGATCCCGCCTACAACGTTTCGAAGGCCGGCGTGAAGGCGTTCACCGAAGCACTGCAGCACGAGCTGCGCAACACGCCGGACTGCAAGGTCACGGCACACCTGTTGATTCCCGGCTTCGTCTTCACCTCGCTGACGGCCAATGGGCGCACGGTGAAGCCGGAAGGCGCCTGGACGCCGGAGCAGACAGTCGATTTCATGCTGCAGGGCATCGAGCGCGGCGATTTCTACATCCTCTGCCCCGACAACGACGTCGACCGGGCAACCGACGAGAAGCGCATTCTCTGGGCTGCTGGCGACATTGTCGAGAACCGGCCGCCACTGTCGCGCTGGCATCCGGACTATGCGGAAAAGTTCAAGGCCTCGCTGACCGAGCGATGAGCCAGATTGGCAAGCCGCAAGGAGCCCGGTATGGATGACGCCAGTGCGTCGCCCGTTCCGGGCCCTTTTTATTGCGGACACTTCCCATGGATTTCATTCCAGGCCTGCCTACCATCCTCGCCTTCAGCCTTGCGATCTTCCTGCTCGCGATCACGCCCGGGCCCGACATGACGCTCTGGATCAGCCGTTCGCTGCGCGACGGCCGCGCCACCGGGCTCATGACGCTTGCCGGCACGAGCTTCGGCATTTCCATCCACACCATACTGGTCGCCTTCGGTATCTCGGCGCTGATCGTCGCCTCGCCGACCGCCTTCACCCTGCTCAAGACGGGCGGCGCGGGCTACCTTCTCTGGCTGGCGATCCAGGCGGTTCGCCACGGGTCCAATTTCGTCGTGCGCGCCGACGGCGAGCGACAGGCTTCGCCCACCAAGGCCTTCCTCAACGGCCTCTGGGTCAACCTCTTGAACCCCAAGGTCATCATCTTCTTCATGACCTTCCTGCCGCAGTTCGTCAGCGCCAGCGACCCCCACGTCACCGGCAAGCTGCTCTTCCTTGGCATCTGGTCGATTTTCCTGTCCTTACCCATTGGCCTCGCCATCATCTTCATGGCCGGCGTGCTGTCTTCCTGGCTGCAGGCGAACCTCAAGGTATTGCGCGCCATCGACTATACCTTCGCCGGCGTCTTTTCGATCTTCGCGGTAAAGATCCTGTTCACCCAAGCCCGCTGATCCCAGGCCTCAAAGAAAAAAGGCGCCGAGCCCCGATGGGGTGGCGCCTTTCTTGCTTCGTTTTGTGGAGATCAACCGATCAGCAATTCGTCGTCATCCAGCGTCTGGCCGCGAATACGGCGGAACATGTCGATCAGGTCCTCCACCTGCAGGTCCTTGCGATTGTCGCCGGCCACGTCGAGGACGATCTCGCCGGCATGCAGCATGATCGTGCGAGTGCCGAAATCAAGCGCCTGGCGCATCGAATGGGTAACCATCAGCGTCGTCAGCTTGCGCTCCGAGACGATCGACTGGGTGAGGTTCATGATGAACTCCGCCATGCCCGGGTCAAGCGCCGCCGTATGCTCATCAAGCAGCAGGACTTCGGAGCCCGCAAGCGTCGCCATCACCAGTGAGACGGCCTGACGCTGGCCGCCGGACAGGAGGTCCATTCGGTCCGCCATGCGAGTTTCGAGGCCGAGGTTGAGCGCAGCGATACGATCGCGGAATTCGCCACGGCGCGAACCACCGAGAGCAGACACAAGCCCGCGCCGTCTTCCGCGCATCGAGGCCAGCGCGAGATTCTCCTCGATCGACAGCGCACCGCAGCTGCCTGCCAAGGGATCCTGGAAGACGCGGGCGACAAGCCCGGCGCGCGCGGCCGTCGTCTTGCGCGACACATCCGTCTGGCCGATCGTCACCCTGCCGGAACTCGGCAGAACGTCGCCGGCCAACACGCCGAGCAGCGTCGACTTTCCTGCCCCGTTCGAGCCGATGACGGTGACGAAAGAGCCGGACTCGATCGTCAGGTTGACGTTCTTGAGCGCCTGTTTCTGCAGCGGGGTACCCCGACCGAAGNNGACCTCGATGTTCTCAAGCACGATCATGCCGATGCTCCTCCACGGCGCAGTCTGGGAAGGACCAGCGCGACGGCGACGAGGACAGCAGTGACGAAGTTCAGATCCGAGGCCTTGAGGCCCAATACATCACTCGACAAGGCGAGCTGGATTGCCAGCCGATAGGCGATCGAGCCGAACACGCAGCCGATGAGCGTGATCAGCAACGCGCGTTTGCCGAACAGCGTTTCGCCGATGATGACGGCGGCAAGACCGACGACGATCGTGCCGACGCCCGAAGTGACGTCGGCAAAGCCGTTAGTTTGAGCGAAGAGGGCTCCGCCCAGCGCCACCAATGCATTGGAAAGGGCGATGCCGAGATAGATCTGCTTATCGGTCTGCACCCCTTGCGCCCTTGCCATCCGGGCATTGGCACCGGTTGCCCGCATGGCAAGCCCTGCGTCGCTTTCCAGGAAGCGCCAGACGAGGAAGACGGCGACCGCCACCAGCAGAAAGACGAAAAGCGGCCGGACGAGATACTCGGGCATGCCCTGGCCATAGAACGGCGTCAACATCGTTTCCTGGTTGAGAAGCGCGACATTCGGCTTGCCCATCACGCGCAGGTTCACTGAGAACAGCGCGATCATCGTCAGGATCGAGGCGAGCAGATTGAGGATCTTGAACCGGACGTTGAGCATTGCGGTGACAAGACCCGCACCCGATCCGGCGACCATGGCAATAGCACTCGCAACCCAGGCATTGAGGCCGGCGATAATCAGTACGGCGGCAACAGCTGCCCCAAGGGGGAAGGATCCGTCAACGGTCAGATCGGGGAAGTCGAGGACGCGGAAGGCGAGATAGACGCCAATCGCCACGAAGGCGAAGACCAGACCCAGCTCAACGGCACCCCAGAAGGCGATTTGGCTCACGGTGGAAAAGTCCTTTTAGGCCCGGCACCGCCGCTTCGGCACGGCGCAAGGTGCAAGCAGTTGGCGGGGCCGCGCGAACACGGCCCCGGTTGTCGAAGATTATTCGATCGTCTTGGTGGCGCGGCTGGTGATGCTCTCCGGGAAGGTCACGCCCATCTTGGCTGCGGCCTTCTGGTTGATCACGAGATCAGTGCCGGCGGCGACGCGCACCGGAATATCACCCGGGTTTTCACCCTTGAGCACGCGGACCACGATTTCGCCGGTCTGCCTGCCGACGTCGAAATAGTTGAAGCCGAGGGCTGCCAATGCCCCACGGTTCACCGAGTCGGTATCGCCGGCGTAAAGCGGGATCTTGGCCTCCTCGGCAACACCCACAGCGGCCTCGAATGCCGAGACGATCGTATTGTCGGTCGGAACATAGATCACGTCGACGCGACCGACGAGGGCGCGCGCGGCGCCCTGCACTTCAGACGACTTGGTGGCAACGGATTCGACGATGGTCAGGCCGGCTTTTTCGGCTTCGGCCTTCAGGGCAGCAAGCGTCGAAACAGAATTGGCCTCTGCCGTGTTGTAGATGAAGCCGATCGACTTGGCGTTCGGCGTGATTTCCTGGATCAGTGCGACGTGGTCGGCAACCGGCGACATGTCGGAAAGGCCGGTAACATTGCCGCCAGGCTTTTCCATGTCCTTGATCAGTTCCGCACCAAGGGGATCGGACACGGCCGTGAATACGACCGGGATGTCGCGGGTCGCGGACACGACGGCTTGGGCGGACGGCGTGGAGATCGGAACGATGACGTTCGGGGCGTCGCCGACGAACTGGCGGGCGATCTGCGCGGCCGTGCCTGGATTGCCCTGGGCCGACTCGTAGACGAACTTCAGGTTCTCACCTTCCTTGTAGCCGGCTTCGGCCAAGGCTTCCTTGATGCCGTCACGTGCGGCATCGAGCGCCGGGTGTTCGACAATGGCGGTCACGGCGACCTTCACCTCTTCGGCCTTGGCCGGCAGGATCAGGGCGGTTGCAGCAAAAAGGGCAAGTAGGGTGGCGCGCATGGATGCCTCCAATTGTTGGGATACGACTGATCGTCTTAGGCAAGGCCACGCCGGAAATCAATTCACGACCCAATGCAGCATCAATGAATTCTCGTGATGCGTCGCGTCGCCTGCTCGCTCAGTCGTCTTCGCCATGGCCGACGATCATCATCGCCTCGAAGGCCAGGCGGTCGGTCTTGCGCATGCGCTCCGACTCCGATTTCAACTGACCGCAAGCGGCGAGGATGTCACGGCCGCGCGGGGTGCGGATCGGCGAGGCATAACCCGCCTGGTTGATGAAATCGGCAAACTTCTCGATCTGCTCCCAGTCCGAGCACTGATAATTCGTGCCAGGCCAAGGATTGAAGGGGATGAGATTGATCTTGGCCGGAACTCCCTTGAGCAATTGGATCAGCCCCTTGGCATCCTCCAGACTGTCATTGACGTCCTTCAGCATCACATATTCGAAAGTGATACGTCGCGCATTCGACACGCCCGGATAGTTGCGGCAGGCTTCGATAAGCTCCTTCAGCGGATACTTCTTGTTGATCGGCACCAGCATGTCGCGCAGCTCGTCGCGCACTGCATGCAGCGAGATCGCCAGCATCACGCCGATTTCCTCGCCGGTGCGATAGATTTCCGGCACGACGCCGGAGGTCGACAGCGTTACCCGCCTCTTCGAGAGCGAAAGGCCGTCGCCGTCGGTCGCGATCAGCAGTGCCTTTTTCACTTCCTCGAAATTGTAGAGCGGCTCTCCCATGCCCATCATGACGACATTGGTGATCCTGCGGTCGCTCGACGGGATCATCGCGCCCTGTGGCACGTCACGGTCGGGGAAGTCGCCCAGCCTATCACGCGCAAGAAGCAACTGCGAGAGGATTTCCTCGGCCGTCAGGTTTCGCACGAGGCGCTGGGTGCCCGTATGGCAGAAAGAGCAGGTGAGCGTGCAGCCGACCTGGCTGGAAATGCACAGTGTGCCCCTGCCTTCTTCGGGAATATAGACGGTCTCCACCTCCACCGGACGGCCGGCACCGCGCGGCGGATAGCGTAGCAGCCATTTGCGGGTGCCGTCGTTCGACACCTGCTCTTCCACGATCTCGGGGCGGGCGATGGTGAAGTTGGCCTTCAACATCTCGCGCATGTCCTTGGAAACGTTCGCCATGGCATCGAAGTCGGACACACCGCGTACATAGAGCCAGTTCCACAGCTGACCGACACGCATCTTGATCTGTCGTTCCGCAACGCCCTTGTCGCGCAACATCGCGCCCAGTTCCTCGCGGCTCGCCCCAATCAGGGTCGGCACTTCCGCCCCAGCCTTGGCGATGGGCGCGGGCCGGGCGTTTTTCTGCCCCATCACACTTTCCATGACAGCCATGTCGATAAAACCCTTTCGATCAAAGGCGCTGCCTTCGCCACCTAAGGGGCGACCGCACTCGATCCTGCATGAACCTAGAAATCGCGCCGAGCGGGAACCAATGTCCCGACAGTCCGGCATTTGCGGCGCCTCTAGCAGTTTTTTCGCCCTGCGTCACGCCGAATGTCGCGCAACCCGTCCCAAGGTCGAAACTGCAAAAGGGCCGGCGCGCCGCCGACCCTTCATCGTAACAGGGATCCGCAAGCCTACTTGCAGTTCTCGATCTGCTTCAACGCCGCTGAAATACCGGACAGCGAATAGTTATAGGTGGTCCCCGTTCCCCGAGCCGAGGTCGCCTTGACGGTCATATTCGTGCCGCCCTTCATCGCGGCGACGAGAGCCGGCTCTTCGGCGGCGTTTTCGACCCATGCCGAGCTGTCCTTGACGAACATGACAAAGTTCTTGGCGTCAATCGACACATTGACCTTCGAGCCCTCCTTCAGCGCATAGCCCATCATCGCCTGGGGCTCATAGGAGATATTCTGGCCAGGCCTTTGCGACACGACGAAGAATATGTCGCCGTGATTGACCGATGCGGGCTCCTTGGCTGTCGGAACGGAGAGCACGTAGCATACGTTGCCGCCATTCGACTTATAGGAATAAGCGCCCCATGCCTTGAACTGCTCGATACGCGTCGGCGACTGCGCCGCAGCAAGGGTGCTGCTTGCCAGAATAATTGCCAATGCGGTTACGCTGCTTCTTACGAACATGTCTTCCTGCCGGTTGCTTGTCCATCCATCGTCCGGCAGAGGTTAGCCGAACAGTCCATCGTCAAAACTTGATTCAGTATGACTTAATTTACGTTACCAAACCGTCAACACGAAACGATTCCGGCCGCAAACCATTATCGGGGAAGAGAATCGCCTTGTATCGAGACATATGCAAGGCTCGAACAGGCCCCTGCCCTTCCGGCGGATCTAAAGAGAAGAAATCAGGCGAGAGTTAGGCCCAGCCAAAATTCGTTTCATCCATCGCCTGAGACAGCCGCTGTACCGCCTCAGGCTTGGATATCTTTCAGGCACGCGCGCGTTGTGCCACCGGTGCATCGCTCAACATCTCGTCGGCGGCGGCATAATGCCTTTCCCTGATATGCCCGTTGATCAGGGCGAGTGCCGTGGTGAGAACGGCAATATCGTCCGTGAAGCCGACCAGTACGAACATGTCGGGGATCGCATCCAGTGGAAGAACGAAATAGCCAAGCGCAGCAAGGAGTATGCCGCGCACCCGCAGTGGTGTTTGCCGGTCCGTCGCGCAGAAGTAGGCGGCAATCACATCGCGCGAAAACGGTATCTGGCGGACAGCCTTCTTCATCGTCGGCCAGAATTTCGCCCGGACATCGTTCTCCTGGCGCTCCTGCGTCTCCTCGTCGCCCGGCAACAGTATTTCACCGATCTTGATATCGTCCATCGCGTTTCGATCCTCTCGTTTGGACCCGGTCAAGATATGGGAAGTGTACCGCCGAAATCAATCGCGCCGCCCCGCGGCACGGTCCATGGCACCCGCCAGGCGGAAATCGAGATCGGTCAGCCCTTTGGCCGAATGCGTGGTCAGCGTCACGTCGACGCGACGATAGACGTTCGACCATTCGGGATGATGATTGAGCCGTTCGGCAGCAAGCGCCGACCGGGTCATGAAGGCAAAGGCCTCGACAAAATCGGCAAAGACGAACCGACGGCTGATTGAAGCACCATCAGGCGCAAGCGACCAGTCCTTCAGGCTCTGGAGGCGTTCTGCGATTGCCGCGTCTTCCAGTTTTTCGTATTTCATGCTCAACCCTCTCGTCACCCCGGAAAACCCGATGGCTCCATTTCCCGTGCTTTTCGTCTGTCTCGGCAATATCTGCCGCTCACCGCTGGCCGAGGGCATATTTCGTCATATGACGACACGGAACGGCAGAGCCGATGCGTATCCAACGGATTCGGCAGGCACCGGTGGATGGCATATCGGCTATCCCCCTGACAGCCGGTCAGTGCAGGTCGCCCGCGAGCACGGCATTGACATATCGCAGTTGCGCGCCCGCCGGATCGAAGCCTCCGACTTCGACCGCTTCCGACTGATCCTTGCCATGGACCGCAGCAATCTGGCCCATATCCAAGGCATTGCACCGCGCGAAACGCCGGCAACCATTGGGCTTTTCGGTAGCTATGCGCTGGGCACCGACGCCGATGTGCCCGATCCCTACTACGGCGGGATCGGAGACTTCCACGAGGTCTACAACATGCTTTTCGCGGGCTGCAGCTCCATCGTCGAGAAACTTGAGGCAGATCGCGCCTCGTGGAGCGGAAACACTTCTTCGGTCAAATAGGGACCGCCACCCACCGATTCCTTCGAGGACATCAGGACGAAGCGGCAGACCGAGAACGGCGCTGTGTGGAAGTTGCCGCGCCCGGAGAGATAGTTCACCACGTCATCGACCCGACACGTCTTGAGGCGGGCCAGAGTCACATGGGGCATGAATTTTCGCGGATCAGGCGCCAGACCGATGCGCTGGCAAATGCGCTCGATTTCAGCCTGCAAGGCGAACATTTCCGGGGCGGGTGAAACACCAGCCCACAGGGAATGTGGCTTCTTCGAACCGAACGAGCCTATGCCGTTGAGGCTGAGTGTGAACTCCGGCCGATCGACCCGGTCGAGCCGGTCGACGATCTCGTCGGCAGTCCGGCCATCGACATCGCCGATGAAGCGGAGGGTGAGATGGTAGTTCTCCACATCGATCCATCGGGCGCCAGGGAGACCGCCACGTAAAAGGGAGAGGCTCAATGCCGCACTTCGCGGAATTTCGAGGGCAGTGAACAATCTCGGCATGGCGAGCTCCCCGAATCTTTTTTAAGACACACACAGCGAATCACGCAACGCCGGGACACGCAAGTCCCTATTTAGGCGTGTCCTGAATGGCTTCCACAAACTCCCGGACAACCGGCAGCATGCGCTCGACCATGATTGCGACACCCTCGGCATTCGGATGCATCCCGTCCTCGAGCTGCATCTCGGATCGAGTGACGACTCCGTCGAGGATGAACGGATAGAAGGCAAGCCCATGTTTTTCCGCAAGCTTCGGATAGATCGGATTGAATCGATCGGCATAATCGGCACCCATGTTTGGCGGAGCCAGCATGCCAACAAGCAGAACCGCAATCCCGCGTGCCTGCAGCCTGCCGAGGATCGCGTCGAGGTTCTTTTCCGTCGCTTCCGGCGGAATGCCACGCAACGCGTCATTGGCGCCAAGTTCCAGGATCACGCCCCTCACACCATCCGGCACGGACCAGTCGACCCTTGCCAGACCGGCCGCGCTCGTATCTCCCGACACACCGGCATTGATGATCGTGACGTCGGCCCCCTCGGCGACCAGCGCCTTCTCGAGACGANNCCGATCACGGCGATATGAAGGAGCGTCGCTTTAAATCTCATCGGGCCTTCCCTAAATTGGCATAAGCTGGAACAGCGCGCGAAGCTTGCTTCGCCTCACACATATAGGGCGAGCACGGGTGATAAAAACCATTATCGAACTAAAGAAGGCCGATCTCACTCTCGGGAATGCGGCAGCATCCGTTCATGTACTGAAGAATATCGACCTGACGATTGGCGAGGGCGAAGCCGTCGGCATCGTCGGCCCTTCAGGGTCGGGCAAGTCCACGCTGCTG
>DBUL01000171.1:0-22289 GCA_002307905.1 Rhizobiaceae bacterium UBA1291
CGGGTCGATGGCGGCGGCATCACAACCGCAAGCGTCGGCGACGCGGCGCGTCAGCGTGGTGAATTCCATCGTCTTGAGGAAGCCGATCAGCTTCGGCCCATCCTGCTTCTCCAGCACCAGGGCATCAAGCGGCATGTCGACCGGCACGTCGGTCTTCAGCGTCACCAGCTGGCGCGACAGGCGGACGAGTTCCGCATTGGCCACGATGTTCTCGCGGCGCTTGACCTGCTTGATCTCGCTGGCGCGGGCGAGCAGCGTATCGAGATCACCGAACTCTCCCAGCAGCTGCGCGGCCGTCTTCGGGCCGATACCCGGAACGCCCGGCACATTGTCGGTCGAATCGCCGGTCAGCGCCTGAAGATCGATCATTTTTTCCGGCGGGACACCCCATTTTTCCACGACGTCGGGAATGCCTATCTGCTTGTCCTTCATGCTGTCATACATGTGGACCATGGGGGTGACGAGCTGCATCAGGTCCTTGTCGGAGGAGATGATGGTGACGTCTGCGCCAATTGCCTCGGCCTGGCGCGCATAGGTCGCGATCAGGTCATCGGCCTCGAAGCCCTCGGATTCGATACAGGGGAGATTGAAGGCTCGGGTCGCCTGACGGATGAGGCCGAATTGCGGGACCAGCTCTTCCGGCGGCGCAGATCGATTGGCCTTGTACTGCGGATAGAGCTCCTTGCGGAAGGTCTTCGACGAATAGTCGAAGATGACGGCGAAATGGGTCGGCGTCACCCCGACATTCGTGTCACGCGCTTCCGTCAGCAACTTCCACAGCATGTTGCAGAAGCCCGAAACGGCGCCGACCGGCAGCCCGTCCGACTTTCGCGTCAGCGGGGGAAGAGCGTGGAAGGCGCGGAAGATGAAACCCGAGCCGTCGACGAGGAAAAGATGATCGCCTTTTTTCATGTCGGCATGGATAGCGCGAGGCGTTCGAAGCGTCCATATAAAGTTCGAGCAAGAGCAAGGACGGCGAACACGGAAACGTTACGAATTTGTAATCCAGCATTCCCTTGAAAAACCATATTTCACCGCACATTTGATAGTCACCGGCGCCTGATCACGCCGCGGTCTGAAAGAGGCTCGTCCCCCGCCGCTTCAGACTGGACAANNCTCCAGCCATGGCGGCTTCTTCGTGTCCGGGCGATGGTGCGCCCGCTGCAACCTCCCAAAAAAGACCTGATACGGAATTGGATCGCCTGCGATTTATTCTTGAGAGAAGCCTTGAACCGGCCTATCCATGGCCATGGCTCAAAATCGCTCCGATTCCGCCACTTATCTCGCGGGCCAACTGGCCAAGGGATTTGCCCGCGCCCTGCAGGTGCGTGCGGCGAAACTGGGATTTTCGGCCGGGCAATTGCCCATTCTGATCGAATTGTGGGGCGAAGAGGGACTGACCCAGAAACAGCTTCTTGAACGGGTCGACATCGAACAGGCGACCATGGCGAATACGCTGTCGCGCATGGAGCGGGACGGCCTGATCGAGCGGCGGCCGCATCCCTCAGACCGCCGCGCGCAACTCGTTTTTCTCACCGAAAAGGCGCGGGGACTGAAGGACGAGGCGCTCGCCGCTGCCGACGAGGCGGATCAGGTGCTTTTCTCCGGCTTTCGCCGCTTTGAGAAGGAGTTGATGCTCGAATATATTCGCTGGGCGATCGACAACGCGCGCAAGCTCTAGACGCACCATTCGTCCTCGCGGCTGACGAAATTTAGTTTTCAGCGCCCTCGAAACCTCCAAGCCTTTGGTCTATCGTCCCGCCGATTTGCAACGTCCAGGATGGATGCCATGACCGATATTTCCGCCGTGCTCGACAGCGCCGACAAGGCACTGTCGCAGAGCCTCGACCGCCTGTTCGACCTCGTCCGTATCCGCTCGATCTCGACCGATCCGGCCTACAAGCTCGAGTGCCGCAAGGCGGCCGAATGGCTGGTCAAGGAATTGACCGAACTCGGCTTTACGGCTTCGGTGCGCGACACGCCCGGCCATCCGATGGTCGTCGCCCATCACGCCGGCGCGACCGCGAATGCGCCGCATGCCCTTTTCTACGGCCACTACGACGTCCAGCCGGTCGATCCGCTGAACCTGTGGGAAAACGATCCCTTCGCGCCGGCGATCAAGGAACTCGACGGAGGCCGCAAGGTCATCACCGGCCGCGGAACGTCCGACGACAAGGGACAGCTGTTGACCTTCGTCGAAGCCTGCCGCGCCTACAAGGCCGTGCACGGCAGCCTGCCAATACAGATCACCATCCTGTTCGAAGGCGAGGAAGAATCCGGTTCGCCCTCGCTGAAGCCTTTCCTGCTGGCCAATGCCGAAGAACTGAAGGCCGACTACGCGCTGGTCTGCGACACCAGCATGTGGAACACGGAGACGCCGGCTATCGCGGCTGCGCTACGCGGATTGGTGGGCGAGGAGATCACGATCACCGCCGCCGACCGCGACCTCCATTCCGGCCTGTTCGGCGGCGCTGCCGCCAACCCGATCCACATCCTGGTCGACATCCTGGCCGGCCTGCACGACGAGACCGGCCGTATCACACTACCGGGCTTTTACGACGGGGTCGAAGAGACGCCCGCCAACATCAAGGCGTCATGGGAAACGCTCGGCCGCACGGCGGAGAGCTTTCTCGGGGAGGTGGGGCTGTCGATCCCGTCGGGCGAAAAGAGCCGATCGGTGCTGGAGCTCACCTGGGCGCGGCCGACGGCGGAGGTCAACGGCATTACCGGCGGCTACGCCGGCGAAGGTTTCAAGACGGTGATCGCCGCCAAGGCGTCGGCCAAGGTGTCGTTCCGCCTGGTCGGCGAGCAGGATCCCGCAAAGATCCGCGAGAGCTTCCGCGCCTATGTGCGCTCGAAGGTCCCGGCCGACTGCTCGGTCGACTTCCACGAGCATGGAGGCTCGCCGGCGATCCAGCTGTCCTATGATTCGCCGGTGCTGACCAAGGCCAAGAACGCCCTGTCGGACGAATGGCCGAAGCCGGCCGTCGTCATCGGCATGGGCGGATCGATCCCGATCGTCGGCGATTTCCAGAAGANNCTCGGCCTGACCGACGACCGCATCCATTCGCCGAACGAGAAATACGACCTGAACTCGTTCCACAAGGGCATCCGGTCGTGGATCCGCATTCTCGATGCACTGGCTGCCTCCTGAGGGAGCCAGGGCTTCTTGGCGCATCCCGCCTTTCCGTGTGGCATACCAAAAACGCAAAAAGGCCGGGAGTTACCCGACCTTTCCTCTGCCGTTTCGACGCCCGTGCCAGTACATCCGTGGTCAGGGGCGGAAACGAGCAATGCGCATTTCCGGATTTTGGCCCGCCTTTCGGCCTTGCCTAAATCCCATAATCAAGAGAATGGGGCTAAGTGATTAACCAATGGTTAACGTCAGCTTCATCCTTGATCCAAAAAGCTGCAGCCATCTTGCTGTGGCCGCTGCATTGGTTGATCTTTAGGTGGGACGTCCCGACGTCCATATCAAGGGCTTCATTCGAATGAGACACACTCGAACCTAAAGACTTAGGACAGAAAAGACCCATGAGCCTCGAATCCGTCCGTTCCTTCTTCGCCGAAACAGCCCCCGAGATTAACGTCATCGTCACCGATGGAAGTTCCGCTACGGTCGCGCTGGCGGCGGAGGCCCATGGCGTAGAACCCGACCAGATCGCCAAGACGATCTGCCTGAGGATCGGTGAAGAGGTCGTGCTGGTGGTGACCGCCGGCACCAGGCGACTCGACAATCGCAAGTTCAAGGATCGCTTCGGCGTCAAGCCGCGCATGCTGGGTTCGGAAGAGGTGGTCGAGTTCACCAGCCATCCGGTCGGCGGCGTCTGTCCGTTCGGCCTGCCCTCGCCTCTCAAGGTCTATTGCGACGTGTCGCTGAAGTCGTTCGACNNCAATTCGGCGGTCCATATCGCGCCGGGGCGCATGGCGGAACTGACCAGTGCCGAGTGGGCGGACCTCTGCCAGTAGTGCAGTGTCCTGATGCCCCGCAAAAAACGCCGGTTCATGTCGGCGCAATGCGATAGGGGAATGTTTACCACGTGTTAACCCCCCCTTAAATCGCCGCAATTAGACTCCAATCCTCCGGCCGCGCCTTCCTGCTTGTCATGCGGCTGCAACACACAGCGCCAAGCGCGTCCCGGCGACGGCCAAGGACGCTGGCGTACAGGATTCTGGAGCAAGATCGCCCGCCATGGCAAGCAGAGGCAAATCCCGTGAACGCGTCGAGCCGACCTTCGAGGCGGAGGATGAGCGCGATGACGAGCTTCGTGCCGATGCTGGCGACCGTATCGGCGGCAAACGCGCCGGCCGCACCGCCAAAGGAAAGACGTCCAAGACCACGAAGGCCACCTCCAGACCACGCGAACGAAGTGCCAAGGGCAAGCCGAAGCGCAGCACCGGCGGTATCACCGGCCTGCTCGGTCGCCTGATCTATTGGTCAATCGTGCTGGGCATCTGGGGCGCGATCGGCGTCGGTGGGATCGTCATGTATTATGGCGCGCGCATGCCAAGCGCCAGTTCCTGGTCGATCCCCGAGCGCCCGCCCAACCTCAAGGTCGTTTCGGTCGAAGGGACAGTCATCGCCAATCGCGGCGCGACCGGCGGCGAAGCGCTGGCGCTCGAAGACATGTCGCCCTTCATTCCGCAAGCCGTCATCGCCATCGAGGATCGCCGCTTCTATTCGCATTTCGGCGTTGACCCCCTCGGCCTTGCCCGCGCGGTGGTGACCAATCTTGCCAGCGGCCGCACGGTCCAGGGTGGCTCGACGCTAACGCAGCAGTTGGCGAAAAACCTCTTTCTCTCGCCCGAGCGTACGGTCGAACGCAAGATCCAGGAAGTGCTCTTGTCTTTCTGGCTCGAACACNNTCACCAAGGACCAAATCCTGGCGATGTATCTCAACCGGGTCTATTTCGGTTCGAACGCCTATGGCGTCGAGGCGGCGTCGCGGCGTTATTTCTCCAAGTCGGCCCGCGACGTCAATCTCGGTGAAGCGGCGCTTCTGGCCGGTCTCCTCAAGGCGCCGTCCCGCCTCTCGCCCGCGCGCGATCCGCAGGCGGCAGAAGCCCGGGCGCAGGTCGTTCTCGGCACGATGCGCGAGGAAGGCTTCGTCTCCGACGACGAGATCAAGACGGCGATGTCGCAGCCCCCAACCACTGCCAAGCGTTATTGGACCGGTGCGGGGCAGTATGTCGCCGACATGGTGCTCGAGGAAACGCGGCGGCTGATCGGGACCATCGGCGAGGATCTCCTCGTCGAGACGACGATCGACATGGCGCTGGAGAAGAAGGCCGAGGCCGTGATCGTCGAGACGCTCATGGTCNNCGCGCTGGTCGGCGGCAAAGACTATGCCGAGAGCCAGTTCAACCGCGCAGTCAAGGCGAAGCGCCAGCCCGGTTCGGCCTTCAAGCCCTTCGTGTATGCGGCAGCGCTCGAGACCGGCATTCGCCCCGATTCGTCCCGCAACGACGCACCGGTCAGGATCGGCAACTGGACGCCGCAGAACTATGACGAGAAATACCGCGGCCCGGTGACCATATCCCATGCGCTTGCCAACTCGCTGAACACCATTGCTGCCCAGCTGGTGATGGAGGTCGGCCCGGACCATGTGATCAAGCTTGCGCATCGGCTTGGCATCGAATCGGAACTGCAGGCCAATGCCTCGATAGCGCTCGGCACCTCGGAAGTCTCCCTGCTCGAACTGACGGCCGCTTATGCCCCCTTCATGAACGGCGGCTACNNCCACCGCCGAGGGCAAGGTGCTCTACGAGAACGACTATGCGGAACCGCCGCGCGTGCTTGGCGAGCCTGTTGTTGCTGCCATGAACCGCATGATGAAAGGCGTCCTTACCGAGGGTACCGGCAGGAAGGCACGCCTCTCCGGATGGGAAGCGGCCGGCAAGACCGGTACGACCCAATCCTTCCGCGACGCGTTGTTTGTCGGCTATACTAGCAATCTGACGACGGGCGTTTGGTTCGGCAATGATGACGGGAAATCGATGAAGAAGGTGACGGGCGGTGGGCTGCCTGCCCAGGCTTGGCACGAGTTCATGACCGCCGCTCATACCGGTCTGACGCCGGTACCGCTGACCGGCAGCGATTATGTCGAGCCGCAGCCCATGCCGATGACCATCGGCACCATTCTCTCCGACGTCTTTTCCGGCGGCGAGAAGCGCTATCCCGCCGCGCCGGCCACAAACAGAACGGCAGTGCCACAAGGCGAGGTCCCCTTGGTGGGAACGCCGCAGGCAGATCCCTATCAGCCGGGCTCGGGCGGTCCCATTCCACCGGCCGCCGTCGGTGATTCCTCGCCGGTTCAACCCGCGAGCCGGCGCACGACGCTGCTGGACATCATCATGGGACGGTGAGAGCATCGAACGCGTGCCGCTTGAATCCGTGCGAGGCAAGAGCCATGTTTTGGCTGCAGCCCGGCGCAAGGCTTGACTGTTACCGGCGTTCTCCCGCTCAGGAAGAAATTTCGGGGCCGCAGGAAGGCGGAACAAGAGGAGCCAATCTGTTCTTTTTACTGGACAACACCGAGTTTCCAGCCTTGCAGTCCGAAAAACCGCTTCTTATATACGCGACATAACCGCGGCGAAGGCCGCGAGATCCCAGACCATCCACGTCGAGGGGCCGTCAGGGGAATGCCTTTCGGGGGTTCCGACGGCCTGCTTCAAGGAGAGAATGACATGGCTAAAGTTATCGGTATCGACCTTGGAACAACCAATTCCTGCGTATCCGTCATGGACGGCAAGGATTCGAAGGTCATCGAGAATTCCGAAGGCGCACGTACCACGCCCTCGATGGTTGCCTTCACGGATGACGGTGAACGCCTCGTGGGTCAGCCCGCCAAGCGTCAGGCAGTGACCAATCCGACCAATACCCTCTTCGCTGTCAAGCGCCTGATCGGCCGCNNACGAAGATCCGACTGTGGAGAAGGACAAGGGTCTCGTTCCGTTCCCGATCGTCAAGGGCGACAACGGCGATGCCTGGGTCGAAGCCCAGGGCAAGGCCTATTCTCCGGCACAGATCTCAGCCATGATTCTTCAGAAGATGAAGGAAACCGCGGAAGCCTATCTCGGCGAAAAGGTCGAGAAGGCCGTCATCACGGTTCCCGCCTACTTTAACGACGCCCAGCGCCAGGCGACCAAGGANNGTCGACCAACGGCGACACCTTCCTCGGCGGTGAAGACTTCGACATGCGCCTGGTCGAATATCTCGCAGCCGAGTTCAAGAAGGACCAGGGCATCGACCTGAAGAGCGACAAGCTGGCCCTTCAGCGCCTCAAGGAAGCGGCCGAAAAGGCCAAGATCGAATTGTCTTCGTCGCAGCAGACCGAAATCAACCTGCCGTTCATCACGGCCGACGCCTCCGGCCCGAAGCACCTGACGCTGAAGCTGACGCGCGCCAAGTTCGAAAGCCTGGTCGACGACCTGGTCCAGCGTACCGTTGCGCCGTGCAAGGCAGCGCTCAAGGATGCCGGCGTCACCGCTGCCGAAATCGACGAAGTGGTTCTGGTCGGCGGTATGAGCCGCATGCCGAAGGTCCAGGAAGTGGTCAAGCAGTTGTTCGGCAAGGAGCCGCACAAAGGCGTCAATCCGGATGAGGTCGTCGCCATGGGCGCGGCCATTCAGGCCGGCGTTCTGCAGGGCGACGTCAAGGATGTTCTGCTGCTCGACGTGACCCCGCTGTCGCTCGGCATCGAAACGCTGGGTGGCGTCTTCACCCGTCTGATCGATCGCAACACGACGATCCCGACTAAGAAGAGCCAGACCTTCTCGACTGCCGAAGACAACCAGAACGCCGTGACCATTCGCGTTTCACAGGGCGAACGTGAAATGGCGGCCGACAACAAGCTGCTCGGCCAGTTCGACCTCGTCGGCCTGCCGCCGTCACCCCGCGGCGTGCCGCAGATCGAAGTGACCTTCGATATCGACGCCAACGGCATCNNCCAGGCCTCCGGTGGTCTCTCCGACGCAGACATCGATAAGATGGTGAAGGACGCCGAAGCGCACGCCGAGGAAGACAAGAAGCGCCGCGCCGCGGTCGAAGCCAGGAACCATGCCGAGAGCCTCGTCCATTCGACGGAGAAGTCGCTCGGTGAATATGGTGACAAGGTTTCGGAAACCGACCGCAAGGCCATCGAGGATGCAATCGCCACTCTCAAGACCGCGATTGAAGCCTCCGAGCCGGACGCTGAGAGCATCCAGGCCAAGACCCAGACTCTCATGGAGGTTTCCATGAAGCTTGGTCAGGCAATTTACGAAGCGCAGCAGGCCGAAGAAGGCGCTGGTGCCTCGGAAGGCGGCAAGGAGGACGATGTCGTCGATGCCGACTACGAGGAGGTCAAGGACGACGACGCGAAGAAGTCGGCCTGATGCAGCGGCCTGAGCGACGCTTTACCTTCAAGGGGCTGGCCTTCGGGCCAGCCGCATTTTCATTGGCCCTTGGAGCGAGCACCGTTTGGGCGCAAGAGAGCGGTCAACTGGAAACGGTTTTTCGCAAGCTGAGCGCCGCAGAAGCCACCATCGTCAAGGCGATCGGTGCGCGCGACAGCCGGCAACTTTCCAAGACAGGTAGCGAACTCGGCCGGATCATCGAAGCGGCGCTCAAACGCCGCGAAGATGGCGGCAGCGTGACCTCTTGCGACATGGCGGCCCATTCCTTGGCCTATCTCGCCGTTTCGGTGGCCGACGGCTTGGCGAACAAGGGCGATCCGCGCCGAATGCTGATCGAAGATGCACGTGCCGCGGCGTCTGACTTCCAGAAGGACATGGCCGCCTGCGAGAAGCAAGCGGGCAAGAAGACTGGCAGCCACACGAGCGTGGAGAAAGCTTTGAGAGCTTTGTAAGACCATGGCAAAAGCAGATTTCTACGAGACCCTCGGGGTCACCAAGACCGCCGACGAGAAAGAGCTGAAGAGCGCCTTTCGCAAGCTGGCGATGAAATTTCACCCGGACAAGAATCCGGGCGACGACGAAGCCGAAAAGAAGTTCAAGGAACTTAACGAGGCTTACGAGACGCTCAAGGATCCGCAGAAGCGCGCAGCCTACGACCGTTTCGGCCATGCCGCCTTCGAGCATGGCGGCGGCGGTTTCCATCCGGGCGGCGGCGGTTTTGCCGGCGGTGGGTTCTCCGACATCTTCGAGGACATCTTCGGCGAGATGATGGGCGGCGGCCGAGGTGGCCGGGCCCGCTCCACCGGCGGTCGCGAGCGCGGTGCCGACTTGCGCTACAACATGGAAATTTCGCTCGAGGAGTCTTTCACAGGCAAGACCGCGCAGATCCACGTTCCGACTTCGATCACTTGCGAGACCTGCACCGGGACCGGCGCCAAGCCAGGCACCAAGCCGACAACCTGCGCTACCTGCCAGGGGACGGGACGCATTCGTGCGGCACAGGGCTTCTTTTCGATCGAGCGGACCTGTCCGACCTGTCACGGTCGCGGTCAGACGATCTCGGATCCTTGCGGAAAATGCCACGGTCAAGGCCGTGTTACGGAAGAGCGATCGCTTTCGGTTAACATTCCGGCCGGTATTGAGGACGGGACCCGCATTCGCCTGCAAGGCGAAGGCGAGGCAGGCCTGAGGGGCGGTCCATCGGGCGACCTCTACATCTTCCTGTCGGTGAAACCCCACGAGTTCTTCCAGCGCGACGGCGCGGATCTCTATTGCTCCGTACCGATCTCCATGACGACGGCGGCCCTTGGAGGCACGTTCGACGTGGTGACGCTGGACGGTGCCAAGTCGCGCGTGACGGTCCCGGAAGGCACCCAGCCAGGCAAGCAGTTCCGGCTGAAAGGCAAGGGAATGCCGGTCTTGCGTTCGGCGCAGATGGGTGATCTCTACATCCAGATCCAGATCGAGACACCGCAGAAACTGACCAAGCGGCAGCGCGAGTTGCTGCAGGAATTCGAGCAGCTTTCGTCGAAAGAAAACAACCCGGAATCGACGGGCTTCTTCGCCCGTATGAAAGACTTTTTCGACACGCTCAGCGACTGAGCAAAGCATCATCTTTCGAGAGAAAAGAAGCGAGCCGCGCCCCGGTTCGCTTCTTTTTTTCGTAGAGACTCAGGCGACAGCCGGCCGCGGCTGACGCAGGATAAACCAGGCGAAGCGCTGCTGGATGATTGGGGCGATGCCATAGACGATGCTGAACACCATGACAGGCGCCAGGATGGCGCTGCGCTCCCAGATCGGCCAGCCTTGTGTCAGCGGCATCAGGACATAGAGGATGGCCGCGACAAAGGGATAGATGGCGGCCAGCATCAGGATGGAAAGCCTGAACTTGGAGAGGGCGTGGCGGGGGTTAGAACTATCTGCCATATTCTTCTCCATGGGAACGGTACGTTTCGTTCAATAGAATATCGTGTTATGGCGTCACAAAATGCGGAGGCTGGCTTGACGAGGGAACCACAGGCAGAGAACCGGCGCACCTCGATCGGATCGCAGCGCAATCCGGCAAGCGAGGAGGCCATTCTCCAGGCCGCGCAAGACATCCTGCTCGAAGGCGGCCTGCCCGCCTTTTCAATCGAGGCCGTTGCCCGGCGCGCCAAGGCCGGCAAGCCGACCATCTACCGTTGGTGGCCATCCAGGGCGGCACTTCTGCTGGATCTCGCTGTTCCTGTCAGGGCTACTCGGTTTCTGGCGCGACGGCGGAGGGGCGATATTCCGCTCGATCATCGCAGAAGCGCAGATCGATCCCGCCGCGCTACAGGCGCTGCAGGACTATGCCGCGTCCAGGTGTCGGCAGAGCGGGGCTATCCTCAAGCGAGGACAGGCGCGCGGACAGGTGCGAGCGGACATCGATCCCGCACTGTTGATCGAGCTGTTCTCGAGCCTTGCCTGGAACCGACTGCTGACCAGCCGGCTGGACGTGAGCCAAAACGAGATCGAGCAGATCGTCTCGGCGGTCGTAGAAGGGGAAGCCGCTCGAAAATAGGCGTTCAATAGTGCGGCGGCCGGGTGATGGCAGGCGCTTCCAGTGACTGCTCCTCGAGCGACAGAAAACGCTCGGGCAGCCGATCGAGCTTGGCGCGCGCCTGCTCGACCACCTTCCACTGTTCGGTGATCTGGTCGGAGAGCTCCTCGATCACCCGGGCCTGATGTGCCACCGTCTCTTCGAGTCGCAGCACGCGGTCTTCCTGGTCGGTCATGATCTGCTCCCGTTGTTAGGTTGGAGGCGGTTCTGGCGGATGTCCGCCGCCCGGTCAATGGTGGCGAAACGGCAGGCCTTCGTCTAGCGCTGCTTCTTTTTCTTGTAGGGCATCAACATGATCGCCGACGCAGTCACCGCCGCGCCAAAGGTGAGTGCCAACGGGATTGCGATCATCGCCGCGGGTAAATACGGATTGCGGCTATGCGCGAGGTGTGTTCCGAGCCCGCCGATGTCGAGCCAGATCAGCACGATGGCTACGGCAAGGCCCAAGCCCGCACCGAAAAGCGCGTTTATCGCAAGGAAGCGCAGCATCTCCCAGTGATCGCGGCGCGCTTCTTCCGGCGTCAGTTCGTCTCGATCAAAATTCATATCCTTGGCCTCTGCTTTGCGCACTGACCGACCAGATACACCCGTCCCAGGAGCCGGTCCATGCGTCCGAACGTCCACAGCCTATTGACGCTTCGGGACCAGGGCCCGGGAAAACCCGAACGCCGCCTTGTTATTGATGGGTTTTCAGCCTAGCTCAGAGACACACCGAATTCGGACCACCATGACGCACAAGACCTCGATCCACCGGCTGAAGCTCACGGATTTCCGCAATTATGCGACCGCAGCACTTGCGCTCGATAGGCGGCACGTCGTGCTGACGGGGGAAAACGGCGCCGGCAAGACCAATCTCATGGAGGCCGTCTCCTTCCTTTCGCCCGGCCGCGGCCTGCGCCGGGCCGTACTGGGCGATGTGGCGCGCGTCGGCGCACCGGGCGGATTCTCGGTCTTCGCCGAAATCGACGGCATGGAGGGCAATGTCGAGATCGGGACAGGCTCGGAGGGCGAAGGCGAGGCCGTGGTGCGGCGGCTCCGTATCAACGGTACTCCGGCCAAGTCCGTCGACGAGTTGACCGATCACCTACGCATCCTCTGGCTGACGCCGGCGATGGACGGGCTTTTCACCGGCTCCGCCTCCGATCGCCGCCGATTCCTCGACCGGCTGGTGCTGTCGCTTGATCCTGCGCACGGACGCCGCGCCAGCGACTTTGAGCGTGCCATGCGCAGCCGCAACAAGCTACTATCCGAGGGCCGGTTCGATCCGGCCTGGCTCACCGGCATCGAGCAGCAGATGGCGGCTCTCGGCGTGGCCATGATGCTCGCCCGCCGCGAAATGCTCGGGCTGCTTGCCGGCCTGACGGCCCGGCAGGACGACTCGAGCTTCCCTTCGGCCCAACTGGCCCTCAGCGGCTTTCTTGCTGAAGAGGGCGAAGCCCCAGCCATCGAAATCGAAGATCGATACCTCGCGAGTCTCGCCAATGGCCGCTATCGCGATGCGGCTGCCGGCAGGACGCTCGAGGGGCCGCACCGCGCCGATCTTCTGGTGCGCCACGCCGACAAGGACATCGAGGCCGAGCGCTGCTCGACGGGAGAGCAAAAGGCCCTGCTCGTCGGCCTGGTGCTTGCCCATGCGCGTCTCGTCGCCACCATGACCGGCCACGCGCCCATCCTCCTGCTTGACGAGATCGCCGCCCATTTCGACGAGGGCCGGCGCGCAGCATTGTTCGACCGAATCGATTCACTGGGCGGCCAGGCCTTCATGACCGGAACCGACCGGGCGATGTTTTCGGCGCTCGGCGAGCGTGCCCAGTTCATCACCGTGCGCGACAGCGTGCTTTCCGCCTGACGGCCTTTCCCAGCCGCGCCAACCGTGCGATCATTGCCGCCATGGATCCGCTCAGCCCCGACGAAATCTCCCGTTATCACCGGCATATCCTACTCCCCGAGATCGGCGGGCAGGGCCAGCAGAAACTGAAGGCCGCCCGTGTCATGGTGATCGGCGCTGGCGGACTGGGCGCACCTGCCCTGTTGTACCTTGCCGCCGCCGGCGTAGGCACCCTCGGCATTGCCGACAACGATCATGTCTCGCTCTCCAACCTGCAGCGCCAGGTGATCCACGACAGCGGCACGATTGGCGAAGAGAAAACGGAAAGCGCGGCGCGATCCATCGCCCGCCTTAACCCCCATGTCAGGGTACGGCGTTTCGAGGAGCGCTTCGACGGTGCATTCGCAGCAACTCATCTCGGTGGCTTCGATCTGCTGATCGATGGTTCCGACAATTTCGACACCCGCTATGCGGCAGCGGATGCGGCCGAGGCTCGGCAAATCCCACTGGTAACGGGCGCCGTCGGTCGATTCGATGGTTCGCTCACCGTTTTGCAGCCTTATGTGGAGAATGCGGAAGGCGAGCCCAATCCGCGCTACCGCGACCTCTTTCCGGAAAAGCCGCCCGCTGGCCTTGTGCCGGCCTGTGCCGAAGCGGGTATCGTTGGGGCTCTGACTGGTGTGATTGGCACGCTGATGGCGATGGAAGCGATCAAGCTGATCACCGGGATCGGGGAGCCTCTGGTCGGCCGCCTGCTACTCTACGACGCGCTCTCGGCCCGCTTCGACACGATCCGCTATCGGCGACGCAAGGCTTCGCTTTCGCCATGACGATCGAGATCCTCCGAATTGGTGCAGACTTTGACCGCTACGGGGAGTTGCTCGATCTGATCCTGGCCGCATTTGCCTTCATGGACGGACGGATCGACCCGCCCTCCTCCGCCCGTTGGCTGACGCCAGCCTCGCTCAGGCAAAAGGCCAGACAGGAGATCGCGTTTGCCGCGATCGACAATGGACGCCTGGTCGGCTGCATCTTCCTGAAGCCCGAAGAAGCGCTGCTCTACATCGGCAAGCTCGCGGTCCACCCCTCCACGCAAGGCAAGGGCGTTGGACGATCACTGCTCGGGCAGGCCGAAGCGACAGCGCACGAACTCGGGCTCTCCAGTCTCCGGCTGGAGACACGCATCGAGCTGATCGAAAATCACCGCCTCTTTGCCGCCTGGGGCTTTGGCAAGACGACGGAAAGCCGCCATACCGGCTATGACCGGACGACATCCATCGAGATGCGTAAGAGGCTCGACTGACAGAAGCCCGGATCAGGTGCGGCCCGGCAGCACCCGGTTCGGCGGGCGATGGCCGTCGAAATAGGTGCGGATGTTGATGATCACCTTGTCGCCCATGTCGATGCGCCCCTCAATCGTGGCCGAGCCGGTATGCGGCAAGAGCACGACCTTCCCTTCATTGGCGAGCTTGACCAGCTTGGGATTGACCGCCGGCTCCTTCTCGAACACATCGAGGCCGGCACCGGCGATCCGGCCTTCGCGCAGGCTCTGGATCAGGGCGTCCTCATCGATGATGTCGCCGCGCGCGGTGTTAACGATGTAGCTGTTCGGCTGCATCAGCGCGATACGCCGCGCCGACAGGAGATGAAAGGTGGCCGGGGTCGACGGGCAGTTGACCGAGACGATGTCAACGCGGGCGAGCATCTGGTCGAGGCTGTCCCAGTAGGTCGCTTCCAGCTCGTCTTCTGTCGCCGGATTGACGCGCTGGCGGTTGTGGTAGTGAATCGACAGACCGAAGGCCTTGGCGCGGCGGGCGACCGCCGTGCCGATGCCGCCCATGCCGATAATGCCGATCCGCTTGCCCCAGATGCGTCGACCGAGCATCCAGGTCGGCGACCAACCGGTCCATTCGCCGGGCCTGTCCATCAGGATGCGTGCACCCTCGACGAGACGGCGGGGCACCGCTAAAATCAGTGCCATAGTCATGTCGGCGGTGTCTTCGGTCAGCACGTTCGGCGTGTTGGTGACGGTGATGCCTTTTCTCGCCGCCGCGTCGACATCGATGTGGTCGATACCGTTGGAGAAGCTGGCGATCAACTTGAGCTGGGGGCCCGCCTGCTCGATCAGCGCCGCATCGATGCGATCGGTTACCGTCGGCACCAGAACGTCGGCGATTTTCATCGCCGCGACGAGTTCCGGCTGGGTGCGCGGCTTGTCATCGATATTGAGCTCGGCCTCGAACAGTTCGCGCATGCGGGTCTCCACGGCGTCCGGCAATTTCCGGGTGATGTAGACCTTGGGTCTTTTCCTGTTCGTCATGGGAAGAATCGATGCCTTGTTCAGAGGTCGTTAACCAAGACGGGGGATAATTTCCCCGTTCAGGGCATTTTCTACCAAACCCGTCAGCGAAGACAAACAAAACCTCGCAGGTCGGCGCCCGTTTTCTGTCGAGACCTGCGGATCGATTGGCGGAATCGCGGGGAAGCCTTTGAAATCTTTGAGCGATCGGAACCGCCATGCGTCACTTCGTGCTTCGTGCCTCACTCATTGCGTGGATCGCCCTCGGGCTTTCGGCGATGGGGGGAACGATAGCCGATGCCCAAGCCGTGTCCAAGGGGTCGAGCGGCCTGCCCTTGCCACGCTTTGTCAGCCTGAAAGCCCAACGCGTCAATCTCCGGATCGGTCCCAGCACCGACTATGCGGTGTCCTGGCTCTACCTGAAATCCGGCCTACCGGTCGAGATCATCCAGGAGTACGAGAACTGGAGGCGCATTCGCGATGCGGACGGCACAGAGGGATGGGTGAGCCAGAGCCTGGTATCCGGCGAGCGCACTGCAGTCGCCGCGCCCTGGATGCGCGGCAATGATGTCTTCGTGATCTTGCGCGCCGACTCGCAGTCTAGCGCCGCAGCCGTCGCAAAGCTCGAGCCGGGTGTGGTGATCCGCCTCCAGCAGTGCACCGGCAACTGGTGCCTGGCAGAAGCGGGCGGCATCACCGGCTGGGTCGCCCAGGCCGAGATCTGGGGCGCTTATCCCGGAGAGGCGTTCAAATAAGGCCGGCGTCGTGGGCTGCGTGCGAAAGCGACCCGAATGGACGGGGACCTATCTGCTGAATGACGATTCCGGCAGCGAGGCAGCCGAGCCGCCCGCAGTCGTAGAGTGTCCGGCCTTGCGTATAGCCATAGAGGAAGCCGGCGGCGAACAGGTCCCCAGCGCCGGTCGTATCGACCAGCTTGTCGATCACCGTTGCTTCGACACGGATGCGCTCGCTACCTTTTAGGATCACCGCGCCATCTTCGCTCATTGTCACGGCTGCGAGCTTGCAGTCTTGCGCCATCCTTTCCAGCGCGAGATCAAAATCGTCGGTCTCGTAGAGGGAAAGAGCTTCCTGTTTGTTCGAAAAGACGATGTCGACCGTGCCGGATCGCATCAGGTCGAGGAATTCGCCACGGTAGCGGCCGACACAGAAGCTGTCCGACAAGGTCATCGACATTTCGCGACCGTTCTCGTGAGCAATGCGGGCACAATCGAGGATTGCCTGTTTGGCACGCGGCGGATCCCATAGATAGCCCTCGAAATAGGTCACCTTCGACTGGGCGACGACTGCCGGCTCGACATCTTCCGGACCGAACTCGACGCAGGCGCCGAGGTGAGTGTTCATCGAGCGCTCGCCGTCCTCGGTGACGAAGATCATGCTGCGCGCGGTCGGCGGAAAGCTACCTTCCGGCTTGGTCTCGTAGTGCACACCCTGGGCACGAATGTCATGCGCGAAGATCTTGCCCAGTTGATCGTCGGCAACCTTGCCAAAATAAGCGGCTTTCCCCCCAAGACTGGCGATTCCGGCGGCTGTATTGCCGGCGCTGCCGCCGGAGGCTTCGACGGCGGGGCCCATCAGAGCGTAGAGCTTCTCGGCGCGCGCGGCGTCGATCAGGTTCATCGCGCCCTTGGTAATCCCATTGTCGACGAGGAAGGCTTCCTCACAACGTGAAATGATGTCGACGATAGCGTTACCGACGGTGAGAACATCGAACCTGCTCATGAATTCCGGATCTCCGATAGTGTAGGTTTTCAGGTCATAACCGTTTTTCTCGGGCGTAAAAGGAAAAACCGCCAGCTGAAGCGGAATTGCGTAGACGTCATTCCGTTGTCACGCAGACCGATTAGACAGAGTTCAAGTGACGACGGCACAATGCGCCTCACACGCAGTGCCGTCGGCTCGGGACAGATCCGTCCCCCTTCCAGCTCGCATCGACCACGGATGTACTGGCGACGCGGCGTGGAGCCCAACGGGATTGGGCAGGAAAGCGGGGGAAGCCCCGCTTTTTTCGTATGTCTGCCGTACTGACAATGACCAAAGCGCACTGGCCGCACGGCAGGCATCGCGGTAGGTCTTCGCTCCCCAAATCCTCCCGAGAGCCATTCCTCCCATGTATGCCATAGCCCAGGACGTCTTTCCGATTTTCATTCTCATCCTATTCGGCTGGAGCCTCGTGAAGGTCAGGGTGCTGAATGCGGATATCGGCGATGGTCTCGGGGAGTTTGTGTTCAAGGTCGCGGTGCCGGTCCTGCTCTTCAACACGATATCCCACGCTGACTTCCACGGGGCTTCGCCCTTCCGCCTCTGGACCGCCTACTTCTCCGGCGTGGGAGTGACCTGGGCGGTCGGTCATCTTCTCGCGACACGGCTCTTCGGGCGGGATGCGCGCGTGGGCGTGCTGGCAGGCGTATCCTCCGCCTTTGCCAACAACATCTTCATCGGCCTACCGCTGGTCGAGCGCACCGTCGGCAGCGATGGCATCGTCGCGGTGTCAATCCTGCTTGCCGTGCATCTGCCGCTGATGATGGTGATCGGCACGGTGTTGATGGAGCGCGCCGAGCAAAAGGTGAACGGCGGCGTATCCCGGGGGCTGGTAGACATATTTCGCCAGGTTGGCACCAATCTCATGCGCAATCCGCTGGTCATAGGCCTTGTCGCTGGCCTTCTGATGCACCTGAGCGGGCTCAAACTGCCCAATGTGCTGGCGAGCGTTGTTGATCAGGTCACCGCCATGGCAGCCCCGGCCGCGCTGATTTCACTCGGCATGGCACTGAACAAATACGGGATCCACGGCAATGTCCGCATCGCCTCCGTTGTCGCCATTCTCAAATTGCTGCTCATGCCGGCCTGCGTCTGGCTCGCCTGTCGGCTCCTGGGGCTGAGCGACGACTGGACCGCGGCCCTGGTGCTGACCTCCTCGGTTCCGACCGGCATCAATGCCTGGCTGATCGCCAATCGGTTCGGCGTAGGCCATGGACTTGCTGCTTCGGCGATCTCGCTTTCCACGGCCGTCGGCGTGCTGAGCGTCACCCTGTGGGCCTGGTTCCTGCAGTAGACCGCATGCGGGGACCCTGAACGAAAAATGCCCGGTCGAGACCGGGCATTCCAATTGAACAAATCCGCTGGGATCAGTTATTTGCCGCCGGTGCCGGCTCAGTTTGCGCAGCCGGTGCTTCGGCATCAGCAGCAGGCGCCGCGTCGGTTGCCGGAGCAGCTTCTTCTGCAGGCGCTGCATCCGCAGGCGCTTCCGCTTCAGCCGGTGCAGCCTCCACGCCCTCGGCGGGAGCAGCGGCCTCTTCCGGGGCAACGGCTTCAGCCTGCGGCAGCGGAACCGGGGTGTCGGCCAGCGAGCGCAGATAGGCGATCAGGTTGGCGCGCTCGTCTTCCCTCTTGAGACCGGCGAAGCTCATCGCCGTACCGGGGACGAAGCTCCTTGGAGCAGTCAGGTAGTGGCTAAGGTTGTCATAGGTCCAAGTGACCGAAGCACCCTGCGAGAATTCCTTCATGGCGGCCGAATAGCCGAAACCTTCATGCGATGCGACCGGACGCTCGACAATGCCGAACAGGTTCGGGCCAACCTTGTTGGCGCCGCCCTTGTCGCCGGTGTGACAGCTGACGCATTTCTTGAAGACCGTTTCGCCAACGGCGGCATCGGCGCTTGCCAGGAGCGTGGCAATCGGCGTCTCCGCAGCTGCGGCGGCATCGGCGCCAGCTTGAGCCTCAGAAGAAGCTTCGGCGACGATCGCATAGCCTTCCTTCTCCGGAACCTCCGCGTGGAAAATGCCTTCCGACACGATGGATACGGTCATCAGGACGAAAACGGTGCCAAGAAGAGCACCAACGCCCATGTTCACATATGAGTTCATCTGCAAACGCTCCCATGCAGCCGGCGGATCAGCGGCCGGACGATCTTGAAATCGCGCGGAACCTATGTCTTTTGCTTGACAGTTGCAACACGATTGTGGTCCCCAATTCGGGACTTTTTGACACTTTTCCGGCGTGATTTGAAGGGGCTGACGATGAATAAAGACGAATTGGGTAAGACCCTCGTGCTGATCCCCGCCCGTATGGCTTCAACCCGCTTGCCAGGCAAGCCACTCGCCGACATCAGCGGAAAGCCGATGATCGTACAGGTGGCGATGCGGGCACGCGAGGCAAATGTCGGACGAATCATCGTCGCGGTCGATGACCAACAGGTCTACGATGCGGTCGAGGCTGCCGGTTTCGAGGTGGTGATGACCAGCTTCGATCACCAATCCGGATCGGACCGGATCCACGAGGCTCTCACCAAGGCCGATCCGGACGGCAAGGTCGAGACGGTGATCAATGTCCAGGGTGACTTGCCAACGATCGAGCCAGAAACCATCCGCGCAGCGCTGCGCCCTCTCGACAACCCGGACGTCGACATCGCCACGCTGACGGTCGAGATCACCGACGAGGAAGAAAAGACCAATCCCAACGTCGTCAAGGTCGTCGGTTCGCCGTTGTCGGACACACGGCTTCGCGCCCTCTATTTCACCCGCGCGACCGCGCCCTACGGCAAGGGGCCGCTCTACCACCACATTGGCCTTTACGCCTATCGTCGCGAGGCACTTGAGCGCTTCGTGGCCCTTCAGCCCTCGCCTCTGGAAAAGCGCGAGTCGCTCGAACAGCTCAGGGCGCTCGAGGCCGGCATGCGCATCGACGTCGAAATCGTCAACTCGGTCCCGCTCGGCGTCGACACGCCCGCCGACCTGGAAAAGGCAAGGCAGATACTTGGCCTCAAGGCCAGTTAAGAGAACGGACAATCCGATGATGACCAGGACCAACAGGATCGCCTTCCAGGGTGAATTCGGCGCCAATTCCGACATGGCATGCCGGGACATGTATCCACAGATGGAACCGCTCCCTTGCCCGACCTTCGAGGATGCCTTCGTGGCACTCGAGACCGGCGAGGCCGACCTTGCAATGATCCCAATCGAGAACACGCTCGCGGGCCGCGTTGCCGATATCCACTATCTGCTGCCGCTGTCGCGGCTACACATCATCGGCGAATACTTCATGCCGATCCGCTTCCAGTTGATGGTGCTGCCGGGTATGAAGATAAATGAGATCCGCCCCGTCCACAGCCATATCCACGCGCTCGGCCAGTGCCGCAAGATCATTCGCAGCAACGGCTGGAAGGCCGTCGTCGCCGGTGACACTGCAGGCGCGGCAAAGCTGGTGGCGGAAAAGGGTGATCGAAGCATGGCGGCACTCGCCCCAGGGCTTGCCGCCTCCCTCTACGGGCTGGAAATCCTCGCCGAGAATGTCGAGGATTCGGACAACAATGTCACGCGTTTCGTCGTCCTGTCCCGCGACGAAGACGAGCCGAAGCGAAAGAGCGCCGACGAGACGTTCATCACCACCTTCGTCTTCAACGTGCGCAACATTCCAGCAGCCCTCTACAAGGCGATGGGCGGCTTTGCCACGAACGGCGTCAACATGACCAAGCTCGAAAGCTACCAGATCGGCGGCAAGTTCATCGCGACGCAGTTTTATGCCGATATCGAGGGACACCCGGACGACGCGCCGGTGAAACGGGCACTGGAAGAACTGCGCTTCTTCTCGGAGAAAGTACACATTCTCGGCGTCTACAAGGCCCACGCCATGCGCGGCAGGTTCTGAGGCCGGGCCTCAGCGCTTCCAGTCAAGCCAGTCGACGATCAGGCGCCTGGCTATCGTTCCGTCGATCGGAAGGCTCACGCCGTTGACCGGGCCCTGCTCGATCAGTTCGGCGATTTCCGCCCGACCGAACCAACGGCAATCGGCAAGCTCGGCCTCGTCCGCCTGGATGTCGAAGGAGATCGCCTCGGCGAAGCAGCCCAGCATCAGCTGATGCGGCATCGGCCAGGGCTGCGAGGCGTGATAGCGGACGCGACCGATCTCGATGCCGGATTCCTCGCGCGTCTCGCGACGCACTGCGTTCTCTATGGTCTCGCCCGGCTCGACGAAGCCCGCAAGGCTCGAATACAAGCCGTCGGGGAAGCGATGGTTACGGCCAAGCAGGCAACGGTCGCGCTTTTCGTCGATCGCCAGCATGATCGCGACCGGATCGGTGCGGGGAAAGATTTCGTGGTCGCAAGCCGTGCAGACGCGCTTGTAGCCGCCGATGCGAATCGCCATTGCCGAGCCGCATCGCCCGCAGAAGCGATTGTCGGCATTCCAACGCAAGAGACTGAGTGCCTGGGCCGCCTCGCCCACGAGATCCTCTCCGACCAGCTTGTCGCGATAAAGGGCACGGGCATCGGCCGGCTTGTAGTGGCTCTCCAGGTCCTCGGCAGGGCATTGCACCGGGACGGCTATCCTCGGCTCGCCATTCGGCCGAAAGCCGAGCAGGACGGCATTGTCGAAGTCGGGTGCCAGCTCGGCCAGTTCGTAAGGCGCAAAGAGCGGATCGAGCACCTGGCCGTCATGCTTCAGTACGAGCTTGGCATCGCAGAAGGCGAGGATGTGGGTTCCCTCCACCGCGAGCGCCTTTTCAAGGGAAGTCTCGTCGCGGTGCTCGCTGTCGCGGGCCAGGGCATTACGGGAAAAGGCGGTCAGGTCGCTGGGCTCGAGATGCGGGCCGCTGAAGTCGAAAATCGATTTTTTCATGAGTGGATGGCTTCGAGTATCTTGTGCTGGAAGACGTGTCGTTTGTCCTCGCCGTAAGGCACGGCGGTTCCATGGCCCCAGACGGGACCCGGCCAATTGGCATCGCCTTCGGTTCGGGCAATGACATGGACATGAAGTTGGCGGACAATGTTGCCGATCGCGGCGATATTGATCTTGGTCGCTCCGGTCACGGATTTGAGTGCGGCAGCGACGGTATTCTGCTCGAAGGTCAGCACGGCCTGGTCGAGCGGAGTCAGGTCGAACACCTCGGAAATGCCGGGACGCTTCGGCACCAGCACGAGCCAGGGCCAGCGACTGTCTTTGATCAGCCGCAGTTGGCACAGGCCCAGATGAACCAGGAGTTCACTGTCGCGCGCCAGCCGCTCGTCGAGTGCGAATGTGTCCAAGGCGTCCCTCCTGACGTTTTTCTCCTTCATAGCAGTTTTTTGTGGGCTTGGCTTGCATTTGATCGCGCAATTGCCGATATGTGGCTCGGGAGGTTGGTGGTGGACGAGCCACTCGCCAACCGGGTCAGGTCCGGAAGGAAGCAG
>DBUL01000171.1:22467-22733 GCA_002307905.1 Rhizobiaceae bacterium UBA1291
GCGGGGTGGGCAAGACCACGACCGCCCGTATTCTGGCGCGAGGCCTAAACTACAAGACCGCCGAAATCGACAAGCCGACGATCGACCTGAAAATCCCCGGCGAGCACTGCCAGGCGATCATGGAAGGCCGCCATGTCGATGTGATCGAGATGGACGCTGCCTCGCATACCGGCATCGACGATATCCGTGAGATCATCGAGCAGGTGCGCTACCGACCGGTATCGGCGCGCTACAAGGTCTACATCATCGACGAAGTGCACATGCTG
>DBUL01000263.1:0-3280 GCA_002307905.1 Rhizobiaceae bacterium UBA1291
TGGATGCCGCAGGAGGAGCTGCGCCGGTCGCTGCGCCAGCTGACCCGGGCCGCCGACACGGTGCTTGCCGACTACGGCACGCCGCTCGGGCTTCCGCCGCTCCGCCAGCTTCTGTCGCGGCGCATGGCCGAGCGCGGCATCCAGGCCGCGCCGGACCAGATCATGCTGACGGAATCGGGCACGCAGGCGATCGACCTGCTCTGCCGATTCCTGATCGAGCCGGGCGACACCGTGCTGGTCGATGACCCCTGCTATTTCAACTTCCTGGCGCTGCTCCGCGCCCACCGCGTCAAGGTCGTCGGCGTGCCCTATACCGCGACCGGCCCGGACATTACGCTGTTTGCCGCAGCACTCACCGAACACCGGCCGCGCCTCTACATCACCAATTCGGCGCTGCACAACCCGACCGGTGCTACGCTTTCACCCGCGACCGCCCACCGGCTGCTCAAGCTCGCCGAGCAATCGGGCCTCACCATCATCGAGGACGACATCTTTGCCGATTTCGAGCCCGAGCCGGCGCCGCGGCTTTCGGCCTTCGACGGGCTCGACCGGGTGATCCATATCGGCAGTTTTTCCAAGACGCTGTCGGCGGCGGCGCGCTGCGGCTTCATCGCCGCCCGACCCGACTGGATCGAAGGGCTGATCGACCTGAAGATCGCCACGAGTTTCGGCGGCAATCCCGTCTCCGCCGAGCTGGTGCTGAACATCCTGAAGGACGGGACCTATCGCAAGCACATCGCCACCTTGCGCGACCGCCTGTCGCGCGCCATGGGCGAGACCAACAGGAAGCTTCGGGCGCTCGGCCTCAAACCCTTCCTCGAACCGCGCGGCGGCATGTTCCTCTGGAGCCAGCTGCCCGACGGCCTCGACGCCGCCGACGTGGCGCGCCGCGCGCTCACCGACAAGATCGTGCTCGCCCCCGGCAATGTCTTCAGCGTCTCGCAGACGGCCACGTGGTTTCTGCGGTTCAATGTGGCGCAGTCGAGCGATCCGCGGGTGTTTGCGGCGGTGGAGCGGGCGATGCGGGGGTGATGGGAAACGGTGTTCTGCGCAGTCCCCACTTTTGACCCGAGGCAGACGTGTGGGCACGTTTCCTGAAGGGCGGCTTTGGCCGTCATTTCCGATATTCCCACCGCCCGTAAAATTGCCGAAAGCCGGCGTACCGAATGGTGGTCGCCAACAACTGCTTCGGGTGGGAAATGGACTGCCGACTTTTTGACCTAAGCGCAGCAGATTGGACACCCGCGCGCGGCTCATAATAAGAACTATGACACCTGCGGAACAATCGTGCCATCCTCTCCTGTGAGAATCGCCGATCTCCAGCGCCGAAAAGATGATGAACCGATGCGTCAGACAAAAAGAAAACGTCGCGTCCTAGATATGCTCGGTCAGAGCCAACCGACTGGGGTGGCTCTGCTGAATGAGCTTTGCTGCCGCTACTTAGAAGCGGAAGCCTCGCCCGGAAGTTCAGGAAAAGCAGATCGTCGAAAGTCGTTTAATAGGACCGTATTGTCTGGCTTCACGGGCTTGGAAGTCAACTATCTGGCTGACAAGCGGTACATCTATGAAGAACTCACCGCCGGAATTTTCGCGCGCTGGGCGGTTTGGGAACTGCTTGATCAAAAATATCTCTCCGGATTCCCGCGCCCTGAAGAAGTGATCGTCGCGGTCGGAAAGGACGCATGCGCCGCTTTTTCTGTCCTTAAGGGAGATCTACTGGCGGTCATTGGACCGGCAACGTTCATGAAAGATATCGTCGTTCTTGGAAATCGCGAGCTTGAGCACTCGGATTTTCACAAGCTGTCTGAGATACCTTGGGCGCTATGGTGTTTCACCGAGGGGGGTGTAACGAGCGATCCGTACATCCCCGTAAGCAAGCTAGCTCGGCTACCCTATGAAATAGAAGTGGCAGGGAAATCTGCAGTAGCTACCGCGAGAAAGCGCCTACCTTATCGATGAAATTCGCCAGCTTATTGTCCCAAGATTCGTGGACATTAACTGAATTTTTTTGAAGGAGACGATGCCGACCACGGCTACCGCGAGGTTCAGAACAGCTGTAACAATATCAACGTATTCCATATTTCAAGCATACGCGAAGATGTCGCCCGGGACAAGACGCGGCAATGACTTATGTGTGGCACATCACCGAGGTTAACCAACGCATGACACTAGTGGCCGGCATAAGCATTGGTGGACTTCCTGCCTTCATGGGGGACTTGCTGCTCTCCTGGGGGGTCCCATCCGAGGTTGACCTGCCAACCTTGCGGAGCCCGGGAGTATTTCCCGGAAAAGATAAGGACTATGCAGCGGGCCTCGCCCAAAAGCTTATCATTGTTCGACCCTATCTACTCATCGCTTGGGCGGGGCTGAGGCGAGAGGCAACCAGAATTGTAGAAGCGCTTGATGCAGCGTTGCCTAGGACGAAAGAGTTGGAGGGACATCCGGAAGGGCTTTTCGAGATTCTAGACTCCTGCCGTGAAGGTACAGAGATCGTTGCGTTAGNNGTCATTGCAGGGTCATCGATATTTCCGTTTTGCGTCCGAACGCGCGGTTTCGAGATTGACAATAAGAGAGTCTACCTACTGGGATCAGGTGCGAGCGATTTTTTTAGTTTCCTTCAGGAATGCCCCGAGCTTGTTCCATCGGAAGAACAAGCAGACGGACTGTTGGCTCGAACCACCATGCTGCGCTTTGCTGCTAGGGCTATGGCCTTTCAGATCACTGGCAAAGGGCTAGAGAATTCATGGGGTGGAGGGTTTGAAGTTGCTTTTCCGACACCCGATGGCTTTCAAAAGATTGATCGTCTTATGTTTCGAGCGTGGAAACTGGAACGGGATGGTACATATGAATACTCGGGCCATTCCTTTTTCTCGCGGTATGTGGGGCATGATCTCCTTTTGAGCCGCTTCAATCCCGAGGAAAAGACCTATATTATCAAGTCGCCGCTAGGCCAATCTTCGGTGCCCGACGCTGATGAGACAATTTGGCCAGAATGGACTTTCGAACTTTTTATCTTGCCCACAGGACAACTCGTCGAGGCTGCGCGATACCATGCGCCTCATCGCCCTGTGAATGATTTCGTTGAATACTCTCGCGGAGCACTTGTTGGTTGGCATTGGGATAAGGCCTATGTTGACGACGTCGCGCGACAGGCTGCAGCGCACGCTGCCGAGGGTGTCGGGTTTAAAGTGCGTATCTACTGATACGGGTCGGCCGTCCAAAAGGCGCGAGCCGTGGATCCCTTCTGGTCAGGGTGGTCAAGTACCAGGCATTCCCCCTC
>DBUL01000263.1:3293-7049 GCA_002307905.1 Rhizobiaceae bacterium UBA1291
CTCCGCCTCCAGCCTCTCCAGTCGCCCTGCCGACGGTTTGACGCCCTTTTCCAGCCAGAGCCGTTTCACGTCGAGAATCCCGCTCTTGCGCTCCGCCTTCCTGCCGATGCGTTTGAGGATCAGCGGTCCGGCGTTCACGTCACGAAAGGCATGATGTCCACGCCGTCGCCGGGAAAGACGGTGAGATGCGGGTGGCCGAGGAACAGCCGTGCGGCGGCATCGGCGGTTTGCGCCTCGACCACCAGATAGCCGCAGAATGGATTGCGGGCTTCGGTCACGCCGTGCTTCGTCACACGCGTCGTCTTGCCCACCATGCCGCCGCGATCAAGGATGCATGCGGCATTGCGTTCCTCCCACGCCGCCCATTGTCGTACGCCCTCCGCATCGATGGCATCCTGCTCGGCCTTGGGCAGGCTTCGAAACGACGCGAAGTCTTCGGGCTTCATGGTGTAAACGGCAAGAAATCGGGGCATCGGCACTACCTCCTTCTGACTTGATGGCGATCAGTCTACAGGCCCGGCGGCGAAAATCACCCCTGGGATCCAGGAGGCGGTTGCGAGGCGTGGGATGGCCGCTCTTGGCGTTACGCGGACCATTGCCAGCCGCTTCACCACTGGACCTCCCCTCACCCCAGCCACCCGTCGCGATACTCCACCCGCTCCACGCCGGCGAATTTTGCCAGCCGTACCAGCTCCGCCTCCAGCCTCTCCAGCCGCCCGGCCGACGGTTTCACGCCCTTTTCCAGCCAGAGCCGTTTGACGTCGAGCACACCGGTCTTGCGGTCGGCCTTCATGTCGATGCGGCCGATCAGGCGGTCGGATTCCAAGAGCGGGAAGACGTAGTAGCCGTATTCGCGCTTCGGTTCGGGGACAAAAATCTCGATGCGGTAGAAGAAGCCGAACAGGCGTTCGGTGCGGTTGCGGTCGCGGATCAGCGGGTCGAAGGGGCTTAGAGTTCGGATGCGGGCCGGCGGCTCGGGCGGGTTGAGCAGCGCGGGCAGGCTTTCGGCAAGTGCGAAGGACGCGCGCGGCTTGCCGTCGACCGTCTCGATCAAGACCTCCTCCAGCTCGTCGCGGTGGTCCTCCACCCAGGCCTTCGCCTCCTGCGGGGTGACCAGATCGAAGAAGGCGGCGATTTCGCCATGGGTGGCAAAGCCGAGCCTTGTCAGCGCCTGCCGGCAGGCCCAGTCGATGAAGGCGTCGTGATCGACCTCGGCGGCAAAATGTTCGGGCGGGATGACGCGCTCGGAAAGGTCGTAGACCTTCTGGAAATTGTCGCGGCCGGTGATCGCCAGCTTGCCGGTGTGCCAGAGGAATTCGAGCGCGGTCTTCGACGGGTGCCAGTTCCACCAGCCGCCCGACTTGTGGTCCTCGGCCTTGACCTCGCGCGCCATGATCGGGCCACGCGCGCGGATCTTCTCGTAGGTCTCGTCGAAGGCCTGGTCAAAACCCTCGCCCTGCCATTTCGCCCAGTTTTCCAGGATGCGGGCCTCGCGCCGCACGAAGCGATGCTTCCAGTAGGGAAAGAAGGCGGAGGGGATGATCGAGGCGTCGTGCGTCCAGTGCTCGAAGAGCGTGCGGTCTTTTTCCAGAAGCGCGGTCAGGTGTTCCGGCCGGTAGGTCTGGTTGCGCGAAAACAGGATCTGGTGATGGGCGCGCTCGACGGTTGAGATGCTGTCGACCTGGACGAAGCCGAGGTCGTGGATCAGGTCGTAGAGGCCGGCCTTGCCGAGCGCCCGCTGCGGCGGGCGGGACAGCCCCTGCCGCTCGAGGAAGATTTTTCGCGCCTGGGTGTTGGAGAGAGGAATCGCCATGGCAGGAGGGTAGAGGATGTTCATGATATGTTCAATGGGGTGGAATGCGGGTTTGGTGCTCCTGTTTCGCCGCAGGGTCGGGACAATTGTCCCTCACCCTAACCCGACCGGGGTCGAGCCGCGTGTCTCGACCCGTCCTTCGGACCCCCGCAAGCGGGGCGAGGGAGACGAAACGCTGCAGCAAGTTCCTTCTCCCCACCTGCGGCAGGGCGATCGGATGTGGAACCTACGGCGGCGCGGCATTCTTAACCCTCCCCCTTGTGGGGAGGGNNCCCCACAAGGGGGAGGGGCTCCACCTGCCGACCCATGCCTTCCTATGCGATTGCTCCGTAGCCCTGGGGCATATTCCCCTCGCCCCTCCCCCGGTCTATAGAGACGCCTCAGACATCCGCGGGGACTTTCACGCTTGCAGATCACATTCGACCGGGCAGAGGTGCGCTATGGCACGCAGACGGCGCTTCATCCGCTGAGCGTCACGCTCGCCGAACGCCGCATCGGGGTGATCGGGCTCAACGGGTCGGGCAAGACGACGTTTGCGCGGCTGATCAACGGGCTCATCAAGCCGTCCGCCGGCACGGTTTCGCTCGACGGGCTCGACACGGTGAAGGACGACAAGGCGGTGCTGTCCAGGGCGGGCTTCATCTTCCAGAACCCGGCCAACCAGATCATCCTGCCGATCATCCGCGACGACATCGCGTTTGGACCGAAGAGCCGTGGCCTCAAGGGCGCCGTCCTCGACCGGGCGGTGGATGCGGTGCTGGAACGCTTCGGCATAACCCACCTCGGCGACCGGCGGCCGCACGAGCTCTCCGGCGGCGAATTGCAGCTGGCGGCGCTCGCCGCCGTCGTCGTCACCGAGCCGGAGCTCGTCATCTTCGACGAGCCGACCAACCAGCTGGACCTCAAGAACCGCGCCATGGTCAAGGCGGCGATCGAGGGGCTGCAGCAGCAGGCAATCGTTATCAGCCATGATCTCGACCTGGTCGCCGATTTCGGGCGTGTGCTGGTCTTTCATCAGGGGCGGATCGCCTTCGACGGGAATGCGCTGGAGGCCATCGCCCGCTACCGGGAGATCGCCCTTTCATGAGAAGCCTGCATGTCGCCGGCCACAGCCTGATGCACCGGACGAAACCGGCGGTGAAGATCGCCGGGCTGGCGCTGATTGCCGTGCTGATCTTCCTGACGCGCGATCCGCGCTGGCTGGTGCCGGTGCTGATCGCCGCGGCTCTGCTCTATTTCAGCCTCGGCCAGCCGCTGCGGGCGGCGCTGTCGCCGCTGAGGCCCGTTTTCCTCACCATTGCCATCGTCGGTCTCTTCCATCTGCTGCTGACCAGCGCCGAGGAGGCGATGGTGACGGTGCTGCGGCTATCGACGCTGATGCTGCTGGGGGCAGCCGTGACCGCGACGACCACGGTCTCGGCCTTCATCGAGACGATCACCAGGGCCGCTTCGCCGCTCGAGAGGATCGGCCTCGTCAAGGCATCGGACATCGGCCTCTCGGTCGGACTCGTGGTGCGTTTCGTGCCGGAAATCCTTTCCCGCTACGAAGCGATCCGCGAGGCGCACCGGGCGCGCGGCATCCGCCCGAAGATCTCAACCATCCTTGGGCCGCTGATCATCGCCACCCTCAAGGATGCGGATAATATCGCCGAGGCCATTGACGCCCGGGGCATTCGGGGGCAGTGACGTTTTCCGCTGGGGAAAATTCCGGTTTCACATCTGTCGCTTTCGCAAGCCCACGTGATGGCTTTGCCCGACAGGCCCAAGGGAGACATCATGCAGACCCGTGACCTCGTCCTTATCTCACTGTTTGCCGCGATCATCGTCGCACTCGGCTTCGTTCCGCCGATCACGCTCGGCTTCATTCCCGTGCCAATCACCGCGCAGTCGCTCGGCGTCATGCTGGCCGGCGTCATTCTCGGCGCCCGGCGCGGGGCGCTCGC
>DBUL01000145.1:0-2744 GCA_002307905.1 Rhizobiaceae bacterium UBA1291
CGCGATGGAAGAAAAGCTGCGCTTCGCCATCCGCGAAGGCGGCCGCACCGTCGGCGCAGGCATCGTCGCCTCGATTATCGAGTAATCGATTGACGAAATGCCGGCGGCGGTGTATGTCGCCGGCCAGAATAGAGTCGGATGGTGATTGCATCATCCGATTCTTGCGCTGCATTTTCCGGTCAGCTCTTGCGATCGGGGCGGGCAGGGCACCTCATGCTTTATAAGTGACAGGGACACCCACGGTGTCCCTGTGATTTTTGAAAATCAGGGGCCGGCCAGCAATTCGTAATTCACTGTCTCTGCGCATGCGAGACGCAAGAAAAGAAACAAGGATAAGTCGAATGAACGGCCAGAATATCCGTATCCGCCTCAAGGCGTTTGATCACCGGGTTCTCGATGCCTCTACGCGGGAGATCGTCTCGACCGCAAAGCGCACTGGTGCAAGCGTTCGCGGACCGGTACCGCTCCCGACCCGCATTGAAAAGTTCACGGTCAACCGGTCGCCCCACGTCGACAAGAAGAGCCGCGAACAGTTCGAGATGCGTACCCACAAGCGCCTGCTCGACATTGTTGATCCGACCCCGCAGACCGTCGACGCTCTGATGAAGCTCGATCTGGCTGCCGGCGTTGACGTCGAGATCAAGCTTTAAGAAGAAATTCCGGCGAGAGCCGAAATAACAAGGAAGGTACGTGGCAAGTCCTGCCAACGACTTCTCGAAACGGGAAACCTGATAGTCTGGAAGGGCTTGAATGGAATCCTTAAACAAAGAGGAAAGCCTTGGGTTCTTCGGAGCCTGGTGCGACTCTCAAGAGGAATGAACCCATGCGTTCAGGTGTGATTGCACAGAAAGTGGGAATGACGCGCGTCTACAACGACGCCGGCGAGCATATCCCCGTAACAGTTCTGCGTCTGGATAACGTACAAGTCGTTGCCCAGCGTACGACCGAGAAGAATGGCTACGTTGCCGTACAGCTCGGCGCCGGTCAGGCGAAGGTCAAGAATACTTCGAAGGGCCTGCGCGGCCATTTCGCCGCGGCAAGCGTCGAACCGAAGGCGAAGCTTGTTGAGTTTCGCGTCTCGGAAGACAACCTCATTGACGTGGGTACCCAGCTCACCGCTGGCCACTTCACTGCAGGTCAGCTGGTCGACGTGACCGGTACCACNNTTTTGCCGGTGCGATGAAGCGTCACAACTTCGGCGGTCTGCGCGCAACCCACGGCGTGTCGGTCTCGCACCGTTCGCACGGTTCGACCGGTTCCAATCAGGACCCGGGCAAGGTGTGGAAGAATAAGCGCATGGCCGGCCACATGGGTCAGACCCGCGTCACCACCCAGAATCTGGAAGTCGTTTCGACCGATGAAGATCGCGGTCTGATCCTTGTGAAGGGGGCCGTTCCCGGCTCCAAGGGTTCCTGGATCATCGTGCGCGACGCCGTCAAGTCGGCAGCGAAGTAAGGGAGCCACACCATGGAATTGAACGTCACGACCCTCGAGGGCAAAGACGCCGGCAAGGTTTCCCTGTCGGATGCGATCTTCGGTCTCGATCCGCGCGAGGACATCCTCGCCCGCATGATCCGCTACCAGCTGGCGAACAAGCGTCAGGGCACTCACAAGACCAAGACGCGCGCGGAAGTTTCGCGCACGGGTGCCAAGATGTACAAGCAGAAGGGCACCGGCCGCGCTCGTCACCATTCGGCACGCGCTCCGCAGTTCCGCGGCGGTGGTAAGGCTCATGGTCCGGTTGTTCGCAGCCACGCCCATGACCTGCCGAAGAAGGTTCGCGCTCTGGCCCTGCGTCATGCGCTCTCGGCCAAGCTGAAGTCGGAAGACCTGATCATCGTCGATCAGCTGACGGCGACTGAAGCCAAGACCAAGGCTCTGGTCGGCAACTTTGCCTCACTCGGCCTCACCAACGCTCTGGTCATCGGCGGCGCCGAGATCGACAGCAACTTCAAGCTCGCGGCGGCAAACATCCCGAACATCGATGTTCTGCCGGTTCAGGGCATCAACGTTTACGACATCCTGCGTCGCGGCAAGCTCGTGCTTTCCAAGGCTGCGGTTGAAGCTCTGGAGGAGCGGTTCAAATGACTGATCTTCGCCACTATGACGTGATCGTCTCTCCGTCGATCACTGAAAAGTCGACTATGGTATCCGAACAGAACCAGGTCGTCTTCAACGTCGCCAAGGGTGCCAGCAAGCCGGAAATCAAGGCTGCTGTCGAGGCACTCTTCGGTGTCAAGGTCACCGCTGTGAATACGCTCGTCCGCAAGGGCAAGGTAAAGCGTTTCCGCGGCTTCGCCGGCAAGCAGAAGGACGTCAAGAAGGCGATCGTCACGCTCGCCGAAGGTCAGTCCATCGACGTGTCGACGGGCGTCTGAGGTAGGGAACAAGAACAATGGCATTGAAACATTTCAATCCGATCACGCCGAGCCAGCGCCAGCTCGTCATCGTCGACCGCTCCAGCCTCTACAAAGGCAAGCCGGTCAAGGCCCTGACGGAAGGTCTGTCTAAGAGCGGTGGGCGTAACAACCTTGGCCGCATCACCGCCCGCTTCATCGGTGGCGGTCACAAGCGCACCTATCGTCTGGTCGACTTCAAGCGTCGCAAGTTCGAAGTCGAAGGAACCGTTGAGCGCCTGGAATACGACCCGAACCGTACCGCGTTCATCGCGCTGGTGAGCTATGCTGACGGCGAGCAGGCCTATATCCTGGCGCCGCAGCGTCTCGCCGCCGGTGACAAGGTCA
>DBUL01000145.1:2845-5831 GCA_002307905.1 Rhizobiaceae bacterium UBA1291
ATAACCGCGGTGTGGTCATGAACCCGGTCGACCATCCGCATGGCGGTGGTGAAGGCCGTACGTCCGGTGGTCGCCACCCGGTTTCGCCGTGGGGCAAGCCGACCAAGGGCAAGCGGACTCGCTCGAACAAGTCGACCGACAAGTTCATCATGCGCTCCCGCCACCTGAAAAAGAAGTAAGAGAGGTTAGTCAGAAATGGCTCGTTCAGTATGGAAAGGCCCGTTTGTTGACGGCTATCTTCTCAAGAAGGCTGAGAAGGTTCGTGAGGGTGGTCGTAGCGAAGTGATCAAGATCTGGAGCCGCCGCTCCACGATCCTGCCGCAGTTCGTCGGTCTNNCGAAGACATGGTCGGCCACAAGTTCGGTGAATTCTCTCCGACCCGGACCTATTACGGTCACGGTGCGGACAAGAAGGCGAAGAGGAAGTAACAATGGGCAAGGCAAAAGCCGAACGTCGGCTGAAGGACAACGAGGCGCAAGCTGTTGCGCGCACGATCCGCGTCAGCCCGCAGAAGCTCAACCTGGTTGCCGCGCTGATCCGCGGCAAGAAGGTCGAGCGTGCGCTCGCCGACTTGGAATTCTCCCGCAAGCGTATCGCTGGTACCGTGCGCAAGACTCTGGAATCGGCGATCGCAAACGCCGAGAACAACCATGATCTCGACGTCGACCAGCTGATCGTGGCGGAAGCCTATGTTGGCAAGTCGATCACCATGAAGCGTTTCCACGCCCGTGGCCGTGGCCGCGCATCGCGCATCGAAAAGCCGTTCTCGCACCTCACCATTGTTGTGCGCGAAGTCGAAGCCAATGGGGAGGCCGCATAATGGGTCAGAAAATCAATCCAATCGGTTTCCGTCTGGGCATCAACCGCACCTGGGACAGCCGTTGGTTCGCCGACAACGCCGAATACGGCAAGCTGCTCCATGAGGATCTTAAGATCCGCGCTTATCTGATGGAAGAGCTGAAGCAGGCCGGCATCGCCAAAGTGGTCATCGAGCGTCCGCACAAGAAGTGCCGCGTCACGATCCATTCGGCTCGTCCGGGCCTGATCATCGGCAAGAAGGGCGCCGACATCGAGAAGCTTCGCAAGAAGATCTCGACGATGACCAACTCCGAGACGCACCTCAACATCGTTGAAGTGCGCAAGCCGGAAATCGACGCAACGCTCGTTGCCCAGTCGATCACCCAGCAGCTCGAGCGCCGTATTGCTTTCCGTCGCGCCATGAAGCGCGCCGTTCAGTCGGCCATGCGTCTGGGTGCCGAAGGCATCAGGATCACCTGCGCCGGCCGTCTTGGTGGTGCCGAAATCGCTCGTACCGAATGGTACCGCGAAGGTCGCGTTCCGCTTCACACTCTGCGTGCCGACATCGATTACGGCACGGCTGAAGCGAAAACCGCTTATGGCATCTGCGGCGTCAAGGTCTGGATCTTCAAGGGCGAAATCCTTGAGCATGATCCGATGGCTTCTGAGCGTCGCGCTCTCGAAGGCGATGCACAGGGTCCGGCAAGCCGTGAACGTGGCGATCGCCGCCGCGAAAACGCTTGATTGACGCTGGCGAAAGATAAGTTCGGAGAATAAGAAAATGTTGCAGCCAAAGCGTACAAAGTACCGCAAGCAGTTCAAGGGCCGCATCAAGGGTGTTGCCAAGGGCGGTTTCGACCTGGCATTCGGCGAGTTCGGTCTCAAGGCTCTTGAGCCGAACCGCGTCAACGCCCGCGAAATTGAAGCTGCTCGTCGTGCGATCACTCGCTACATGAAGCGTGCTGGCCGTGTGTGGATCCGGGTATTCCCCGATGTTCCCGTCACTGCCAAGCCGACCGAAGTGCGTATGGGTAAGGGCAAAGGTTCGGTCGAGTACTGGGCCTGCAAGGTCAAGCCCGGCCGTATGATGTTCGAGATCGACGGTGTGTCCGAGGAGATTGCGCGCGAAGCGCTTCGTCTCGGCTCGGCCAAGCTCTCGGTCAAGACGCGCTTCGTTCAGCGCATTGCAGAGTAAGGATCAAGCCCATGAAAGCCGCAGACGTTCGCGCCATGAGCGCCGATCAGTTGAATGACGAGCTTGCCAAGCTGAAGAAGGAGCAGTTCAACCTGCGCTTCCAGAAGGCGACCGGCCAGCTCGAAAAGTCTTCGCGTATCCAGGAAGTCCGTCGTGACATCGCACGCGTGAAAACCATTGCCCGCCAGAAGGCGGCAGAAGCCAAGGCCTAAAGGACCAGAAAATTATGCCTAAACGCATTCTGCAGGGCGTCGTTGTCAGCGACAAGAACGAAAAGACCGTTGTTGTACGCGTCGAGCGTCGATTCGCTCATCCGCTGCNNGCTGCTTCAGAAGACCGTTCGCCGGTCGAAGAAGTACAAGGCTCACGACGAGAACAACCAGTACAAGGTTGGTGACGTAGTTTCCATCGAGGAATGCGCACCGATCTCCAAGGACAAGCGCTGGACGGTGGTTGCCGCCCACGCTTAATTTGCAGAGTTTTGCGCCTGGCCCTTGCGCCAGTCGCAGAAATCTGTATGAAGCAGGCCATTGGCGCAGGAACGCTCCGGCAACGGGCGTTCTTTTGCTTTGAGCGCACGGAAGGTCCCTTCGGGGAAACCACCCTGGCACGATCTTCTCGCGCGACATAGAAATTACTCATAAGCCGGGATAGGGGGCTTCCAGCCCAACCGTTTCGGTACAACAAGAAGGCGACCTGACATGATTCAGATGCAGACTAACCTCGACGTGGCGGATAATTCCGGCGCACGTCGTGTCATGTGCATCAAGGTGCTGGGCGGCTCCAAGCGTAAGTATGCTTCTGTCGGCGACATTATTGTCGTCTCGATCAAGGAAGCTATTCCGCGCGGCCGCGTAAAGAAGGGTGACGTGATGAAGGCGGTTGTCGTTCGCACCGCCAAGGACATCCGTCGCGCCGACGGCAGCGTCATCCGCTTCGATAACAACGCTGCTGTTCTTATCGACAACAAGAAAGAGCCGATCGGCACCCGCA
>DBUL01000265.1:0-4544 GCA_002307905.1 Rhizobiaceae bacterium UBA1291
CCGTAAGGGTCTGGCCGACACCGCCTTGAAGACCGCAAACTCCGGTTACCTGACCCGTCGTCTCGTCGACGTCGCGCAGGATTGCATCGTCAACCTCGTGGATTGCGGCACCGACAAGGGCCTGACCATGACGGCGATCGTCGATGCCGGTCAGGTCGTTGCCTCGATCGGTGCCCGTGTTCTCGGCCGCACCGCGCTCGACAACATCGATCATCCGGTTACCGGCGAGCGTATCGTCGATGCCGGTCGCATGATCCTCGAGCCGGACGTCATCGAGATCGAAAAGGCGGGTATCCAGTCGATCCGTATTCGCTCGGCGCTGACCTGCGAAGTTCAGACCGGCGTGTGCTCGATCTGCTATGGTCGAGATCTGGCCCGCGGTACACCGGTCAACATGGGTGAGGCCGTCGGCGTCATCGCCGCACAGTCGATCGGCGAACCGGGCACCCAGCTCACCATGCGTACCTTCCACCTTGGCGGTACGGCGACCGTGGTCGACCAATCGTTCCTGGAAGCCTCGTATGAAGGTACGGTGCAGATCAAGAACCGCAACATGCTGCGCAATTCCGAAGGCAACCTCATTGCCATGGGCCGTAGCATGGCCGTCACCATTCTCGACGAGCGTGGTGTCGAGCGCTCCTCGCAGCGTGTGGCCTATGGTTCGAAGGTCTTCGTCGACGACGGCGACAAGGTGAAGCGCGGCCAGCGTCTCGCGGAGTGGGATCCCTACACCCGCCCGATGATGACGGAAGTCGAAGGCATCGTGCATTTCGAGGACGTCATCGATGGTCTCTCGGTGCTCGAGGCGACCGACGAATCGACCGGCATCACCAAGCGTCAAGTCATCGACTGGCGTTCGACCCCGCGTGGTTCGGACCTCAAGCCGGCGATCGTCATCAAGGATGCTGCAGGCAACGTCTTGAAGCTTGCCCGCGGTGGCGAAGCCCGCTTCCACCTCTCGGTCGAAGCGATCCTGTCGGTCGAGCCGGGAACCAAGGTCTCCCAGGGTGACGTTCTGGCGCGTTCGCCGCTCGAAAGCGCCAAGACCAAGGACATCACCGGTGGTCTGCCGCGTGTTGCCGAACTGTTCGAAGCCCGTCGTCCGAAGGACCATGCCGTCATCGCAGAGATCGATGGTACGATCCGCCTCGGCCGCGACTACAAGAACAAGCGTCGCGTTATCATCGAGCCGGCCGAAGACGGTGTCGAGCCGGTCGAATACCTGATCCCGAAGGGCAAGCCCTTCCATCTTCAGGATGGCGACTACATCGAAAAGGGTGATTATATCCTCGACGGCAACCCGGCGCCGCATGACATTCTGGCGATCAAGGGTGTCGAGGCTCTGGCTTCGTACCTGGTCAACGAAATCCAGGAGGTCTACCGACTGCAGGGCGTTTTGATCAACGACAAGCACATCGAAGTGATTGTTCGCCAGATGCTGCAGAAGGTCGAAATCACGGATGCCGGCGACAGCCAGTACATCGTCGGCGACAATGTCGATCGGATCGAACTGGACGATGGCAACGAGCGTCTGATCGAGGAAGGCAAGAAGCCGGCTTACGGCGAACCGGTCCTCCTCGGCATCACCAAGGCCTCGCTACAGACCCCGTCGTTCATCTCGGCCGCATCCTTCCAGGAAACCACCAAGGTTCTCACGGAAGCTGCGATTGCCGGCAAGACCGACACGCTGCAGGGCCTCAAGGAAAACGTCATCGTCGGCCGTCTGATCCCGGCCGGTACCGGTGGTACGATGACGCAGATCCGCCGCATCGCCACTTCGCGCGACGAGCTTATCCTCGAAGAGCGTCGCAAGGGTACGGGCGCCGATCTGGCCACCCCGATGCTGCAGGATCTTGCCCAGGCGGAGGGTGCTCCGGTCGGCGAATAAGACCCGGAAGCCTGGGTGCGATTATGTCGCACCGCTGCTTTGACGAATGATAGGCGCCCGGGCTTTCCGGGCGCCTTTTTCGTTTGCGCCCCGCAAGCGTCGGTTTTATTCATTGATTCAAGACAAGGCTGCACATTAAAATCATTCTAATATTGACTCTGTTCACAACCGAACGGAGGTTACTATGAAAAATATGCTCACAACGATTGCTGTGATGCTCCTTGCCACTACCGCATTCGCCGCAGATCCGACTCCCACGGAGCTACGCAATGCGGCGCTGGATCTTTTCAAGCCACTGCCATCGACCACGCCGGCAGTGGCAAACAATCCGATCACCCCCGACAAGATCGACCTGGGCAAGGCGCTGTTCTTTGACCCGCGTATATCTGCATCGGGCGTGTTCTCGTGCAACTCGTGCCACAATCTCGGCACCGGCGGCGATGACAACCTGGAAACCTCGATCGGCCACGGCTGGCAGAAGGGGCCGAGAAACGCGCCGACGGTTTTCAACGCCGTGTTCAACATCGCCCAATTCTGGGACGGTCGCGCAGACGACCTCGCTGCACAGGCCAAGGGGCCGGTGCAGGCCGGCGTCGAAATGGCCAATACGCCGGAACAGGTGGTAGCGACGCTGAAGTCGATGCAGCAGTATGTCGAGTGGTTCAAGGCGTCGTTCCCCGGTGAGGAAGATCCGGTGACCTTCGACAATTTCGCCAAGGCGATCGAAGCCTTCGAAGCAACGCTGATCACGCCAGCGCCCTTCGATGCCTTCCTCAATGGCGACGACAACGCGCTGACCGCCGATCAGCAGAAGGGTCTGGCGCTGTTCATCGAGAAGGGCTGCTCCTCGTGCCATGCTGGGATTAATCTCGGCGGTGAAGGCTACTTCCCGTTCGGCCTGATCGAAAAGCCCGGCTCGGACGTGCTGCCGGAAAACGACAAGGGGCGTTTTGCCGTCACGGCAACGGCCGACGACTCCTACGTGTTCCGCGCTGCGCCGTTGCGCAATGTGTCGGTCACGGCGCCCTATTTCCATTCCGGCAAGGTTTGGGATCTGAAGCAGGCCGTCGGCATCATGGGCGTGTCTCAGTTGGGTGAGGACATCAACGACGAAGAAGCCGATCTGATCGTGGCCTTCCTCGAATCGCTGACCGGCCGGGTCCCGGAAGTGACCTACCCGATCTTGCCGCCGGAGACAGCCACGACTCCGCGTCCGAGCGGCGAGGTTATCACCAAGTAAGCGCGGTTGCGCACCGCGAAAGAAAAGGGCCGCCCGTTTCCGGGCGGCCCTGAGCGTTTGCAAACTGTGCACCGTCAGGCGTTCGCTTCAGTTGAAGCGGATGATCGCCACTTCACCTTCCAGCGCGCCCTGATAGGCGGATGCATGCGGCTCCTCGTCCGGCGCTCCGTTGATCATGCCAATCTGGTCGAGATCGGCCTCAAGGAAGCCTTCTTCGGAAAGCGCGTTGAGCGCGAGGCGCACCGCCGTGTCGTCATCCGGAGCGGCCAGCATGACATGCAGGTCGATGCCTTCGCCGCCCTCGACCTCATAGGCCTTGGCAATTATGATGAAGACCATCGGTTCGTCTGGGGTGTTGTCGTTGTCGGGGCTGGAGATCATGGCCTGGTCTTCTTTTGATGGCGTTGGTTGATTCCCCGACCTATCGAATCGAATGAAGCGGGGATGGGAGTTGACGGCCTCCCAAGGTTCTATTTAAGACTTCAGCCGTCAAATCCCAAACCAATTTGTTTGGATCNNAGATGCCGCCAAACCCCAGCCAGTCCGGGGCTTCGGGGCAATATTTTGTGATAGAGACTTGACGTCTACGGGTGAAAACAGTAGTACGCCCACCATCGGAGCCGATGTGAGGCTAGGCTTTTCGGAACGACACGTTCTGGAGTTCGCCTCAAACAGGGCTCTTTTCGCACGTTGACGACACGAATGCTGCACGCAAGACGCGCTCGACGTGCGTCCTCTGCCTTTTGTGGTCCATCCGTTGAATTCGGGTCGGGCCACATTTTGCGCATGAAGAAATCGTGCGGTCACCGCCGGAAACGGTTAAACCAGGGCCCGAAAGGGTCTTAGAGACAAGAATTTGCAAGGGATGGTTATATGCCTACCGTAAACCAGCTGATCCGCAAGCCGCGTCAGGCGCAGGTAAAGCGCAACAAGGTTCCTGCTCTGCAGGAAAACCCGCAGAAGCGCGGCGTTTGCACCCGCGTATATACGACGACCCCGAAGAAGCCGAACTCGGCTCTGCGCAAGGTTGCCAAGATCCGCCTGACCAATGGCTTCGAAGTTATCGGCTACATCCCGGGCGAAGGGCATAACCTGCAGGAACACTCTGTCGTCATGATCCGTGGCGGTCGCGTAAAGGACTTGCCGGGCGTGCGTTACCACATCATTCGTGGCGTTCTCGACACCCAGGGCGTCAAGAACCGCAAGCAGCGCCGTTCGAAGTATGGTGCGAAGCGTCCGAAGTAATTCGGTTTTCATTTTTCCGGCGCTGCGTGAGGTTCTCCGCGTGATAAAGCGTCCTAACTAGTTGAGAGACAAAATATGTCCCGTCGCCATAGTGCAGAAAAGCGCGAGATCAACCCGGACCCGAAGTTCGGGGATCTGGTTGTCACCAAGTTCATGAATGCGATCATGCTT
>DBUL01000265.1:4558-4829 GCA_002307905.1 Rhizobiaceae bacterium UBA1291
TGCGTTCGATGCCGTTGAAGGCAAGCTGAAGCAGGAGCCGATCACGGTCTTCCATCAGGCGCTCGAAAATGTCGCTCCGCACGTCGAAGTCCGCTCCCGCCGTGTTGGCGGTGCGACCTATCAGGTCCCGGTCGATGTTCGTCCGGAGCGCCGTCAGGCTCTCGCCATTCGCTGGCTGATCGCCGCTGCTCGCAAGCGCAACGAGACGACGATGGTCGATCGCCTCTGCGGCGAACTCATGGACGCTGCAAACAACCGCGGCAGCGCTGTC
>DBUL01000096.1:0-21849 GCA_002307905.1 Rhizobiaceae bacterium UBA1291
TTGCCGCCGGCGACGGCGTCGGCACCGTGACCCGGCCCGGCCTGCCGATTGGCGTCGGCGAGCCGGCGATCAACCCCGTGCCGCGCGCGATGATGACGGCAGAGGTCGAGGCGCTCTGCGCGCAGCACGGCCTGCCTGCCGATGTCGAGATCACAGTGTCGATCCCCGGCGGGGACAAGATCGCGGAAAAGACCTGGAACCCGCGCCTCGGCATCGTCGGCGGGCTCTCGGTGCTCGGCACCACCGGTGTCGTCCATCCCTTCTCCTGCGCCGCGTGGATCCATTCGATCCATCGCGGTATCGACGTCGCCCGCGCCGAGGGCATGCAGCATGTGCTGGGCGCCACCGGCTCTACGTNNGCGCTGCTCGACATGGGCGATTTCGCCGGCGGCCTGCTCAAATATCTGCGGGTGCATCCGGTGCCGCGGCTGACCATTGCCGGCGGGTTCGCCAAGATGGCGAAGCTGGCGCAGGGGGCGCTCGACCTGCACTCCTCCCGCAGCCAAGTGGACAATGAATCGCTCCTGTCGCTGATCGACGGGGCTGTGCTCGCCGAGCCCGTTCGGGAGCGAATGCTTCACGCTAATACTGCTTTAGAAATACTTGAATTAGCAAATGAACATGAAGTCGACGTCGCTTCCGCTGTTGCCCGGGCCGCCCGGGCAACAGCACTGGATACCTTACGTGGCGCGGCGGTCGAGGTCGATGTGATCGTCACCGACCGTAAGGGGAAGATCATTGCTCGAGCCGCCTGAGAAAAGGCCGAAGGTGCTGATCCTCGGCGGCACCGCCGAAGCGAAGGCCCTTGCGGAACAACTCGCCGCCCGCGGCGACGTCACGGTCATCACCTCGTTGGCGGGACGCACCGCCCAACCGATGCTTCCGCCCGGCGAGGTGCGCATCGGCGGGTTCGGCGGCGCGGCGGGTCTGACCGCCTATATTCGCGAAACCGGCGTGACGAGGATCATCGATGCGACGCACCCTTTTGCCCGACGCATCTCGGAGAACGCCATTCAAGCGGCGGCCGAGACGGGGATAGCACTCGAGCATGTGGTTCGCCCCGGCTGGGTAAGCCAGCGCGGCGACCAATGGCGGGAGGTGTCGTCGCTCGATGAAGCTGCACGGGCGCTGCCAGCCGGTGCGATCGTGTTCCTGGCGCTCGGCCGGCAATATCTCGATGCCTTTGCCGCGCGGAGCGACTGCCGCTTCGTCATCCGCATGGTCGACGCGCCGGCAGAACCGCTGCCGTTCGCCGACCCTGTGCTGATCCTCGGCAAACCGTCGGCCGACCCGGCGCGCGAGGCCGAGCTCTTCGCCGCCCAGGGCATTACCCATCTCGTCTGCCGCAATTCCGGCGGCGCATCCGGCTACGGCAAGATCGCCGCGGCGCGGGAGATGGGCCTGACGGTTATCATCCTCGGCCGCTGATCAGTCTTCCTTCACCGCCACGATCGTGTCGTGGATCAGCGTCAGCACGCCGTTCGGATCGATTCCCGTACAGATCTTCTGGCTCGGCAGGTGATCCCAGACGCTCGGGCCGAATCCCATATAGTCCGGTTTCTGGATCGTCTGGCCGTCGGCAATGCCGCCACAGACCACGCGGACCGAACCGGACCGCGTCTTGAACAGGTGCGATGCCACGACATAGGCGCAGGCGCAGCTGTCATGCACGACCATGCCGTCCGGCACGCGGCTCTCGTAGAACTTGATGTAGAACTGAGACAGGTCGAACAGCAGGCGGGCGCGGCTCGTGCCGGCCGCATCACGGATGTCGGCCAGTTGCTGGCGGGTCATGACCGTCTGCGTCGTGACGTCGAGGCCGACGATCACCACCGGCCAGTTGGCGGTGAAGACCATGTCGGCGGCTTCGGGGTCGCCGTGGATATTGGCCTCGGCCGCCGGCGTGACATTGCCGTTCACGTCGAAGGCGCCGCCCATGATGACGACTTCCTTGACCAGTTCGACGATGCCGGGATCTTCCTTCAGCGCATTGGCGAGATTGGTCATGCGGCCGACGGCGACCAGCGTCACCTCGCCCGGATTGCCGCNNCGATGAAGCGATGGGCCGGGCGCGGGTCGAGCGGCAGGTCGATGACATCCGGCACGCCGATATTGCCGAGGCCGTCGTCGCCGTGGATGAATTTCGGCGGCTCGTGGCTGACCCGGTGCGGGATGAAGGTTTCGCCGGCACCCCGGGCGACCGGAGAATCGATCTTCCACTCGCGCTTCAGAAACAGCGCGTTGCGCGTCGTCGTCTCGATCGACGCATTGCCGAACACGGTGGTGATCCCGACAAGATCGATCTCGTGATGATGGTGGAGGAAGAGCAGCGCCATGGCGTCGTCGACGCCGGGATCCGTATCGAAAATGACCTTGTGCATGTGACCGCCGGAATGCTGTTGGAATGAAAAAACGAAGTGCCTGTCTTAGCGCATGTGCCGCCGGATGGCCAAGCTGTCAGCCGCCGCTTTCGGCGAATTCGCCCATCAGGCGCGGGAAGTCCTCCATCGGCGGAAACTGCGGATAGCTATGCCGGGCCGGCGTCTGCACCCAGGGCAGTTTCTCGCTGACGCAGGTTTCCATGAATGGGGTGAAGCCGGCCGAATCGTCCAGCATTGTCGAGCGCACATTGACGAAGGGTCCCATGGCGTCGAAGCGGGTGAACATCCAGCTCAGGCAATGCGGGCAGAAAAAATGGCGCTGATCACCATGCAGGCCGCCGATCACGGGCTCGAGGCCGCTCACCTCGACATTGTCTTCCGGATAGAGCGAACTCAGCGAAAAGGCGCTGGCGGTCATTTTCTGGCAGCCGGTGCAGTGGCAGACCATGGTCATCACCGGCCGGCCCCTCACTTTCAGCTGCACCTTTCCGCAACGGCAGCCGCCGCCCGTCACATCACCGTCGAACGCCATTGGAATCTCCTTGGTCTCATGCCGGCACGATAGCGCCCGGGCGTGAAAGAACAATGGCGCGCCACGGCCAGATCGGGTCGCAACTCATGGCAGGAGTGCGATCCTGACCTTGAGGCGGTCACCGGCCTTCAGTCGTGCCGCCTTGCGGACCGCCGCCTTGACCGGCAGAAGATAGCTCGACGACGCCTTTTCGGGAAAGAGCGAGGTCCGGAATCCGACGTCGGCGATTTCCGCCGTCACTGGCACCATGCCCCAGCCGGAACGGCTGCTCTCGGTGGCGTAGCGGATGGCGAAGCCGACATCCGCCGGCAGGGTGACGAAATGCCAGGAGCCCTTGCCGCTGTACTCGAAGAGTTCGGCCTCGAATTCCCAAGCTTCCATCGCCCGCCCTCAATCTACAGATCCGCTTTCTTTTTCTTCTTTCCCACATTGCGCAGCACGTGGGAGAACTCGGAATTGTAGAGGTCGCTGTCGCGGAATTCGACATGGCCGAAGACCTTGCCGACCATGATGAGGGCCGTACGGGTGATCTTCGCCTTGCGCACCTCCTCGGCCATGTCCTTCAGCGTCGTGCGGATCAGGAGTTCGTCCGGCCAGGTCGAGCGATAGGCGATGATCACCGGGCAGTCCTCACCGTAATAGGGCGTCAGCGTATCGCGGATATGGGTGAGGTTGCGGATCGACAGGTGGATGGCGAGCGTCGCCCTCGACTTTCCAAGGATCTCCAGCGTCTCGAATTCCGGCATCGACGACGCCTTCATCTCGGTGCGCGTGACGATCACCGTCTGGGCGATCTCGGGAAGCGTCAGCTCCGTCTTCAGCCGCGCGGCGGTGGCGGCGAAAGCCGGCACGCCCGGCACGACGTCGTAGGGGATGTTCAGCGCATCGAGCCTTCGCATCTGCTCGGCGATCGCGCCATAGATCGACGGGTCGCCGGAATGCACACGGGCGACATCCTCGCCGCGGACATGAGCGGCCTCCATCTCGGCGACGATCGCGTCCAGATGCATCGGCGCGGTGTCCTTGACGATCGCGCCTTCCGGCGCCGCCTGCACGATCTCTTCCGGCACCAGCGAGCCGGCATGGAGGCAGACCGGGCAACGCTCGATGAGCCTCAGGCCGCGCACGGTGATGAGATCCGGGGCGCCGGGGCCGGCGCCGATGAAATAGACGGTCATGCTCGTTTCCTTGTCAAATCTACCTGTCTCCGCCTTGTGTGCATCAGCCCCTCATCCGGCTGCCGCCACCTTCTCCCCGCGAGCGGGGAGAAGGACCGTGCCGCCGACGTTTCCATCCCTTCTCCCCGTTTGCGGGGAGAGGGTCAGGGTGAGGGAGCAAGTCCTATTCCTTGCCGGCAAACCGGTCGGTTGCCCGGATCAGCTGGTCGAGGATGCCCGGCTCCAGATAGGCGTGGCCCGCTCCCTCGATCAGGTGGAAATCGGCCTTCGGCCAGGCCTTGTGCAACGCCCAGGCATATTTCGCCGGGCAGGGCATGTCGTAGCGGCCGTGCACGATAACGCCCGGAATGTCCTTGAGCTTATGGGCATCACGCAGCAGCTGGCCTTCGTCCATCCATCCGCCATGGACGAAGAAATGGTTTTCGATCCGGGCAAAGGCGATCGCATAGTCGTCCTCGCCGAAATGCGCTTCATAGTCCGGGTTCGGCAGGAGCGTGATGGTACCGCCCTCCCAGGTGCTCCAGGCGATCGCGCATTCCAGCTGCTTCTTCCTGTCCGTGCCGGTCAGGTAGCGGCGGTAGGCCGCCATCATCTCGTGCCGTTCCTCGGGCGGGATCGGCGCCTGGAAGCGCTCCCACTTGTCCGGGAACATTTCCGACACGCCGAACTGGTAGTACCAGTCGAGCTCGGCCTTGGTCAGCGTGTAGATGCCGCGCAGGACCAGTTCCGACACGTGGTTCGGATGCGTCTCCGCATAGGCGAGCGCCAGTGTCGAGCCCCAGGAGCCGCCGAAGACGAGCCATTTCTCGATCCCCATCATCTCGCGCAGCCGCTCCATATCGGCGACGAGGTGCCAGGTGGTGTTGGCTTCCAGGCCGGCATGCGGGGTCGACTTGCCGCAGCCGCGCTGGTCGAACAGCAGGACGTCGTAGAGCTTCGGATCGAACAGGCGGCGCTGCGTCGGGCTCGTGCCGCCGCCCGGGCCGCCATGCAGGAAGACGGCGGGCTTGGCGCCCCTGGTGCCGACGCGTTCCCAATAGATCCTATGGCCGTCGCCGACATCGAGGAAGCCGGTCTCGAACGGTTCGATCTCCAGGTAGAAGCCGCGCAAGTCATTGGTCATGATCAATCCTTTTACCGCGGCCAGACGGCCGTATCGTGGTCGGGATGCTGGTGGTTACTCTGTGCGATCCGGGCGTTGCCGTCCGGCAGGTCTGAGCGGTCGGTCGCCTTTTCCGGAAGCGAGAAGAGCTTGTCGAAATAGGAAATCCGCGCCTCCACTCCGTCCTGCGACACGGGCGTGGTCGCCTCCGGATCGTCGAGGCTGCCGATCGTCACGCTGACATAGGGGGAATCGGCGGTCTTGAAAAAGAGCGGCGTGCCGCATCTCTCGCAAAAGCCTCGGCGGCAGGGATCGGAGGAGGAAAACCAGCCCGGCGTACCGCGGGTGATCGCGAAGTTCTCCTCGCGCGTACCGGCAAGCGCCATGAAGAAATTGCCGCCGGCCTTCTGGCACATGCGGCAGTGGCAGAGATGCGGATAGCCGAGCTTGCCGGCAATGCGGTAGCGCACCGCGCCGCACTGGCATCCACCGCTATGGCTCTCGGATCCGCTCAAGGCTCACTCCTCCTCGGGCGGCCAGACCGCCGTATCATGATCGGGATGCTGGTTCGAAACCACCGAGGCGAAGAAAGCCTCCATGTCCGGCGTCTTCAACGCTGGCTTTTCGAACAGATGATCGATCCAGGGCAGGCGCTTGTCGTGGTTGACCTGCACTTGCGGTTCCAGCGCTTCCGGATGGTCGAAGGCGCCGATCGAAAGCTCGATGCTCTCGCCGACATGATAGGAGAGCGGCGTGCCGCATTTGTTGCAGAAGCCGCGCTTGACCTTGGCGGAGGAGCGAAACAGCGAGGGCTGGCCGCGCGTCCAGGTCAGATGCGCATGATCGGCCGTCACAAAGGCGCCAAAGAACGAGCCGAAGGCCTTCTGGCACATGCGGCAATGGCAGATCGACGGGCGCCCGAGCTTTTCCGCCCGGAACCTGACCGCGCCGCATTGGCATCCGCCGGTGAAAATTCCGTCCATCTGCGTCTCCCTACGCCAGCATCACATAGGCGACGACTCCGCCCGTCACCAGAACAACGAGTAGCCCCTTGGCGATCAGGCCGTAGAGCAACCATTTCGGCATTTGCGTATTGGGGTTCTTCTCGATCATGCTTGGCTCTCCTTCGGCCAATCGCCGTCGGTGTCGTGGTCGGGATGCTGGTAGGACACGATCTCCAGCACGAAGGGAGCCTCATCGGCATCTTCTTCGGTGCGGTGGCCGGGCAATTTGTGCAGGTGATCGACGAAGTCGATCTTGCCCTCGACACCGAACTGCACGACCGGCGGCAGGCGCGACGGATCGTCGAAGGCGCCGGCGGCAATCGCCACGCCGTCGGGCGCCTCATACGTCAGCGGCGTGCCGCAATTGTCGCAAAAGCCGCGACTGGCGAAATTGGACGAGCGGAATTTCTTCGGCGCTCCGCGCGTCCATTCGAGGTCCGCGCCCCGCGTCGAAACCAGCGGCGCATAATAGGCGCCGAACGCCTTCTGGCACATGCGGCAGTGGCAGATCGACGAGTCCTTGAGAACACCGCTGACCCGGAAGCGGATCGCGCCGCACTGGCATCCGCCGGTGTAGGTAGATTCCGTCATAATCCGTCTCCTTTCCGGGTGTATCGCGCCACGGCAAACATCCTACCGCTTGACCTCCCAGGTGGTGACCCGCTCGCCGCTTTCCTTGTCCTTGCCGTCCTTGAGCTGGATGCCCTTGGCCAGAAGATCGTCGCGGATCTTGTCGGCCTCGGTGAAGTTCTTCGTCTTCAGCATTTCCAGACGCATGGCGACGAGCGCCTCGACGGCAGCGGTGAGATCGTCGCTCACCGCCGTCTTCTTCGGCACAATACCGAGCAGGGCGGCGCTTGCTGTGAATATGCCAGCCTTCAACGCATCGGCATTGGCGGCCTGCGCAAGCGCGTGCAACGCCTGCACTGCAGCGACCGTGTTAAGGTCGTCGGCCAGCGCGTCGATGATCGCCGGGTCCGGCTGAGCGTCACCGGCGTCCGCTGTCGGCCACTTGGCGAGGAGCCTTTCCGCCTCCTCCAGTCGTTTGACCGAAAAGTCGATCGGCTCGCGGTAATGCGTCATCAGCATGGCGAGCCGGAGCACTTCGCCCGGCCACTTCCGCCCACCGAACTTCTCCGTTTCCAGCAGCTCGTTGATCGTAACGAAATTGCCCTCTGACTTCGACATCTTGCGGCCTTCGACCTGCAGGAAGCCGTTGTGCATCCAGACATTGGCCATGACGTCGGTGTCGAAGGCGCAGCAGGACTGGGCGATCTCGTTCTCGTGATGGGGGAAGATCAGGTCGAGCCCGCCGCCATGGATGTCGAACTGGTGCGGGCGGGCCTTGGCCTTCGGCGAAAGGCGGTCCTTGATCTCTTCCCAGAGATAGCGATCCGACATGGCCGAGCATTCGATATGCCAGCCGGGGCGGCCGTAGATCGCAACCTTTTCACCCTCGAAAGTGAAGTCGGCCTTCCAGCCGGGTTCGGTGTCGGCCGACTGTTTCCACAGAACGAAATCGCCGGGGTTCATCTTGTGGGCCTCGACGGCGATGCGGGCGCCGGCCTGCTGGTCTTCGAGCTTGCGCTTTGAAAGCTGACCGTAGTCGGCCATGGAGGCGGTGGCGAACAGCACCTCATGGCCTTCGGAGCCGGAAGCCACATAGACATGACCCTGGTCCAGCAGCCGCTGGATGATGGCGATCATCTGGCCGATATTGTCGGTTGCCCGCGGCTCGACGGTGGGCTTGAGGCAGCCGAGCGCCGCCACGTCGGCATGGAACTGACTCTCAGTCTTGCCGGTGACCGCGCGGATGGCCTCGTTCAGCGTCATCGCGCCGTCGGCGATCTGCGCGCCGAAATCGCGCAGCGCGCGGGCGTTGATCTTGTCGTCGACGTCGGTGATGTTGCGCACATAGGTGACGTGGCTTTCGCCGTAGACATGGCGCAGCAGCCGGTAGAGCACGTCGAAGACGATGACAGGGCGCGCATTGCCGATATGGGCGAAGTCGTAGACGGTCGGGCCGCAGACATACATGCGCACATTTTCGGGATCGATCGGGGTGAAATCGACCTTGTCGCGCGTCAGTGTGTTGTAAAGCTTGAGGCTTACCGCCATTCCTGTCTCCCGATAGCCAAGCCGTCCGGCTGGACCGGGGCGTTTGTCATCTGGGACTTGGGTCAGGAGACGAAAACGGCCGGGCCAACGCTGACGCTAGCGAATAATGATCCCGCAGATAATGCAGATGGTCGTTTTCATGGGGCGAGTTATGGCGCGGGCCGCGCGCGAGGTCAAGAGTGGAGGATCGCATAAGCCTGCGGCTTCCGGCTCTCGGCTACGCGCCGCATGCCACCACCATCTGCTTGATCTATGAGGCCCTCTCGAAGTGGTCGAGCCGGTGGGTGCGTATCCACCCGCCGCCGCCATCAGCAGCTCCGGATCTCGTTCCTGTTGGCGAGGAAAGCGTAGAAGGACAGACCGATGTCGGAACCCTTCTCAGCCACTTTCCGGTCGCAAACCTGGATGATCTTCTTTGTCAGGCTAGCTCTCATCGATGACCTTTGTCCGGGGAGTTCAGGTGGCGGGAACCTTCCGGCTTCGCATTCCAAGTTGGTTCACTCCGGCATCCGGTAGTCGACGAGCTTGTTCTCTCGCACGACGAAGAGCTTGCCGGTCTCGGTGAGGCCGGGGCCGCACAGCGGCAGAAGCTTCGCGGCGACTTCCGAGGGATGCGGAACCGTGCTCGGGTCTTCGCCCGGCATGGCCTGGGCGCGCATGGCGGTCCGGGTGGCGCCCGGATCGATGGATACGACGCGAAGCGGCAGGCGCTGTGTCTCACCCGCCCAGGTCCGGGCGAGCGCCTCGACGGCAGCCTTGGAGGCCGAGTAGACGCCCCAGAAAGGGCGGCACTTGTGGGCAGCAGCCGATGACAGGATCAGCGCGCGACCCTGATCAGACTTGACGAGCAGCGGTTCGAGCGAGCGGATCAGGCGCCAGGTGGCGGTGACATTGATGGTCATCACCTTTTCGAACACCTTGGCCTCGATGTGGCCGATCGGCGAGATGACGCCGAGCACGCCGGCATTGGCGACAAGTATGTCGAGCTTGCCCCAGCGCTCATTGATCGAGGCGCCAAGAGCGTCGATCGCATTCATGTCGGCAAGGTCGAAGGGTACGAGCGTGGCAGTGCCGCCGACGGTCTTGATCGCGTCGTCGAGCTCTTCAAGCCCACCGACGGTGCGGGCGCAGGCAATGACATGGGCGCCGGCTTTGGCGAGTTCGAGAGCGGTGTAGTAGCCGATGCCGCGCGAGGCGCCGGTGACGAGCGCGATACGGCCCTTCAGGTCAACTGTCATGGTATCTGTCCTTGAAACTTAGCCGTTGGTCGCCAGCATGGAGACCTTTCGGCCCATCTTCTCGCCTTCCTTGTCGAGCAGACGGGTCGGATAGTCGCCGGTGAAATAGTGATCGGTGAACTGCGGCGCATTGTTATCGCGCGGTTTGCCGCCGACGGCGCGGTAAAGCCCGTCGATCGACAGGAAGGCGAGCGAATCGGCACCGATATACTTCGCCATCGCTTCCGGTCCGGCATACTGGTTGGCCAGCAGCTTGTCGGCGTCCGGCGTGTCAATGCCGTAGAAGTCCGGATGGAAGATCATCGGCGAGGCGACGCGGATATGCACTTCCTTGGCGCCGGCATCGCGGATCATCTGCACGATCTTCAGCGAGGTGGTGCCGCGCACGATCGAATCGTCGACCAGCACGACCCGCTTGCCCTCGATCATCGCCCGGTTGGCGGAATGCTTGAGTTTGACGCCGAAGGCGCGAATCTGCTGCGTCGGCTCGATGAAGGTGCGGCCAACATAATGGTTGCGGATGATGCCGTATTCGAAGGGAATGCCGCTGGCCTGGGCATAGCCAAGCGCTGCCGGCGTGCCGCCGTCGGGCACCGGTACGACCACGTCGCCGTCGCAAGGGGCTTCGGTCGCCAGATTGAGGCCCATGGCCTTGCGCGTCTGGTACACGTTGCGGCCGCCGACGACGGAGTCGGGACGGGCGAAATAGACATATTCAAACAGGCAGAGCCGTTCCGGCTGGGGCTTGGCAGGCTTGCGGGCGTCGATGGTGATCGAGCCGTCCGGCTGGATCTCGCAGATGATGACTTCGCCATTCTCGACGTCGCGGACGAACTTGGCGCCAATGATGTCGAGCGCGCAGGTTTCCGAGCAGAAGATAGGCTTGCCGTCGAGTTCGCCCATCACGAGCGGGCGGATGCCGATCGGGTCACGGGCGGCAATGAGCTTGGTGCGGGTCATCGCCAGCATCGAATAACCGCCTTCCATCTGGCGGATGGCGTCGATGAAGCGGTCGGCCGTGGAGGAATGACGCGAGCGGGCGATGAGATGCAGCACGACTTCGGTGTCGGAGGTCGACTGACAGATGGCGCCGGTGGCGATGATCTGGCGGCGCAGGGTCAGACCGTTGGTGAAGTTGCCGTTATGGGCAATGGCGATGCCGCCTTCTTCCAGTTCGGCAAACAGTGGCTGCACGTTGCGCAACGCCACTTCGCCGGTGGTCGAATAGCGGGTATGGCCGATGGCCACCGAACCGGGCAGTTTGGCGAGCGTCGCCGGATTGGTATAGTGGTCGCCGACCAGGCCCATGTGTTTTTCGGTGTGAAACTGACGCCCGTCGAACGAGACGATGCCGGCCGCTTCCTGGCCGCGATGTTGAAGCGCATGCAGGCCCAGCGCAGTCAGGGTCGCCGCATCGGGGTGGCCCAGAATGCCGAACACCCCGCATTCCTCATGGAGTGTGTCGTCTTCGAGACTCCATTCAAAACCGGAAAAATCAGACTGAGACATGGAAGCAGGCCTTTGCTCGATCGGACAGATGTGCCGGGACGGCTTTAACACGGAAGCCGCCGGTCTGTCCTGATCCGGCGGCGTCCGCAAGTGATTGTCTTTGGCGCGGCCGAAGGCCGCAGCCCGGTTAGTTGTTGGCGGCCGGTGCGTCTTCCGTTGGTACCAGGTTGTCCGGCGCCTGATCGGTCGGAGCTTCGGCAGCCGGCGCATTCGTCGCCGGCTCTTCCTTGCCGAGGATGCGTGCGCGGATTTGCGGCTCGATGTCTTCCGGCAGAACGGCCTCGAGCTTCAGCACGAGCGCGTCCAGGAAGGGCTTCGACTTGGCATTGTTGACCCAGTCGGGGCGATGCTTGACGTCGACCAGCCAGTTCCAGAAAGCCACCGCGACGACCAGCAACAGGATGCCGCGCGCCGCGCCGAACAGAAAACCGAGCGTGCGGTCAAGCGCGCCGATGCGGCTATCGATGATGAAGTCGGCGATGCGGCTGGTGATGAACGAGATGACGATCAGTGCCACCAGAAAGATGATGCCGGCCGATCCGGCGATCGCGATGCGGTCATCACTCGTGTAGTTCTGCACGTAAGGAAGCAGCACCGGATAAAGATAATAGGCGGCGGCAATCGCGCCGGCCCAACTGGCGATCGAAAGGACTTCGCGCGAAAATCCGCGCACCATGGCGAGTACGGCCGAGAACAGCACGACGCCGATGACAATACCGTCAAAAATCGTAATGGGCATAAATACCAACTCCAAGACTTGCCGGCCACCGCCTGCTTTTTTGCCATCGCGACCACTGTCGCCTTAAGCCGGCCGGGCCGGATTGGATCAGTCGCCAGCCTCTTCCGAGCGCGCCTTCAACCGTGAGCCGGCGATCCGCGCCACGAGATCGGGCAGGCTCTCGACTTCGCTCCACTTCCCGGTCGCCCCTTTCGGAAGTTCCGACGAAGCGGCAGGCAGGACAGCGGACGAGAAGCCGAGCTTTTCCGCCTCCTTCAACCGCTGGGCCGTATGCGCAACCGGACGGACCGCGCCTGACAGGCTGACTTCGCCGAAATAGACGCAATCGGCGGGAAGGGCAAGACCGGCCAGTGACGAAACAAGGGCAGAGGCGATCGCCATGTCCGCAGCGGGCTCAGAGATGCGATATCCGCCCGCAACATTCAAGTAGACGTCGTGTTGTCCGAGGCGAACGCCGCAATGGGCCTCGAGCACGGCGAGGATCATCGCAAGGCGCGACGAATCCCAGCCGACGACGGCACGGCGCGGCGTGCCAAGCGTTGTCGCCGCGACGAGCGCCTGTACTTCAACGAGCACCGGGCGGGTCCCTTCCATGCCGGCGAAGACCGCGGCGCCGGGCGACTTTGCATTGCGTTCGCCGAGGAAGAGTTCCGACGGGTTGGCGACTTCACGCAGGCCCTTGTCAGACATTTCGAAAACACCGATCTCGTCGGTCGGGCCGAAGCGGTTCTTCACCGTGCGCAGGATGCGGTAGTGATGGCCGCGATCGCCCTCGAAGTAGAGCACCGCATCGACCATGTGTTCGACCACGCGCGGACCGGCGATCTGGCCGTCCTTGGTGACATGGCCGACCAGCACCATGGTGGCGCCGGTCTGCTTGGCAAAGCGGATCATAGCTTGCACGCCGGTCCGGACCTGCGTGACTGTGCCCGGTGCCGAATCCGCCGTATCGCTCCACAGCGTCTGGATCGAATCGATGATGACGAGATCCGGCCGCCTACCTTCGGAAATGGTGGCGAGGATGTCCTCGACATTGGTCTCGGCGGCGAGAAGAACATCGGTGTCGGCGGCGTGGAGACGCTGGGCGCGGAGCCGAACCTGTGCGACCGCCTCTTCGCCCGAGACGTAGATGACGCGATGGCCCTTGCGCGACAGGGCGGCGGCCGCCTGCATCAGAAGCGTCGACTTGCCGATGCCCGGATCGCCGCCGATCAGCACGGCCGAGCCGCGCACGAAACCGCCACCAGTCGCACGGTCGAGTTCGCCCATGCCGGTCGGGATGCGCGGTGCTTCCTCGATTTCGCCAGACAGCGAGGTGAGGGTGACCGGGCGGCCCTTCTTCGGCGTCTTTCCAGGACCGGAGCCGATGCCGCCCATCGGGTCTTCCTCGACGATGGTGTTCCACTCGCCGCAGCCGTCGCACTTGCCGGCCCAGCGGTTATGCACCGTGCCGCAGTTCTGGCAGATGAATTGGGTCTTCGCTTTCGCCATCCGGGAGAATTCCTGTGTCCGCGCCGCACGCGGAACAAAAAGTGAATATCGATCTCTCAGTTAGGAGAAATCGCGGGAATGCGCAAGCCGGCCGCGTGTATCCTAGAGCGCTTCGATGTAGCGCCGCTCGTAGCGTAGGCCGAGCCCCGTCAGCAGTTCGTAACCGATCGTGCCGGCGGCGCGGGCCACCTCGTCGATCGGCATGTTGGCGCCGAACAGTTCGATATAGTCGCCGGCGGAAATGGCGTTTGGTGGCACGTCGGTCACGTCGAAGATCGTCAGGTCCATGGTGACGCGGCCGGCGACCGGCACTTTGTGGCCGCCGACAAAACCACAGGCGCCGGCAATTCCCGTCTCGCGAAGCGGCACACCGCTGCCCGAGAGCGAACGCAAATAGCCGTCGGCATAGCCGGCGGAGACCACGGCCAGCCGGCTGTCGCGGCCAAGCGTGCAGGTTGCGCCATAGCTCACCGCTTCTCCGGCCTTGGCTTCGCGGATCTGCAGGATGCGGGCTTCGGCGGTTGCAACCGCGCGCATCGGGTTCTTCACGCCGTTGACTGCCTCGCCGCCATAGAGCGCGATGCCGGGACGGGTCAGGTCGAAGTGGTATTCCGGCCCGAGGAAGGTTCCAGCAGAAGCTGAAAGGCTTGAATCGATCCCTTCGAAGGCGGCGCTAACCTTCAGGAATGATTCCAGTTGCTGGCGGTTCATCGGGGATAACGGATCGTCGCCGCAGGCGAGATGGCTGAGCACCAGAACCGGGGAGAAGCTCGCTGGCCGCGACACGTCGTCGGCCAGTGCCAGGGCATCCTCGAGCGGCAGGCCGAGGCGGTTGAAGCCGGTATCGACATGCAGTGCGCAAGGGTGGTCGCCATGCTCTGCAACGACCGACATCCAGAAGACGAGCTGTTCCTGCGAGGCAAGGACCGGAACGAGATCGTACTCGAAGAAGGTTTCCTCCATGCCTGGCCATATGCCGGACAGCACAAAAATCCGCGCTTCGGGTGCGTAGGGCCTGAGCGTCGCGCCCTCGGAAGGGATCGCAACGAAAAAGTCACGCGCGCCCGCATGATAAAGCGTCTGGCCGATATCTTCGATGCCAAGGCCGTAGGCGTCCGCTTTGACCACGGCCGCGGTGCGCGCCTTGCCGGATCGCCTGGCCATGTCCCGCCAATTGTCCGCGAGGGCGGAAAGATCGATGGTTAGTCGGAGAGGGGCGGCGAGAAACTCATCGGAGGCGTCGGTCAGGTCGAGGGCGGCGGTCATCGTCTGGGTACCACTGGGCTGAGAGAATTGTCCGCGACCCTAGCATTTTTCGCGTGCCCGGGAACGTATGTGGCCGACTAAATCTCGCAATGCACAATTGTTTGCCGCGCAGCTCCGCACGGCTTGACCGTCAGAACCTCCGTGGCCGAGATTTTTGACTGTGCTGGCTCACGGCTCCTCATAGGCCGTGAAGCTCGGGTCGGCGAGGTCGGCGAAGCGGGTGAATTCCGCCTGGAAGGCGAGCTTGACGGTTCCGGTCGGTCCGTGGCGCTGCTTGGCGATGATGACGTCGGCCGTGCCCTTGACCTTGTCCATCAGCGCTTCCCATTCCGGATATTTGGGGTCGGCCATGTCGCGCGGCTCGCTGTTCTTTACATAGTATTCCTCGCGGAAAACGAACAGCACGACGTCGGCATCCTGCTCGATCGAGCCCGACTCACGAAGGTCGGAGAGCTGTGGCCGCTTGTCTTCGCGGCTTTCCACGCCACGCGACAGCTGAGACAGCGCGATGATGGGAACGTTGAGTTCCTTGCCGAGCGCCTTCAGGCCCGTGGTGATCTGGGTGATTTCCTGCACGCGGTTCTCGCCCGCCTTGCCGGCACCGGTCATCAACTGGATATAGTCGACCACCAGGCAGTCGAGGCCGCGCTGGCGCTTGAGGCGACGGGCGCGGGCCGACAGCTGGGCGATCGAGATACCACCGGTCTGGTCGATGAACAGCGGCACTTTCTGCATCATCTGGCTGCAGGCGACGAGCTTTTCGAAATCGGCTTCGGTGATGTCACCGCGGCGGATCTTCGAGGACGAGACCTCCGTCTGCTCGGAGATGATACGGGTGGCGAGCTGTTCGGACGACATTTCCAGCGAATAGAAGCCGACGACGCCGCCGTTCTTGGCCTTGAAGGAGCCGTCCGGATTGATCTCGGGCTCATAAGCGGCGGCGATATTGTAGGCTATGTTGGTCGCGAGCGAGGTCTTGCCCATGCCCGGACGTCCGGCCAGCACGATCAAGTCGGAGCGCTGCAATCCGCCCATCTTGCTGTCGAGCGACATGATGCCGGTGGAAATGCCGGACAGGTGTCCGTCACGTTCGAAGGCGGCGCCGGCCATGTCGATCGCCTGTGCAACCGCATCGTTGAATGACTGGAAGCCGCCGTCATAACGGCCATTCTCGGCAAGAGCGAAGAGGCGGCGTTCGGTGTCTTCGATCTGTGCCTGCGGCGGCATGTCGAGCGGCGCGTCATAGGCGATGTTGACGACGTCTTCGCCGATCTGAATCAGGGAACGCCGGAGCGCGAGGTCGTAGATCGCCCGGCCATAGTCCTCTGCGTTGATGATGGTGACCGCTTCCGAAGCGAGGCGGGCGAGGTATTGCGCAACCGTCAGGTCGCCGACCTTCTGCTCGGCCGGCAGGAAGGTCTTGATGGTGACCGGGTTGGCGGTCTTGCCCATGCGGATGATCTCGGAGGCGACCTCGAAGATCTTGCGGTGCAGGGCCTCGTACAGGTGATCCGGCTTGAGGAAGTCGGAGACGCGGTAATAGGCGTCATTGTTGACGAGAATCGCACCCAGAAGGGCCTGTTCGGCCTCAATATTGTTCGGCGCTTCCCGGTAGTGGGCTTCGGCCGGCTGGATCGGGGCTATCTTGCGCGCAGCATCGTTCATCGCGGGCTACCGTCTTTTCTTCTCGGGAATGTCTATCGTGTTGGCCTATGGATTTGGCGGCTGGGTTGGTGCGAGTCAACTTCAATCGAGCGCACGGGACTTGTCCCCTTCTATCCACAGGGCATCGAATAGAATCAGCACCCCTCGTGAGGAAAGTGCTTGCGCGAAATTCTCGCCAAACGAATCGCCAATCCGCCTCTGATCATATCGCAAAGCCCTGCCGTGAACGGCAAAACTTCAAACGCCATCACTCGCCGCGCAATCGGCAGGAAAAACAAAAACGCCCGGGTCGCGAGACCCGGGCGTCGTGTCCAGCAGGCGCTGGTCTTATTCGTCGTCGCCTTCGTCGCGGTCAGCGTCCGGATCGAAGAAGTCTTCCGGGCGAAGCGCGTCTTCATCCACGCCGTAGATGGCGTCGGCCGAGGTGAGGCTTTCGCCCTTTTCCTGGCGTTCGGCTTCGTCGGCCGAGCGGGCAACATTGAGTTCGACCGCGATTTCGACCTCGGCGTGCAGATGGATGACCACTTTGTGCAGGCCGATGGCCTTGATTGGGGTGTTCAGTTCGACCTGGCTGCGACCAAGGTTGAAGCCTTCGGCGGCGAGGATTTCAACGACGTCACGCGCGGCAACCGAACCGTAGAGCTGGCCGGTTTCGCCGGCAGAGCGAACGACGATGAAGCGCTTGCCGTCGAGAACTTCGGCGACCGTCTGGGCCTCGGACTTGCGCTCGAGGTTGCGGGCTTCGAGCGTTGCGCGCTCGGCATCGAAGCGTGCCTTGTTGGCGGCATTGGCGCGCAGGGCCTTGCCCAGCGGCAGGAGGTAGTTACGGGCAAAGCCGTCACGAACCTTTACGGTTTCGCCCATCTGGCCGAGCTTGGCGATGCGTTCGAGAAGAATCACGTCCATTTTTCTGTTCCTTTCAGTTTGAATTTACGACTCGGACTGGTCAGTCTTGGCCCTACGGGCCGGGGTCAGGGCCACGGTCCGCCTTGTATCGGCAAGTCCGAGGACGAGAATGATGAAGGCCGGCAGGATCATCGGAGCGGAGATATAGGCGAGAACGAGCGCCGGAAGGCGCCAGTCCTTGCCGCGCGTGCGCAGGTGCAGCACGCCGAAGCCTGCCAGCAGGAAGCCCGCGCCGAAGGTGCCGCAAATCGTCGCTCCGATCAGTGCCGGCACACCACCGAGGAAGCAGGCGACGATCCCGGCGAGGAAAATGTAGACCGCGTTGCGGTTCATGCGCAGCGAAGACGGAAAGTCCTCGCGCGGGCGCAGCGCCCGGCCGGAAGAGTTCACGACGCGCATGGCGATGTAATAGGCGGCAAATAGCATCAGCACCCAGATACCGCCCTGAACGATCGGCAGCAGCAGTACCATCGTGCGCTTGACTTGCTCGATCGAGGCAGGGTCGGCCGCAAGCGTCGGATCGCGCTCGTTGACCGAGGCGATCAGCATATCGACCATCTGGCCGGTCAGGTCCGGGCCGTAGCCGATCATGACGCCGAGAAAGATCACCGCGAGCGTCACCAGCCCGCACAGATGCAGCAGGATGTCGGACAGCGGGTACCAGGCCACCAGGTCGTCGGGGCCACCGATCTCGGAAGCGGGCCGGGCGAGATTGGCGAGATGGCTGAGCCAGCCGGCCGGAAGCAGGGTAAAGATGGCCATGGCAAGCGCAAAGAGCGGCGAGATAGCGAGCGCGCCGAGGACAGCTGCTGTTCCGATGGCGGTGATTGACGCCACATTTCCCCAGCCAAGGCCGACGATCAGGACGGGCAGAGCCGAAGCGGCATAGAGTATCGAGGAAAACGACGGCTGCGCATTCGCGCCCAGCACCAGCAGGGTAGCGGTAATACCGGCGATCACGCCGATCAGCAGCAATTGTCTGTTCACTTGTTTCACGCTCGCTGTCCTGCTGGTTCAAGCAGTTAGGGGAGAAGCCGGAATCAGATCCTGAAGTCCGTCCCCAACATGGGATTTTACCTGAAGTCGCTGAAGCTTCGCTTGAAGCTGGCGACCGTCGGCATGGTTCCGATCCGCGCCCAACGCGGAAGGGATGAAGCCCGCCGGCGTGATGCCGGCAGGCTTCGGATCGGTCTTAGGCTACGACGTACGGCAGCAGGCCGAGGAAGCGGGCGCGCTTGATCGCCTTGGCGAGTTCGCGCTGCTTCTTCTGGGAAACTGCGGTGATACGCGAAGGTACGATCTTGCCGCGCTCGGAAATGTAGCGCTGCAGCAGACGAACGTCCTTATAGTCGATCTTCGGAGCATTTGCGCCCGAGAAGGGGCAGGTCTTGCGACGACGATGGAAGGGACGACGTGCCTGAGAAGAGGATGCATCAGCCATTGTAATTTCTCCTTTTGCTCAGCTTTACGCGCGGTCTTCGCGCGGACGACGCTCGAAGCCACCTTCGCGCGGGCCACGGTCCGGACGCGGACCACGGTCGCTGAAGCCACCTTCGCGGCGCGGGCCACGGTCGTCGCCGTCACGGCGCGGACGGTCATCACGGTCGCGCTTCTGCATCATGGCCGACGGGCCTTCTTCGTGGGCTTCCACGGCGATGGTCATGTAACGAAGAATGTCTTCGTTGATGCGCATCTGGCATTCCATTTCGTGGATCGCCGCACCCGGAGCTTCGATGTCCATCAGCGCGTAATGAGCCTTGCGGTTCTTCTTGATGCGGTAGGTGAGGGACTTGAGGCCCCAGTTTTCTACGCGCCCGACCTTGCCGCCATTCGCTTCGATAACACCCTTGTACTGTTCGACGAGGGCATCAACCTGCTGAGCGGACATATCCTGCCGGGCAAGGAATACATGTTCGTAAAGAGCCATTGTAAGCTTTGCCTTTCTTGCGGTTGTCATCACCCGGATCCGGCGCTAAGCCTCAACGACTGCTCCTGTTCGGCCAGGCCGAGGCAAGAAAAGCGTTGTGTTCGAGACGGTCGAGANNCTGCGGATCCATTGCTGGAGCCTGCCCTCCGTTCAGCCACCAGCCAGAAAGACCGGGTGTTGTGAACGGCGCGCTTATACGCGTATCGGCCGGAAATGCAAGGTCTCTGCGGAATTTTCTGCGCCCATGGCGTCTTTCGTTGCGGGGTTAACCACGCGCTTACCGAGATTTGTGGATCAGTTTCGGGATCGGTCGGGCGGCCTGTAAGCTAATTCTGAACTTCTTCAGTCCATGCTGCGTCCAGATTTTGGTGCGACTTTTCGTCAGGAATACTGCCATGCCGGTGATCAACAGCTTCTATCGCAATCCGTCTGCGAGTGCCTATGCGACTCAGTTGTTTTCACCTGCAGGTGCTGACCTGCGTCCGCGGCTGCCTTCCTCATCCTGGGAGCAGTCGGAGCCTGCGGTTGTTGCCGAGACTTCTGGCCAGAGGGCACTTGCCCGGATTATCGAGATCCTCGCCCTGAGAGACGAAGCTGTCGACGAGACCGGCACGGTCGACGAAACCTTGGGCCATATCACGGCGGCAAGAGGAGGCAGCGGCGACGACAGTTTGACCTTCCGCGCGCAGAGCGTCTCCGATGTCGAGACGGGGAACGGTGACGATCACGTGTCCGCAAAGGCCGCGTCCATCGCCTCGATTGCCACCGGGAACGGATCCGACAGGATAAGCGCAAGTGGGGGTTTCATCGCCGATGTCGACGCCGGTGGCGGAGACGATGTCGTCGAGATCGCGGCGCGGCTGGTGATGAACGTCACCGGCGGTGCGGGGAACGATCGCATTGCGGCCGCCGGTGAGGCGCTGATCGGGATCGATGGCGGCGAGGGTGATGATGACCTCACTCTCGAAGGCACGAGGATATTCGCCTCGGGCGGCACGGGCAACGACACGATCGTGTTCAAGCGGACCAATCAGACAGCATCGAATGCGGTTGCGGAATACGCATTCGCCCGCGGTGACGGGCAGGACGCCATCACGTCCAACGGCGGCGTGACCCTCAGGCTCGACGGCTACCTGGAGCGGGATGTGCGGATCTCGGTGACTGGAAATACATTGACCGCTTCCTTCGAAGGAACGACGGACCGCATCACGTTGACACTCGATCAGAAGGCGCTGAATGGCGCTGGCCTGTCCTACAGCTTTGCGCTCGATCAGGGGCAAACAGTGTTGAAAGTCGGCTGACCCACGCCGGCAGCCGTGCCTGCCGGCGTGGGCGATCCAAATTCAGATCTGCACCAGAGCAAAGGTGTATGCCCCGTAAATCACCAGCATGGCACCGGCTACGAGCCGGCGTACGCCGACATGGGTCAGCAGCAAGGCCGAAAATCCGAGCGTGATCGCCAGCATCACCGGCACGTCGAAGCTCGCGAAACGGGGGGCGGCGCTAACCGGTTGTATGATCGAGGTGACACCGAGGATGAACAGGATGTTGAAAATGTTCGAGCCGACGATATTGCCGATCATGATGTCGGAGTGACGACGCAAGGCCGACATGATGCCGGTGGCCAGCTCGGGCAGGGACGTTCCGATGGCGACGACCGTCAGGCCGATCACGGCTTCCGACACGCCGAAATCGCGCGCCAGATTGGTCGCTCCGCGAACCAGAGCCTCCGCGCCAGCAAAGAGTGTCAGCAGACCGCCAGCAATCAACGTCGCCATGAAGACGCCGCTGAGCTTTTCGTGCTTGACCTCCTCGTCAAGCGGGACTGATGCCTTGCGACCCTGGAGGTAGGCATAACCGACATAGGCGAGCAGGAGCGCCACCATGGCCAGGCCTGCTATGCGTTCGATCGAGCCAAATTGGACCAGACCAAGAAGCAGAAGCGAGGTGGCCATCATGACATAGGTGTCCCGGCGCACGGCCCGGTCCCAGGTGGAGATGGGATAGATCAAAGCACATGCGCCGACGATCAGGAGGACATTGGCGGTATTGGATCCGACGACATTCCCGAGAGCGATATCGGCCGAACCAGTGGTTGCGGCGCGAATGGACACCAGGAGTTCCGGCATGGACGTGCCGAAGCCGACGATGATCAGCGAGACGACGAGTGTAGGTATCGCGAGCTTCTGAGCCAGGGCGATCGCCCCGCGCAAGAGCCACTCGGCGCCAAAATACAGTCCCGCAATTCCGGCAACGACCAGGATGTAATCCACGTTTATCCCCTTTGTGTCTGGGAAGGCTTCCCAAGTTGAGCACAGGCCCAGATGGTCATTGCCGGCCCCCTTTTACAGAGCGGGAACTCTTCAGAAACAAAATTGTTGCCGAATGGTCACTTGTGGGGTCAAGATCCGCATCAGCGCACTTCGGTTCCAACTCCACCTAGATGGGCATCGGGTATTCGCGATGTATCTTGGCGATCCCCTTCAGCACACCGTCCGGTAGAACGAGATCTGCAGCGCCGATATTGACTTTCAACTGCTCGATGGATGTCGCGCCAATGATGACCGAAGCCATGAAGGGTCTTGTCAGGCAAAAGGCGATGGCAAGCGCCGACGGGTCGATCCCATGTGCCCTGGCGAGTTCCACATAGGCGCGGGTGGGTGCTTCCTGCAGCGGCTGCAGGCGGCCGCCGAGGTCGCCGTTGATCGCGGCGCGCGATCCGGCAGGCTTGTTCCCGCCGAGATACTTTCCGCTCAAGAGCCCGGCAGCAAGCGGCGAATAGGCCAGCAGGCC